>SPJP01000096.1 GCA_006844665.1 Paracoccaceae bacterium
AGGGTGAAAACATACCTGACGACTGGGCGATTGATAGTTCTGGGGCTCCGACCGTGAACCCTGAAGAAGCGCTCAAGGGTTTGATCCAGCCGCTAGCTGCACACAAAGGATATGTGATTTCGGTCATGATGGATGTGCTTTCAGGGGTCTTGTCAGGAAGCGCATTCACGACCGGTGTGGTGGGTCCATACATGCCAAAAGGACAAAGCGGTGCCGGGCATTTGGTCGTCGCACTTAACGTCAATGCATTCCGGCCGTATGAAGACTTTCTGGATGATATGGATGTGATGGTCGATCAGATTAAGTCGACGCCACTTGCATTGGGGTTCGATGAAATCTTTTACCCGGGTGAGTTGGAAACAAGGAATGCGGAGCGGCTGTCAAAGAACGGCGTGAGTTTGCCAAACGACACTGTCGAGCAGCTGAACAAAGTTGCCGATGATCTAGGCTGTAATCGCTTGAGAATAGGTCACTTCAGCACCGAATAGCCCTGACCGTGAAACCTTCTTTCCCACTGGTTAGTTTTCCTTCGGCCACTATCGCAGCATAGCCGCCAATGGCGCAACCGCAGCGAATTGGTGCTTTGTCCCGCGCAGCAGACCTTGAGCCTTGGCCAAGCTTTGCAGTCGTAGCGATTGTCGGCAAAGCGGGCTGCGACTGCAGCATCGGGTGCCAGACGTCAACGGCAGGTTTGGGCCGTTTTTGGTCGGTTTAAACGGTTTGCTCTTGTGTATCATCGGCAAGATCAACTTAGAGCATGCGCCTGGCGTCATGCTTGCCGGTCAGAAACGTTCCGGTAGTTGGGATCTCGACCGCCTGCGCCATTGGCAGCCCACTCCTGGCACCAGTGTCGCTGGTTGCGAATTTGTTATAGTATTCTTTCTCAATGTTGCAGTTCGATGCTTGACCCCAGATTGGCTATGAATTAGTCCATGATCCGCTATGCGGGCGTTGTGTAGTGGTAAGACCTTAGCCTTCCAAGCTAATGACGCGGGTTCGATTCCCGCCGCCCGCTCCAAACGATTTTCCTGACCATTCTTGATCGGGTTGGCGACGCCGAATGGCGCCTGCGTAAGGAGCATTCGACGGACAATGGCGGATCAAACGCAAGTGGCCTCGACTGCCCCGATGGCAGAGGAAGAGCGCGCGAAATCTAAAAACATCGGATCATTGCGGACGCTGGCTCCGTTTATGCTGCCCTATGCCAAGCTAATGATCGCGGCGACCTGTGCGCTGGTTTTGACGGCAGTGTTGTCGCTGACCTTGCCCTTGGCCGTGCGCCGGGTTGTGGACGGCTTCGGTGTCGAAGATGCGGCCCTTTTAGACCAGTATTTCGGAGCGGCTATTGCGGTGGCGCTGTTGCTGGCTGCGGGCACCGGGCTGCGGTATTATTTGGTGACCTTGCTGGGCGAACGGGTCGTGGCGGATATCCGCACGGCCGTGTTCGAACGCACCATCGGGATGAGCCCGTCTTTCTTTGAAAAGATCATGACCGGCGAGGTTTTAAGCCGGATCACAACTGATACCACGCTGTTGCTGTCGGTGATTGGGTCTTCGGTTTCCATCGCGCTGCGCAACCTTTTGATCCTGATGGGCGGTATGGTTTTGATGCTGGCGACCTCGGCCAAATTGACCGGGTTGGTGTTGTTGTTGGTGCCCTTGGTTCTGGCACCGATCATCTTGCTGGGACGCCGCTTGCGGGTGCTGAGCCGGGAAAACCAGGACTGGATTGCGGCAAGCTCGGGCAATGCGTCGGAAACCTTGTTGTCGGTGCAGACCGTGCAAGCGTTTACCCATGAAAGCCAAAGCCGCAGCACGTTCAACCACATGACCGAAAAGTCGTTCCAAAGCGCCAAATCGCGGATCGGTGTGCGGGCGGCGATGACGGTGATTGTGATTTTCCTGATCTTTACCGGCGTGGTCGGCGTCATGTGGATCGGCGCGCGGGATGTGCGGGCCGAGCTGATGAGCGCAGGCGAGCTGGTCCAATTCGTGATCTATGCTGTCATGGTGGCGGGCGCGGTTGCTGCGATGTCCGAAATCTGGGGCGAAGTGCAGCGCGCAGCAGGGGCTACCGAACGTCTGGTTGAGCTGCTGACAACTTTGGACACCGTCAACGACCCCGATGCGCCCAAGGCTCTGCCCAGCACCGCCGACGGCCATATCGAGTTTGACAATGTGTCTTTTGAATATCCTGCACGCCCTGGATCGACGGTCTTGCAAGACATCTCGTTCAAGGTGGCACCAGGGGAAACCGTGGCGCTTGTTGGTCCGTCGGGCGCGGGCAAATCGACCATTTTGCAGTTGATGCTTCGGTTCTTTGATCCGGTGACGGGCGCTGTGCGGCTGGACGGGTTGGATCTACGCGAGGTTTTGCGCGAAGAGGCCCGGTCGCGGATTGCCTTTGTGCCGCAAGACCCGGTGATCTTTGCGTCCAGCGCGCGGGAAAATATCCGATTTGGCCGCCCCAGCGCCACAGATGCCGAGGTTGAAGCCGCCGCCAAGGCCGCCGCGGCCCATGATTTTCTGTCTGCACTGCCTGATGGCTATGACACCTATGTCGGCGAGCGCGGCGTGATGATGTCGGGCGGGCAAAAGCAGCGGATCGCCATTGCACGGGCCATTCTGCGGGACGCCCCGATCCTGTTGCTGGACGAGGCGACAAGCGCCCTAGACGCGGAATCCGAACGCGCGGTGCAATTGGCTGTGGAAGAGCTAAGCCAGGACCGTACCACTTTGATTGTGGCGCACCGTTTGGCGACGGTAAAGCAGGCCGACCGGATCATCGTGTTTGAAGGTGGCAAGATCGCCGATACAGGCACCCATAACGAGCTGGTGGCAAAGGGCGGGCTATATGCTCGGCTGGCGCGACTGCAGTTCACCGATGGGACTTTTCAAGGATAATTCCCCTTTGTTCGTGGGCCAAATCCGGGCATATCGGACCCAACGCAGTGGTGCGTGTGTGTTTGAAGGGAATGAACGATGGGTCTTTGGAGTTTTGTCAAAGAAGCCGGAAAATCGGTATTTGGATCTGCAGAAGCGGCGGAAGCCCCGGCCGAGGATGCGCTGCGCGCTGAGTTGGACGAGCTTGGCTTGGATGCAAGCGGCATTGAGATCGCGGTAGACGGGGACAGCGTAAAGCTGTCCGGTGCGGCCGTCAGCCAAGAGATCAAGGAAAAGGTCATAGCGGCTGTTGGCAATGTCGAAGGCATTGCCACGGTCGAGGACGAGGTCGAAGGCGGTGATCCTGTGTTCCACACCGTGGAAAAAGGCGACAATCTGTGGAAAATCGCGCAAAAGGCTTTGGGCAATGGAGCGCGCTATACCGAGATTTTCGAGGCCAACAAGCCTATGTTGAAAGACCCCGATCTGATCTATCCGGGTCAGGTACTGCGGATTCCGCAAGACTGAGTTTATTCTGTAAGATTGAGTTTAATGTAACTCGAGTATGAGTTTAGGGCGTGCCGCAATGGCGCGCCCTGTTTCATTTTGGGGGTAAGCAATCACCGGGCTTGCGTGATCGGCCCTATGCCTTACATTTCGGTGTAACTGACCTTTGGCAAACAAAGGCATAGGGAGGATCGGAATATGTCTGTATGGACCGAATTGTACGACAAGGAACGCATTGAACAAGCGAATCCTTGGCCAGCGTCGCAGCCCGCGACTACCATGTATGAAATGTTGACCCAGACGGCCGCGCGGTTTCCCGACCGGCCTGCAGTAACGTTTCAGCTGCAATCGGGTCCGACCGATCCGGCTGAAACCCTGAACTGGTCGCAGTTTCATGGGCAGGTGACCCAGGCCGCGAACCTGTTTCGCAGCCTTGGCGTCGGCGAAAAGGATGTCGTGGCCTATATTTTGCCCAATGCGATGGAAACGGCCGTGACCCTGTTGGGGGCCACCGTGGCCGGCATTGCCAATCCGATCAATCCATTGCTGGATGCCGAACAGATCGCTGCAATTTTGCGAGAAACCGGGGCCAAGGTTGTTGTGACGCTAAAGGCCTTTCCAAAAACCGATGTGCCGCAAAAGGCTGCGGCCGCCGTGGCCATGGCGCCAAGTGTCGAAACGGTGATCGAGGTCGATCTGCTGCGCTATTTGACCGGGGTTAAGAAATTTATCGTGCCGTTGATCCGGCCCAAGAACCCGGTTGGCCATAAGGCTCGGGTGTTGGATTTCACTAAAGAGGTCGCTAAACAGCCCCGGACCCTGAACTTTGATGACCCAAAACAAGACCGGGTCGGGGCCTATTTTCATACGGGCGGCACCACGGGGATGCCCAAGGTCGCGCAGCACAAATATTCAGGCATGATTTATAATGGTTGGGTCGGAAAGACCTTGCTGTTTTCCGAAGAAGACAACGTGATCTGCCCTTTGCCATTGTTCCATGTGTTTGCCTGCCATGTGATCTTGATGTCGATGGTGGCCAGTGGGGGTCATGTGATCTTCCCGACGCCTCAGGGCTACCGGGGCGAAGGGGTGTTCGACAATATCTGGAAGCTGATCGAGCGCTATAAGGTGACGTTTATCATCACTGTGCCTACGGCGATTGCCGCCAAGATGCAGCGGCCCGTGGATGCTGATATCTCGACCGTGAAGACGGCGTTTTCGGGGTCCGCGCCTTTGCCGGTCGAGCTGTTCAAGCGGTTTGAAAAGGCCACGGGGATCTCGCTCGTGGAAGGGTACGGCCTGACCGAGGCCACCTGTTTGGTCAGCTGCAACCCGGTTGTGGGCGAAAAGAAGATCGGATCAATCGGGTTCCCGTTCCCTCACACCACCGTCAAAATCCTGAAATCTTCGCCCGATGGGCCGGTGGAATGCGCCGTGGACGAGGTTGGCGAGATTTGTATTGATAACCCAGGGGTTTACGAAGGCTCGACCTATACCGAGGTCGACAAGAACAAGGATCTGTTCCACCACGGTGTCTATCTGCGCACAGGCGATCTGGGCCGGATTGACGGGGACGGTTTTGTCTGGATCACCGGGCGGGCCAAGGATTTGATCATTCGCGGCGGCCATAATATCGACCCCGCCGAGATCGAAGAGGCCTTGGCCGGGCACGAAGCCGTGGCCTTTGTCGGCGCGATTGGTCAACCCGATGCGGTGGCCGGCGAATTGCCTTGCGCCTATGTCGAACTGGTCGAGGGGGCGTCGGTTTCGACCGAGGAGCTGCGCGCCTATTGCGACATCCATGTGCACGAACGGGCGGCCCGGCCCAAGCATGTGGAAATCCTGGCCGAGCTGCCAAAGACCGCCGTTGGAAAAGTGTTCAAGCCGGACCTGCGCCGCAGCGCGATCACGCGGATCTATAACCAGGCCCTGTCCGATGCCGGGGTCGCGGCCCTGGTGACCGAGGTGGTGGAAGACAAGCGTCTAGGGCTGGTGGCCCATCTGGAAAGCCAAGGCACGGTTACGGATGCCGAGGTCGCAGGTGTTCTGGGCAACTTTACCCGTCCTTGGGCCTGGAAGCCTTAAAGCCAAGGTTTTGCCTTCACGACCCTAGACACCGCGTCGTTCTTTTCCCAAGAGGGACGTGGCAGGCCTGTTGCGGCGGGTCTGGATCGCCATAGTGGGCGGCAAATGGGGGAAGTCATGGCGCGGTCATTGATGATACAAGGCACGGGCTCCAACGTGGGCAAATCGCTGCTGGTGGCAGGCCTGTGCCGGGCAACGACCCGGCGGGGCTTGTCTGTGCGCCCGTTCAAGCCGCAGAACATGTCGAACAACGCGGCTGTAACCTCGGACGGCGGGGAAATTGGCCGTGCCCAAGCGGTGCAAGCCTGGGCCTGCAAGACGCCGCTGACGGTGCATATGAACCCGGTTTTGTTGAAACC
Source organism: Paracoccaceae bacterium (assembly GCA_006844665.1). Taxonomy (GTDB): domain Bacteria; phylum Pseudomonadota; class Alphaproteobacteria; order Rhodobacterales; family Rhodobacteraceae; genus Dinoroseobacter. The sequence continues at coordinate 5,835 of SPJP01000096.1, forward strand.
TGAAAGCGAAACCGGCGCGCAGGTGGTTGTCCAAGGAAAACGCCTGACCATGGCTAAGGCGCGGGACTACGGCAAGCTGAAACCGCAGCTGATGGAGGCCGTGCTGGACAGCTTTGCCCGGCTAAAGGCCGAGGCCGATCTGGTGATCGTCGAAGGTGCGGGCAGCCCGGCCGAGGTAAACCTGCGCCCCCGCGACATCGCCAATATGGGCTTTGCCACAGCCGCCGACGTGCCGGTGATCTTGGCTGGCGATATCAACCGGGGCGGGGTAATCGCGCAATTGGTGGGCACCAAGGCGGTGCTTGATGCGGGCGATGACGCCCAGATTGCAGGCTTTCTGATCAACCGGTTCCGAGGCGATCCCAGCCTGTTTGACGAAGGGTATTCTTATGTGGCCCAGCACACGGGCTGGCAGGGCTACGGGGTTTTGCCGTGGTTCGCGGATGCCTGGAAATTGCCAGCTGAGGACGCGCTGGACCTGACCCGCGCGCCCAAGGCCGGGGGCTTGAAAGTGGCCTGTCTGGTCTTTGCCCGGATTTCCAATTTCGATGATCTGGATCCGCTGTCCCAGGACCCGAATGTGGATTTGCAAATGATCGAGGCAGGCCGCGCGTTGCCGGGGGATGTGGATGTCGTGATCTTGCCGGGGTCAAAATCCACCCGGGGCGATCTGGAATTTCTGCGGGCTCAAGGCTGGGATATCGACCTGGCCGCCCATATTCGGCGCGGCGGTCACGTTCTGGGGATTTGCGGCGGCTACCAGATGTTGGGCAGGTTTGTTGAGGACCCAGAAGGCATTGAAGGACCCGCCGGACGTACAGAAGGGCTGGGCCTACTGGATGTGGAAACCCTGATGACCCCCCATAAGCATCTGATGCAAGTCCAGGCGCTCTCGGCCAGTGGCACACCGTTCAGAGGATACGAAATGCATATAGGCACGACCACGGGCGCTGATTGTGCCCGACCCTTTGCCACGATTGACGGCAGGGCAGAGGGAGCTGCGTCAGCAGATGGGCGGGTCACGGGATCATACTTGCACGGGATGTTCCAGGATGACGGGTTTCGCGCCGAATGGTTGGGCCAGTTCGGTGTGGACGCTCAAACAGGCTATCTGTCCGAGGTTGACACCGTTCTGGACCGGTTGGCCGACCACATGGAACAGCATCTGGATGTCGACGGTCTGATCGCGGCGGCGCGCTAGACCTTTGGTCGCTCCAGGCCAGTGATGATGTGGATTATATCGTGGCCCAGACCTTGGATGAGCTGAGCCTAGCTGTCTTCCAATTTGGCCGCCTTTAGGGCTGCCGTCAGAACCGACCGGTCGCCGATATGGTTGGCCAGCACCAGGATCAGCCGCGCATTCAGCGCGGCGCTGTCTTCAATGCTAAGCCCGTCATGGGCGGCCAAAAGCTGGGTATAGAACCCGTCGGGGTCAGTGATGTTCGGGGTCAGGGTCACAGCCATAATCAAGCCTTTCCAATCGCGCGCTGCAGGGCCGCGCAAATTTTGTCGGGGTCATATGCTGGCCACCGCCCGATCACATGCTGGTCGGGGCGGATAAGGTATACAGCCTGTTTATGGGCCCCCAAATAGCGTTCGGCCAGCAAGGGCGACGGGTCTGGGATGTGAACATTGAACAAAGCGGGCCCGCTCGGGGCGTCCCCACTTATTGCCAGGACAGTGAACTGGCCGTCCAGAAGATCCAGCAAGAACCCATCGTCAACCGGCGCGTCGGGGCAGGCGGATCCGGGTCTGCTGCGGGCGGGGGCGTCGGGCATGGCGTCTGCGGTGAACAGGGGCATGTCGTCATAGGTGCAGGGAACTGACAGGCGGCCGGAGTTCACGAAAGGCCGGGCAAAGGCGTATTTTCCTGCCAGATCCAGCACGGCATTGCGAAAAATGGTGCTGATTTCGGTCTTTGGCGTCATGAAGTCCGTCGCCCGGGACGAGTTCAGGATGTTTTCATCAGCCCCGAATTCGCGTTCCTGAGCGTAGCTGTCCAACAGCGACAGGTCGGCCTGGCCTTTGACGATCAGGTCAAGCTTCCAGGCCAGGTTTTCGGCGTCTTGCAGGCCGGAATTTGCGCCGCGCGCCCCGAAAGGCGACACTTGGTGGGCCGCATCACCGGCAAAGATCACCGAGCCGTGACGGAAGTTTTTCATCCGACGGCATTGGAACGTGTAGATCGAGGTCCAGACGAGATCATAGTCCGGGACGGTGCCGGTTTGGCTGGATAGCATGGCGTCGACCCGGGCGCGGATACGGTCTGGGTCAAGCTCTGCTGCGCGGTCGATGTCCCAGCCCAGCTGGAAATCAATGCGCCACACGTCGTCGGGTTGTTTGTGCAGCAGGGCTGATGCGCCGCTATGCTTGAACGGGGGGTGGAACCAGAACCAACGCTCGGTCGGGAAGTCGGCCTTCATGCGGACGTCGGCGATCAAGAAGTTATCCTCGAACACGCGGCCATCAAAGGTCAGATCCATCATTTTGCGGGTGGGCGAGCCTGCCCCGTCGCAGGCGATCAGCCAATCGGCGTCCAGCTGGTAGGGGCCGTCTGGCGTGTCCACCTGCACATGTGTGATATCGCCGTCCTGTTCGATATGGCGGACGCGGTTCTTGCCCCGGATCTGGATCGGCGCGCCGTTTGCCTGGGCTTGGCGGATGGCATCCACCAGGAATTTCTCGAAATAGGGCTGTTGCAGGTTGATGAAGGCTGGGTTGCGGTGGCCTTCCTCGGGCTGAAGGTTGAACGAAAACAGCTGCCCGTCGCCGTGAAAGACGCGCCCGACATTCCACACCACGCCCTTGTCGACCATAGGCTGGCCCGCGCCCAGGCGGTGGGCGATATCAAGGCTGCGCTTGGAAAAGCAGATCGCCTTGCTGCCTTGGCCCGGGCCTTCGTGATCGTCCAAGACAAGGGCCGGGGTGCCCCGTTTGCCCAGATCGAGCGCGAGCGCCAGGCCAACCGGCCCGCCGCCCACGATCACCACGGGATGATGCTCGACAACGTCCAAATCCTGCCCCGCCGCCTTTTCATAGGGGTAGAGCTGGTAGGCTGTTTCATATCTGGTCGCGACCATCTGCGCCTCCGATCCTTACGCGTTCCTAGCCCTGCAGAGCGGCCCACATGTCCAGATCCCGCTGGGCGGTCCAGATCCGGGGATGGGCGATGCCGCGGGCCTCGTCATAGGCGCGGGCGACGTTGAAGGGCAGGCAATGTTCGTAGATTGCGTAGTCTTTGAACTTGGGATCGCACCTGGCGCGGACGGCGTCCCACGCCTCTTTCAAACTGCCGCCCCGGGCTGCGACCTTGGCCGCAGGGGCGTAGGTGCTGTCGACAAAATCGCGGGTAGAATCCAGCGCGCGTTTGACCGCTTGCTTGCCGACCAAAGCGCCGCCGCGCCCCGGTGCAATGGCGTCGACGTCAAAAGCGGCGATGGCGTCCAGCGTGCCGCCCCAATCGTTGAAATAACCGTCGCCACAGTAGCAGGCGGAATGGTCTTCGACGATGTCGCCGGTGAACATCACGTTTTCATCGGCCACATGGGCCACGATATCGCCCGCCGTATGAGCCCGGCCCAGATGCATCAGATCGACCCGGCGTTTGCCCAGATAGATGGTCATTCGGTCGTTGAACGTGGTGGTCGGATAGGTCAGGCCGGGGATGCTTTCATGGCCTTCAAACAGGCGGGGAAAGCGCTGGAATTCGCTGTCCCAGTCTTCCTGGCCGCGTTCTTCCACCATGCCGCGGGCGGTTTCGCCCATGATGATCTGGTCGGCGCCGTAAGCACTTGCCCCAAGCACCCGCACGGCGTGGTAATGGGTCAGCACCACATGGCTGATCGGTTTGTCGGTGACCGAGAGGACCTTTTCGATCACTTTGCCGGCCAGCCTTGGGGTGGCCTGCGCCTCGACGATCATCACGCTGTCATCGCCGATGATTACCCCAGAGTTCGGGTCGCCTTCGGCGGTAAACGCCCAGACATCCTTGCCGACCTCGTCAAAGGTGATTTTCTTTTCGGTCATGTCCCCTTGGGACGCGAAAGCTTTGGCCATGATCGTGGTCCTTTATGCGGGGATTTTGATGGCGGGCAGGATGGTGCCGGTGCAGCTGCCGAAGCCGATTGTATAGCCGTCGCCCTTGGCAGCGCCGGTCAGAGTCAGGGTGTCGCCGTCCTCGATAAAGCTGCGGGTCTCGCCCGTGTCCAAGGTGAAGGGTTCGCGCCCGGCCCAGCTTTTTTCTAGTAGCGAGCCGTATTCGTCAGGGGTTGGGCCCGAAATTGTGCCTGATCCCAACAGATCGCCCGCCGACATGCCGCAGCCGCCGATGGCGTGGTGGGCGAGCTGTTCTGCGGCGGAGTAATACATCCGGCTGTAATTGGTCTTGGTCAGCTGGGTCGCGGTCGAGGCCCCGGCCGGTTGCATGAACACGCCCAGTTCGATGTCATAAAGCCCGTCGATGGTGCTGTCCAAATAGGGCAGCAGTTCCTTTTCGCGGGGCGGTGTTGGGGCGCGGAACGGCTGCAGCGCGGCGCTGGTGACGATCCAGGGGCTGATCGAGGTGCCAAAGGCTTTGCCCTGGAACGGGCCAAGGGGCTGGTATTCCCAGCCTTGGATATCGCGGGCCGACCAGTCATTCAGCAGCACATAGCCAAAGATCATCGCGTCTGCCTGATCGACGGTAATAGTCTGGCCCATGGGCACGCTGCCGCCGACAATTGCGCCCAGCTCCAGTTCGATATCCAGCCGGGTGGATGGGCCAAAGCTGGGCATATCGGCGTCGGGCGCTTTGCGTTGGCCGTTTGGGCGGTGAATATCGGTGCCTGACACCACGACCGAGGACGCGCGGCCATTGTAGCCAATGGGGATATGCAGCCAGTTGGCGGGCAGATCAGGCGAGCCGCGCAGGATCGCGCCCATGTTTTTGGCGTGCTGCATGCCTGCGTAGAAATCGGTATATTCCGACACCATCAGCGGCATGTGAAGCGTGGCATCGGCCAATGGCACCAGATGGGGTTCCACGGCGGCCTGCTGGTCCGAACCTTCGGCCAGCATTGCGGTCAGATCGCCGCGCAGCTTTGCCCAGGCCTCAGGCGGCAGCTCCATCACCTCGTTCCAGCAGGGCAGATCGAAGGCGCCTTCGTCATCCACAAAGATCAGGCCTTCGGCCTCTAATGCGGCCATATCCAGCACCATATCGCCAATGGCAACGCCGCAGCGGGGCTCTTCCTCACCCACTGAGAACACGCCGTAAGGCAGGTTGTTCAGGGGAAAGGGGGTGTCGGCGGAATTGGCGCTGGTGACCCAGCTTTTCATCAGGCTCATTTAGAGGTCTTTCTATTTTACGGTTCGTTCAGCCCTATCAGAGGCCGCGATCTGTCTAGGGTTTATTTCTTGCCGGGGGTGCCGTCGAATTTCTTTTCCAGATCGGTCCAGCAATCGATGTAGTCGTCCTGCAAAGGCGCGTCTTCGGCGGCAAAGCGGGTCAGGTGCTGGGGGAAGCGGGTTTCGAACATAAACGACATGGTGTTGCTTAGCTTTTCGGCTTGCAGATCGGCGTTCGACGCCCCTTCAAATGCGTTTTTGTCCGGCCCGTGGGGCAGCATCATGTTGTGCAGGGACACGCCGCCGGGGATGAACCCTTTGGGCTTGGCGTCATAGATGCCGTAAATATTGCCCATCAGTTCGGACATGATGTTCTTGTGGTACCACGGCGGGCGGAACGTGTCTTCGGTCACCATCCAGCGGTCGCGGAACAGAACGAAATCGATGTTGGCGGTGCCGGGCTGGCCGGACGGGGCCGTCAGCACGGTAAAGATCGACGGGTCGGGGTGATCAAACAGCACAGCGCCCACGGGGCAATAAGTGCGCAAGTCGTATTTGCAGGGGGCGTAATTGCCGTGCCAGGCCACAACGTCCAGCGGGCTGTGGCCGATCTGGGTTTCGTGGAACTGTCCGGCCCATTTGATTGTCACGGTGGACGGGGCGTCGCGGTCCTCGAATGCTGCTACCGGGGTTTTGAAATCCCTTGGGTTAGCCATGCAGTTCGCGCCGATGGGGCCACGGCCGGGTAGTTCAAACTTTTGGCCGTAGTTTTCGCAGACAAAGCCGCGGCAGGGGCCTTCCAGAACCTCGACCCGGTAAACAAGGCCTCGGGGTAGGATTGCGATTTCCTGGGGTTCCACGTCGATCACGCCCAGTTCGGTGCAAAAGCGCAGGCGGCCTTCTTGGGGCACGACCAGCATTTCGCTGTCGGCGGAATAGAAATAGCTGTCGACCATAGAATCCGTGACCACATATACATGGCTGGCCATGCCCACTTGGGTGTTCACATCGCCCGCCGTGGTCATGGTGCGCATGCCGGTGATCCAAGTGGTGCCGGTGTCCGAATGGGGCACGGGATCCCAGCGGTATTGGCCCAGCGAGATAACGTCGTCGATCACATGGGGTGCGGATTTCCAGTGCGGCACCTCGATCTTGTGAAAGCGGTGGGTGTGCTTGACTGACGGCCGGATGCGGTAGCACCAGGTGCGTTCGTTCTGATGAGACGGCGCCGTAAAGGCCGTGCCGGACAGTTGTTCGCCGTAAAGGCCGTAGTTGCATTTCTGTGGGCTGTTCATGCCTTGGGGCAGGGCGCCGGGCAGAGCCTCGGTTTCGAAGTCATTGCCAAAGCCGGGCATATAGCCGTCATGGGTTCCGACCGAGCTGGTGGCCGTTTGCAATGTGTGGGGGTGGACAGATTTGTTCATCACATGGGCCCTCGTTGAACTTTGCTGCCGTCCGTCGTATTAGTTGATTTTGTAACTAACAAGCGGCAAGAGCGATAAAATGTCTGAAACCTCTGACTTTGATCTGAAGAATTTCCTGCCTTATCTGCTTAATTTGGCTGCGGAAGTGTCCAGTTTAGAGTTCCAGACCTATTACAAAACCCATTATGGCATGTTGCGGATGGAATGGCGGGTGTTGTTCCACTTGGGCCAATACGGCCAGATGACGGCCAAGCAGATCTGCGACCGGGCGCGGCTGCACAAAACCAAAGTGTCCCGCGCTGTGGCGGCCTTGGAATCCAAGCGCTACCTAAAGCGCAGCGTGTCCGACCATGACCGTAGGCACGAGGATTTGGCGCTGACCCCAGCAGGCCAGCGGGTGTTTCGCGACCTGACGACGGCGGCGGCGGCCTTTGACGATAAGCTGAGCCAAAAGCTGACGCCGGACGAAAACGCCATGCTGCGCACCTGTCTGGGCAAGATCGCCAAGCTGTAGCCGAGCGGCCTTTGGGGTGCCGTTCACATTCTGGGGGTCAGACCATGCTTTCCTTAACCGTTTCCATCGACACATGGGTCGAGGTTGATCCGACATAAGGCAGGGCAGAGATAACCTCGCCCAGCACTTCGCGGTAGCCTTTAATATCCTGGGTCCGCACCTTTAGCAGATAGTCAAACGCCCCCGCGATCATGTGGCATTGTTCCACCTGCGGCACGTCCCGGATCGCGGTGTTGAAGGCCGACAGCGCCTTTTCCGTCGTGTCGGTCAGCTTGACCTCGACAAACGCAACATGGTCGCGCCCCAGTTTCACCGGATCCAGCACCGCGCGAAAACCTTGGATATAGCCCTGGGTCTGAAGCCGTTTCAACCTTGCCTGACAGGGGGTTTTCGACAAGCCGACCTGGGACGCAAGCTGGGTGACCGAGATCCGGCCATCTTTGCTAATGATATCAAGGATTTTCCTGTCGAATTGGTCGATTTGGCTATTTGGCGGGTGCAT
>SPJP01000095.1 GCA_006844665.1 Paracoccaceae bacterium
AGTTCTGGAGCGTAGATGTCCTTACGGCCTCACACGACATTGACATTCTGATCCTTGATGATGCCACCCTTAAACCCCAGGACATTGACCTGGAGGATCTGGTGATCTTGCAAACCAACGTCGAGGCCAGTGGATGAGGCTGCTGCTCGTCGAAGACGACGCCGATCTGGCTGAGGTTATGTTGAAGGCCCTATCGGACGTGGGGTTTGTCACGGATCACGCCTCAACTGGCGAGGACGGTCAATACTTTGCCGAAACTGGCCAATACGCGGCGATGATCCTTGATATCGGGTTGCCTGACGTGGACGGGCTTACAGTGCTGATGCGCCTGCGCAAAACCGGCCTCAAAACGCCCATTCTGTTGCTGACCGCTCGCAGCGGATGGCGCGACCGTGTGACGGGTCTGCGCGCGGGGGCGGATGACTATCTTGGCAAGCCCTTTGAGCCAGAAGAACTGCTTGCCCGGATTGACGCGCTGATCCGGCGGTCCTCCGGGCAAACCGATCCGGTGATCGCGGTGGATGATCTGCACATCGATCTGTCGGCCCGCAGCGTCTCGCGGTTGGGGCGCACGGTGGCCTTGACAGCCAGCGAGTTCCGCGTGCTGGCCTGTTTGGCCGTGAACCGGGGCAAAGTCCTGTCCAAAATCGACTTGGCCGAGCAGATGTGGCAGGAAGAAACCGACCGCGACCTGAACACCGTCGAAGTGTTGATCGGACGGCTTCGCAAGAAGGTCGGTGCAAGCGCAATCCAAACCCGGCGCGGACATGGCTATGTTATCCCGTAGGCGCCCGTCCATCCGCCGCCGCGTGATCCTTAGCGGGTTGGTTTGGGGGATACTGACACTGTCCATCGCGGCCGTTGTATTGTCGGGCTTTTTTCGCAGCCATATTGAACGGCAAGCGGCGGTTGAATTGGATGGCCACTTGCTACAACTGATCGCGCTGACAAAGGTGGAACCGGACCGCGTTGATTTGACTGGAGCGCTGGCTGATCCACGCTATATGCTGCCGGTATCTGGGTGGGTCTGGCAGATCCGCGATGACCAAAGCATCTTGCTGCAATCTGTGTCTCTTGGACCGATAGACCTGGGATCAGCGCTCCTCTCGGCCCCAGTTGAAGCGGCTGCGACGTTCAAAGGCCCCTTCGGCCAATCACTGTTTGGCTTTGCCCTTGATCTCACCCCTCGCGGCGCGGACGCGGCGCTGACCTTTGCCATCGCTCGCCCGCAGCAAGAATTGTCCGAAGCGCTGGCGCAATTCAGACGTCTGGTTTGGGTCCTCTTGGGGCTCTTGGGTGTCGGGCAGGTCCTGACCGTCCTTTGGCTGACACGGGTCACGCTGACCCCGCTCGATCATTTTCGCCGCCAGGTCACCGCGATGCGCGACGGAAAGCCTGCGCCTCCCGCACAGAACTCACCTTTGGAACTCGAACCGATTGCCGAGGAATTGGGCGCGCTCGAACAGCATGTCACGCGGCTGATCGATCAAGGTCGTGGCCGCGCCGCTGATCTTGCCCATGCGATCAAGACGCCACTCGCGGTCTTGCGGCAGCTGCATGCGGGCGATCCACGCCCCGGGCTTCAAGTTCAGTTGAAAAGCCAGACCGCCCGGGTCGATGCCGCCCTCGAACGACATCTAGCCAAAGCCCAAACGGCCGGCCGCGCACGTGTGGCGATCACGGTGGCACCGATTCTTGCCGATCTCGAATTTGCGCTTAAGACCGCCTTTGCGGACCGCAACATCCAAAGCGACATATCTGTCGATCCAGAAATCGCGGTGCGCTGCGAGGAAAACGATGCTTACGAGATTCTTGGCAACGTCTTTGAGAACGCCTTCAAAAATTCGTCCACCCGCATCGTGATCCACGCGGAGGTTACAGAGCAGGGGACTGCGATCATGATCGAGGATGACGGTCCGGGAGTGTCACCAGATATGATCCAGAGCATTCTGCAAAGGGGTGTCCGGCTTGATCAAACTGTCGATGGGCAAGGCATAGGCTTGTCAATCACGCAAGACCTTCTGGACACCTATCGCGGATCGCTGACCCTAGACGTCTCCTCTCTTGGCGGCTTGCAGGCCATGGTCGTTTTGCCCTCTGCCCAGATGGCACCAAGTTGAGTGTTCATGTTTGACCAGTGCGCGTCCAAAAAATAGTCAACCGAGGACTGTCGCTCGTCTCCAACACCGATCTTCGCGGTGTTGCTAATCGCTCCAGACTTTCATTGCAGGAGCAAATCGAATTGACTTGGAACCTGAGGTGCGTGGGAATTTTTTGTTAAAGTCGTTCATTCGCCTCGAAAATCGCCCATGCTTCATGCCAAGGTTCTGCTGTGGGACGAAGACGACGCGGTAACTTCGAACTTCAATTGGGGTCTCAAGGCGCCTCGGAAGAACACCCTTTGGACGAACTCGGAATCCACAATTACGGCGAAGGGAAAGCAGATCTTGTCCATTCTAAGCTTAAGGCTCTCTTAGAACCCGAAACAAGCTGAGCTTCAGGCCGACTCCATATCTAAGTTTCGAGTTCTGGTATTGTCCGCGACTCCTCTCCGCAAAGCAACGAATGTCGTGTGTGGATAGCTCCTGCATAGCAAGACATATTTGAAGTAATTTCGCACTGGTCAGAAGCAGACGTGTGTCCGGCCTGTTTGCGCGGCACTCGTAGCCACTGGCCCTGATGGTTTCCGCGACCAAGTCCCAAACGGCTTATCGAACAACAATGTGTCCTGGACATTCGACGGGGTGTCTTGGTTGGCGGGCTGACTGTGCGCCATCATTTCATAGGTCTTGCTGTCTCGGGTGTTCCTTTTGTTAGGCTGAGTGAGGCCGATAGTATTCGTTCTTGGTCAGCACCGCCCAAACTATTCGTGCGGTCTTGTTTGCCATTGCGACGGTCGCCAGTCGTGCAGGCTTGCGCTCAAGAAGGCCGATGGCCCATGGATCGACGCGGTCTGGGTTCACTTTCATTTGTCGCAATCGCGCGGTCATTCCGGTCACCAAAAGACGCCGGATGTAGCGGTCGCCCATTTTCGTGATCCGCCCTAGGCGTTCTTTTCCGCCGCTGGATAAGTTCAGGGGTGTGAGGCCCAACCAAGCTGCAAATTGTCGACCATTCTTAAACTGCTTCGCGTCGCCGACAGTGGCAACAATGGCTGAAGCGGTCACAGGCCCAACGCCTGGGATCGTGCGCAACAACATGACGCGTTTGTCCAATTTCGAATGCAGCCGCATGCGCATCTCGTACCAACGGAAACGTAGGTGCATCGCAACAAGTTGGTGGCTGAGTTGTCTCAGGACATCTATTGCGATCTCGGGAAGGGCAGGTTTTTCTCCCTCCAAAACACCCTTTGCGTATTTGACCGCAGCCCCAGTCCCTTGTGGAATGATGACACCAAACTCAGCGAGTAGACTGCGAAGCATATTGCTCAGTTGTGTTCGCTGCCGGACGATCAAGTCGCGCGCACGATGCAGGAACAAGACGGCCTGCTGTTCCTCGGATTTGGGCGCAACAAACCGCATCGTCGGGCGTGTCACCGCTTCGCAGATGGCTTCAGCATCATTGGCGTCAGATTTGCCACGTTTGACATAGGGCTTCACATAATTGGCTGGGATCAAGCGAACATCGTGCCCAAGCTTGGTGAGTTCTCGCGCCCAATAGTGGCTGGACCCGCATGCCTCCATGCCGATCAAACAGGGCTCCAATTTGGTGAAGAATTGAATGAGTTGTGCGCGGCGGATAGCTCGATTGAAAACAACCCCTCCATCCTTGGTAATTCCGTGGACCTGAAAAACATGTTTGGCCAGATCGATACCGACTGTTGTAACTTGCATTGGGTAGCTCCTTTCCTAGCAGTGATAGACAACTGCAGTATGGCGCATTGCGACGCCGGTTGGAGCAGGAGCTATCCACCCCATCCGCTTTGGCGAAGCTGCAATGCAGTATTGAAATTCGCTTGGACGGCGGCTTTGGGCCGTCAGTGACCGCTCCGGATAGCTCTGAACACGGCCATGCGCAGCGCAGGAAATGGCAGCTTCGAGCCCACATTACCCAATGCTGCAATGCAAATGAATGTCATGGGTTTTTGTCCGGCCTAGCAGGTAAAGGGCCACGCGCTGACAGTAGAATCAAACATGTGAATTTAGCGTTTTTTTGTGGACTCTTCACGAGGGGCCTGAGAGCCTGAGAGGTGCGGCGCACAACAGCGTCCTTTCGATAAGAGCACCGATCTGGAGGGGTGACCAATGAAGTATTCTATCTTGGCGTTGACCACAGCGCTTGTTTCATCGGCAAGTTTTGCAACGATGGCAATTGCAGAGTCCGGTGGCCACGCAGTGACTGACGACGTCATCGCAGAGCAGCGTGCCGTCCTCGCCGCTGCGACCCAAGACCTGGGGTATGGCCCGCAATCGCCGCGTGATATCGGTGCGCATGACGGTGTAAATACTCGGGCATTCAGCTATGCGCCTCCGGCGAGCGAAATGGCGCTATGTGACATCCACTTTCATGAGAACGCCGAGCACAAGGGCGGCGAGTTCACCACCTATGCCGGCAATGGCGATGGGCACGGCTATGGGACGGGGTTCAAGTATGATGGTGCGTTAAGCGACGCCGAAATGGCGGAAGTCGACCACAAGATCGGCGAGAGTGAACACGGAGATCTAGAGCCAGGCGACACGATCGAAATTCACTTCGTGCATTCAACAGCCCAGGCGACGCTTGGTCCCAGCCTCGGCACCTGCCTAAGCGACGCCATCGGCAACCCGCAGCTGCGCGTCGAAACCGTGGTTGCGGTGTTGGTCAACGACGGTGGTGAGGATTTCACCGAAATGGCGTATATCGAGGAAATCAACGGGCTCAACCAAGTGCCAAACCTGCCGAGCGACCTTGGCACGCCTGTTGTTTATGATGGTTCGACGACTGGCCCGAGCTATAACGAGAAGGGCTCTCCTTTCCAGGTCACTTGGAGCGTTCGTCCCAACGTCGTGAAGCTGGACATCAATTCGGTCGACGCCTGGATGGCGGACAACCCATTCGATGAAGATCACGCGCACGGTGTGCGGAACCTGGTGATGAACCTAGAGCTTCTGTCGCCGATCAACTGATCGCAGGCAGGCAACAGGGCGGCCTTTCCCGCCCTGTTGCAAACAGTCAACGCTATTTTCTGGCCAATACTTTTACGTTTCTGACATTGGCGAGAACCACCATTTTTGACCGATAGGTATTGGCAGGGGGTTTATCCAACAGCCGCCCTTCATGCAGATCGCGGCGAATGTCTGGTTTCGGACTGGCTACATTTGAACTCTGAATTCGACTGCCCGTTTTGAACGCTCTCTTGCAAACCAGATCATGAACCCTGTTCGCCTTAAAATGTCTCGAATTTACTCTCAGACAGACAGCGAACCTTCGATTGTCTTTCAGCGCCAAGTAGGGCTTTTGAACCCTCAATCTATCTAAAATTCTTTATCGGTTTGCGCCCAAGCTCATCCATTCTATGAATGGGTCATGACATTCGATCAGATCAAAACTTTCCTATGGGTTGCCCGTTTGGGCGGTTTTCGCCGTGCGGCGGAGCGGTTAAACCTGTCGCAACCCGCCGTTTCAACTCGGGTTTCCAACCTGGAGCAAGAGTTGCGTGTGCCCTTGTTTGAACGTGGCGCGGGAGAATTGGTTTTAACCAAGCATGGATCGCTGCTGCTGTCCTATGCCGAGCAGATGTTGTTTGTTGAAGAAGAGGTGAAGCAACGCGTGGCCAACCCATCCGAAGCCGAAGGCCTTTTTCGGATCGGAGCGTCAGAGACGATTGCACAATCCTGGTTGCCCGACTTTCTGGAAACGCTGAGCGAGGAGTACCCTCGGCTTAACGTGGATCTGACGGTCGACATTTCCCTGAATCTTCGGGCAGCCCTGCTTGAACGAAAACTGGATCTTGCACTACTTATGGGCCCGGTGTCGGAGTTCTCGGTAGACAACGTCGATTTGCCGTCATTCGATTTACGTTGGTATCGCAGCAGTGCGAACCCGCAGACCGACCTAAGCCTGATCCCTGTCATCTCTTATTCCAGGCAGACGCGTCCTTACAGGGAACTGATGTCGGATTTGTCGCGCAGGGTCGGGCCGAAATTGCGGGTGTTTGCGTCGGCCTCACTTTCAGCGAGCCTAAAGATGATTGCGGCGGGAATCGCTGTTGGCCCGTACCCTCGTGCCATGGCCGACGAGTTCTTGGCCTCGGGTCAGATCGTTGAGTTTGATCCAGGGTTTCGCCCCCAACCCTTGTCTTTCACCGCCTCTTACCTGTCAGAGCCGCGCAGCTTTCTTTCTGAAAACAGTGCGGAAATGGCGCGGACCGTGGCGATTTCTTGGGATAAAGCTCACGGCAGGTGAATTCAAATTTTTTATCAATATTGATATAAAATGATAATTTGATTGAAGGCAAAGGCTTGTGTGATGATCTTCCCGATCACTCGGAGATCTGCATGACCAACGCCACAATTTCTTACGACGACTTGACGAACGCCTCAGCCAACGCGGTGCGCAGCGCAATCCGCAAAGGGGCCTATACCGGCCATACGGCTGGGCTGGCGGCGGGCAAACTGCAATGCAATTTGGCTATTCTTCCGCAAGAGTTCGCGTTGGATTTCCTGCGGTTTTGTCAACGCAACCCCAAGCCTTGTCCTGTTGTGGGCATTAGCGACAATGGTGATCCCAAGCTGCCGACCTTGGGCCATGATATCGACATCCGCACGGACGTTGCCATGTACCGCGTGTTTCGTGGTGGCGCGCTAAGCGAAGAAGTCACGGATATCTCAGACGTTTGGACAGATGGTTTTGTCACAGTCGCCCTGGGATGCTCTTTCACTTTTGAAAATGCTTTGATGCGCAACGGTATCCCAGTTCGGCATTTGGAAACCGGCCGCAATGTGCCGATGTTTAAAACCAACATCGATCTTGTCCCTGCAGGACGGTTCGGGGGGCAAATGGTTGTGACCATGCGCCCGATCCCTGCCGAACAGGTCGACACAGCGCGCGAAATCAGCCGCCGTTTTCCGCAGGCCCACGGTGCGCCGATCGCAGTGGGCGACCCTGCACAGATAGGAATTGATGACCTGGCCGTCCCGGATTGGGGCGATGCCGTAGACATCAAAGATGGCGAAATCCCCGTCTATTGGGCCTGTGGGGTAACCCCCCAAAACGTGCTGCTGGACGCGAACTTGCCAATCTGCATCACCCATTCGCCCGGTCATATGCTGATCGCCGATGTAGCCGAAGACGCCGAAACGACAATCCTCACCTGACTAAACCCCCAACAAGGAGACGAAGACAATGAAAAAAATTATCCCACTTTTGGCCGCAACAACGGTGCTAGCTGCACCTGCATTTGCCGAAAATCTATCCGTAGTGGGCAGCTGGTCCAGCTTGCCGCTACACAAGCAATATGAAACCCCTTTCTGGACCTCGACCCTGCCCGAAGCGTCTGGCGGTGACATCGAAGTTGAGCTGACTACCCACAACCAGATGAGCCTTGGATTGGGCGACATCTATCCTTTGTTGGGTCAGGGTGTCTTTGATGTGGCCATGACTGTGGCTGATTATGCCGTGGCAGACGCACCAGAGCTTGAAGGCCTGGACGTGCCGCTTTTGGCGCTGACAGCAGATGAGGCGCGCGCCATGGTTGATGCCGCTCGCCCCATGGTTTCCGACATCTATAAAGACCGCTTCAACTCTCATGTGTTGGCGATTGCGCCTTATCCGCCGCAGGTCGTGTTCTGTAACCACGAAATTTCGAACCTTGCCGATCTAGAAGGTCTGAAAGTCCGCGCGTCGGGCCGTATGACAGCCAAACTGCTGGAAGCACTTGGCGCCGAAGGTGTGAGCGTATCCTTTGGCGAAGTTCCCGGTGCGTTGCAGACGGGCACTGTCGATTGTGCCGTAACAGGTGCCGGGTCTGGCTACAGCGCGGGCTGGTGGGAAGTATCTACCCATCTGATGCCGATCCCGCTGGGCGGCTGGGACTCGGTCGTCACTGCGATCAATATGGACAAGTGGAACAGCCTTGACGCCGATACTCAGGCGCTGATCACCAGCGAAATTGCCAGCGGCTTTGAAGACCCTGCATGGGACAGCGCACAGAACGCATTGGTCAATGACATTGCCTGCCTGACCGGCAACGGGGAATGCCCAGCGGGCGATGCGCGTTCGATGACGTTGGTAGAAGTCAGCGATGCTGATTTTGATCGTGCACGTGACATCCTGACCAGCAAAGTTCTGCCTGATTGGGCCGAGCGCGCAGGCGGCGACTGGGCACAACGCTGGAATGACAGTGTTGGCAAAGTCGTTGGCGTGACGATCGAATAAGGTCACTGTACCAATAAACGCCTAACGGGGACGTGCCGAATATGGAACGCAAGATGATAGACAGCCTTCGGGCGATCAACAAAGGGGTGGCGCTGGCGGTGGGCTTTGGCTTGCTGGGCTGCGCAGCCTTTGTGTTGCTGGATATTATCATGCGCCAAATCGGCACGTCCTTTGGCGGCACCGAGGAAATCGCCGGTTACGCAATGGCACTGGCGACATCCTGGGGCATGTCCTTCACTCTACTGGAACTAGGGCATGTGCGCATCGATCTGCTAAGGTCGCGGTTTCAAAGCTTTGGCCGCGCTTTATTTGATGTGTTTTCGATGATCGTCATGTCCGGCGTGATCGTAACCATCGCTATCAAAGCCTGGCCAGTGCTGGAACGTTCGTTGGTCAACGGATCTCGGGCCAACACACCGCTGGAAACGCCCCTGGTTTGGGTCCAGCTGCCTTGGTTTGCGGGCTGGGTCTGGTTCGCAATCATGTCCTGCCTGACGACATTTGTTGCGCTTAGCCTATTGTTCAAGCGCCGCTTTGAGGACACCGAAGAGATTGTCGGCGCCTTTGCCGAGGAAGAGGCTTTGCAATGATCGGGTATATTTCTATTGGGCTTCTGGGGCTCCTGGCCCTATCCATTCCGGTCGGCATCGTGTTGTTTTTACTTGGCTTTGGCATCGATGTCTTCTTTTCAAGTTTTCCACTGACCCGCGGCTTGGGCAATATGGTCTGGTCGTCGTCCAATTCAGCAACGCTGATCGCCATTCCGTTCTTTGTTTTGCTGGGCGAGATTTTGGTGCGCAGCGGGGTTGCCACGCGCACTTATGCAGCCCTTGACCGCTGGGTGTCTTGGCTGCCAGGCGGGTTGGTTCATGCCAACGTCGCCACAGCCACCATGTTTTCAGCGACTTCCGGTTCTTCTGTCGCTACAGCGGCAACTGTGGCCACTGTCGCCATGCCGCAAGCCGAAAAGCTTGGCTATGATCCCAAGCTGTTTTCTGGCGCAATTGCTGCGGGCGGCACATTGGGGATCATGATCCCGCCGTCGATCAACCTGATCGTCTATGGTTTTCTAACCCAATCTTCGATCCCCCAACTGTTTCTGGCTGGGTTGATCCCGGGCATCTCCCTTGCCCTTGCCTTCATGGCCATCACGACGATCATCTGTCTCATTCGGCCAGATCTGGGTGGCACGCGGCGCACCTTCCCATTTCCTCAGATGCTGCGCGCTTTGATTGATCTGATCCCGATCCTGATCCTGTTTGGTCTGATCGTTGGCTCTATCTATCGCGGTTGGGCCACCCCGACCGAAGCCGCGGCCGTAGGCGTAGCAGGTGCAATCGTGATCGCCTTTGCCTTTGGCGGCGTGTCCTGGGCCATGATCACCCAAAGCCTGACAGGCATGATCAAGATCACCTCGATGATCATGCTGATCGTCATTGGTGCTTCGTTTCTGAACTTTACCCTAGCCTCTGCCGGGTTGGGCCGAGAGCTGACAGCCTTTATGCAAGGGCTGGGCTTGTCGCCCCTTGGGTTCATCCTTGTGGTGGTCGTTCTGTACATCGTGCTCGGCTTTTTCATTGAGACCTTGTCGCTGATGGTCGTGACCATTCCGATCATCGTGCCGATGGTGCTGGCACAGGGCTATGATGTGGTGTGGTTTGGCATCCTGATGATCGTGTTGATCGAGATGGCATTGATCACACCGCCCGTGGGCCTGAACCTATACGTCGTACAAGGCGCGCGGAAATCGGGTAGCTTGAACGAGGTCATGTTAGGCGCCCTTCCATACTGCCTGACAATGCTGGCCATGGCGTTTTTGCTGATCGC
The DNA here is from genome assembly GCA_006844665.1 of Paracoccaceae bacterium. Taxonomy (GTDB): domain Bacteria; phylum Pseudomonadota; class Alphaproteobacteria; order Rhodobacterales; family Rhodobacteraceae; genus Dinoroseobacter. Next base: position 10,183 of record SPJP01000095.1, read on the forward strand.
CTTCCCCAATATTGCGCTGTTCCTGCCGAACGCTCTGCAATAGGCCAAATAAATGCGCATCGACCTTAACTCGGATCTGGGCGAGGGCTTTGGCCCTTGGACAATGGGCGATGACGGGCAGATCCTGTCCATCGTGACCTCGGCCAATGTCGCGTGCGGCGGGCATGCCGGTGATCCGGACACCATGTTTCGCACCCTGACCCTGGCGCGCGAAAATGGCGTGACTGTGGGCGCTCATCTCGGATATGCCGACCCGCTTGGATTTGGGCGGCGGGTTATCCCAATGTCACCGGACGAAATCGCACGCATGTGCGTCGCTCAGATTGGGGCCCTGCAGGGTGTGGCTGCCTTGGCTGGTGTGTCCGTGTCCTATGTCAAACCCCACGGAGCCTTGGCCAATCTGGCCGCCAAGGACCGCGCCGTGGCCGATGCCATTGTCACGGCTGTTCATAAACTTGATCCCGAATTGGCGGTTCTTGCGATATCCGGGACCGAGGTTGAAAAATCCGCCCGCGCAGCGAACGCTCCGGTCTTTTCTGAGATCTTCGCAGATCGCGGGAATCTTTCCTCGGGCCAGCTCGTCCCGCGCGACCAGACCGGCGCGATGATCCATGACCCGCACATGGCCACCACGCGCCTATTAACGTTTCTTGAAACCGGCCTGATGCCTGTGGTGGATGGCGACCCAATTAAACTGGCTGCCCATTCGATTTGTGTTCATGGCGACAGCCCAGACGCCGTGGCGATGGCAGGCGAAATCCGCGATCACTTGACGGCCGAGGGCGTCCAGATCGCCTCGTTTCTGAAAGCCTAAGACCAATATGCAACCGCATTTCAAAGCCATTGCAGATCACGCGCTGCTTGTGACCTTTGCCGACGAAATCTCGGACGGTGCCCATAGGGCTGTGTTGGCGCTGGATGCTGCACTTGCTAAAAACGCGCCAGATGGGATGATCGAAACAGTACCAGCTATGGTCAATTTGCTGGTGTCCTTTGACCCCATCGCAACCGATCATAGCGCCCTCAAAGACCATATTGTAAGCATTTTTGAAGGCCCAGGCGCTGGTAGATTGGTGGGAACAAACCGCACAGTCCAGGTCTGCTACGAAGGTCCATTTTCGCCGGATCTGGTCGCTGTATCCGACGCCACGGGCTTGTCGCCCGAGGCCGTCATAAACGCTCATCTGGCCGGGGATTTTCGCGTGTTGATGTACGGGTTTTCGCCAGGCTATGCCTATTTGTCAGGCGTAGCCGAGGCTATTCAGGTGCCGCGCAAACCTACACCAATACGCGATGTCCCTGCTGGCAGCGTGATCATTGCCGGGCCGCAATGTTTGGTCACAACGCTGACGATGCCGACCGGTTGGTCGATCTTAGGGCGGTCCCCCACGGCGATCTTGACCGGCGACCCGAATGCACCGTTCTTGTTTGATGTCGGCGACAACGTGACGTTCGAGCGGATTGATGAAGCCACATTCGCCCAATTGGACAAGGCTCGCGATCATGGCTGAGGCTAAATTCGATGTCGTCTTCGCTGGCCCATTAGTGACGCTGCAGGCGGCGGGCCGACCAGGGCATATGCGCTTTGGCGTGCCGGCGTCAGGGGCGATGGACCGGCTGGCGTTTGACGCCGCAAACGTGGCCCTTGGCAATGAAGTTGGCCAAACCGGGATCGAAATCTCGTTAGGTGGGTTGATCCTGAATTGCACCCAAGGGGCCGTGACCCTGGCCATCACCGGTGGCAATTTCAACGTCCAGATTAACAGTAAGAAGATGCGATCCTGGACGATCCTGACTGTCCAGAAAGGCGAACGTTTGTCCATCACGGCGGGGAAAGCGGGCAGCTGGGCCTATCTGGCCTTTGCAGGCCAAATCGATGCGCCAGCTTGGCTGGACAGCAAGGCCACCCATTCCACGTCCGGCTTTGGCGGCGGGGCGTTGCAACCAGGTCAGACAGTAACCTTATCGGACGCGTTTGTGCGCGAGGAACGTTTGGGCGACATCCAACAGCCTGACATCCAAACGCAGGGGCCGATCCAGGTTGTAACCGGCCCGCAAGATCAGCATTTCGCCCCAGAAACGGTGGATCAGTTCATCACAGACAGTTTTGCCGTGTCCGATGCCTATGACCGAATGGGGATGCGCCTGAAAGGGCCGAACCTGCCCCTGGTCGGCGCTTTGTCGATTCCGTCCGAACCCATCGTACGCGGATCAGTGCAGGTGTCGGGCGACGGTGTGCCGACCGTTTTGTTGGCCGATCATCAGACCACTGGCGGCTATCCCAAAATTGCGACTGTCATTTCACCTGATACAGACCGTCTAGCACAATATCGCGCGGGCCAAGCGGTTCGGTTTGTTGGTATTACTGGCGCAGAAGCGGTGGCCGAGGCCCGAAGCTATGCCCGGCGCAAGGTGGAATATCTTGCCGAAATCTCTGTTGCACGCGGATCTTTGGCACAGCGTTTAATGCGCGAAAACCTAAACCATGGCTGGGCGGCCGATTAGTGCGTTAGGCCACAATTGGCATAGTTTGGACCTTGTAAGACATCTCAATCGTCTTGCCCATATGAGGGTCTGATACTTGCATCCGGTAGGACCCAGCAGGGCGCACACCGCCTATTGCCGCGAATGTCCCACACAGCATCGCCATTCCATCGCCAAAACCGGCCCCATCACACAATTCTGCCAGCGGTCGAATACCCGCCAAAGTTCCATCCTGATACAAAACTTCTTGGCCGTTTTCATCGATCCAGCAGCGAAACTGGATATCATCAAGATGCCCTGCAATGTCGTCAAAGTTCCACAAACTTGTTGAAATGGGCTTGGCGCAGGCCTGCTTAGACGCCGCAACTGAATGGGCCTCTAGATCGCGATCCGTGTGGTCCGATGCCAGGCCGAAATAGGTTTTGCCATCCGCGCGGATCAAAAAAGGCTCGACCTCGCCCGACGACCCTTCGCCCAGGACCTGAATCATGTCTGATTGGGTCAACAGGGCAGTTGAGACGCGATAATAAAGTGGTACCTGGCTGGGCGGAGCAATCCCCAATTCAGCCAGTTCATCGATATGGTGCTGAACCGCCGACAAGTTCCGCCCGGTCCAACCCGCAACAGCGACCGAGCTTACCTTCAAAGAAACTTTCTGGTTTCCGACGTCGAACGCGAATTGCATGGATTGGACTTCCT
>SPJP01000028.1 GCA_006844665.1 Paracoccaceae bacterium
GGATTGCGCCATGGACGCTTTGTCCGGAAACACGTCTCAGGCCACATTGGGCACGGTCGTGGAATCCCTGGCAGGTCAAGACCGCGACACAGGGCTGGACATCAAAGCGATCCGCGAAATCTCGAACTACTGGGAAGCCGCCCGCGCCCATTACGCCGCCTTTGAAAGCGGCCTGCAGGCCCCCGCGTCCGAGGTCTATTTGCACGAAATGCCCGGCGGCCAGTTCACCAACCTAAAGGCCCAAGCCCGGTCCCTGGGGCTAGAAGAACGTTGGCACGAGGTCGCGCAATCCTATGCGGACGTGAACCAGATGTTCGGCGACATCGTAAAGGTTACGCCCTCGTCCAAAGTGGTCGGCGATATGGCCCTGATGATGGTGTCCCAAAACCTTAGCCGCGCCGATGTGGAAAGCCCTGATACGGATGTGGTCTTTCCAGACAGCGTCATCGACATGATGAAAGGCAGCCTTGGGCAGCCTCCGGGCGGCTGGCCAAAAGCGATCCAGAAAAAGATCCTGAAGGGCGACAAACCCTCGACCGATCGTCCAGGCCAGCACCTGCCAGCCGTGGATCTGGAAGCCGCGCGAAAGGATCTGTCTGCCCAATTGGACGGCAAAGCCGTGGATGACGAGGACCTGAACGGCTACCTGATGTACCCAAAGGTCTTCCTGGATTACATGGGCCGCCACCGCACCTACGGGCCCGTCCGCGCCCTGCCCACCCGCACGTTCTTCTACGGCATGAACCCGGGCGAGGAAATCGAAGCTGAAATCGACCCCGGCAAAACTCTGGTCATCCGGATGCAGGCTGTCGCCGATACCAGCGAAGACGGCGAAGCCAAGGTCTTCTTCGAACTAAACGGCCAGCCTCGCGTCATCCGGGTCGCCGACCGCATGGTGACATCCTCTACCGTCAAACGCGAAAAAGCCGAGCCCGGCAACCCAGACCATATCGGCGCGCCAATGCCCGGCGTGGTTGCCAGCGTTGCGGTTCAAGCCGGTCAAAAGGTCAATGAAGGCGATCTGCTTTTGACAATCGAGGCGATGAAAATGGAAACCGGCATCCATGCCGACCGCGACGCCGTGATCAAAGCGGTTCATGTTGGCGCTGCTGGTCAGATCGATGCAAAAGACCTGCTAATAGAGCTCGAATAGCTTCGGCTTATTCCAATAAACGAAAAACAAAACGGCGCTCTTATTCATGAGCGCCGTTTTTTGCATCCAAAATCCAATAAAGCCACTCGAACGGCAATTACCAACTAAACAAAGCTTTATAGCTTGAAGTGCAATTCTTCTTTACGACCCCGGATGCAATCTAACAACCTTTTTGTTTACACTTTCTCGCAAATTTACCTCAACTCTGCCTAGAACCTGCCCCATTTCAACTACATCTTTTGGCGAGTTTTGTACGAGGTCCGCTATGAGAAGTGATTTTTGGGAAGAGGAATCCGGCGCGGTCACAGTGGATTGGACCGTTATGACTGCATCTATTGTCGGCTTGGGCATTGCCACCTATGGCGTTGTGACAGGCGGCATCAAGAACCTGTCTGGCGATATTGATCGGAATTTGGAACGCCCATTCGTCCAGACGTCATTCTTGACCCCTGACGATTTTTCAAACGGACCCGGATCATGGGTTGGGGTCGGCACGTCGTCCCAGCCTGGGTTTGGCGACGTATTGGGGCCCGTTCAGGGCAACCCGGACGGTCGCGAAACCTTCTATCAGGATTTCGAGATCCCGGGCGGCGCGATGGAGGTTCAGTTCAACTTTGATCTTCTGTCCTTTGACAGCATCGACGGCCGTCCCGTCGACAATGGCTGGGGCGCAAATGAAGGTCCGGTCATGTATCTCGACGGCCAAGAAATCGCGCGCGCGGCCTCGGTCGACGGGAACCTAACATGGACCTATAGCAATGCACCCGGCATCGAAATCGAAAGCACTGTGGTTCAAAGCGACACGCATATCGGTGGCCCAAACCGTTGGTTTCCTGACGGCATAAACCAAGTGAACATCAAATTTGACGAACCCGCCGAAAACGTCCGGCTTGGGTTTGGCCTGGCCGCCAACCAGTCGCTCCATGATGAAAGCATGGGCATCGACAACTTCACCTTCCAGGCAATGTAATCGCCCTAGCCACCGTTCAGCCCGAGACAAGAAAAAAGGAACACTGAAATGATTTCACGTTTTCTAACCGACGAATCCGGCGCAGTCACCGTTGACTGGACCGTCATGACAGCCTCCATCGTCGGCTTGGGCATTGCGACCTATGGCGTTGTATCCGGCGGCATTCAGAACCTGTCTGGTGATGTTGACACCCATTTGTCCCAGGACCTGATCAACACCAATTTCTTCGAAGCGATTACCGTTTTGGCGATGGATTTCTCTGGCGGCAACGCAGGCAACTGGCAAGGCGGCACCGTCATGGCACCTATCACAGCCTTGGGGGAAATGTTGGTGCTGGGACCAAATGAAAGCGCATCGCTATCATTGGACATTCCAGATGGCGCAACATCCGCGACCCTTAGCTTTGATCTGGTCGGCGGCGACAGCTGGGACAATGAAATTGCAACGGTTTCAAGCGACGGTCAGGTGGTTGCAACCGGCAAGGGCGTTTGGACAACAGGCTCGATGACGTTCACAATCCCCGATGTTGATGGAGTCAGCGTCACCACAGACACCATATCATCTGGCACCAATCTGGGTGGCAGTGGCCAAACACTCTATAAGGACTCTGTCACGCGGGTTTCCATCACGGTGGACGATCCCGGCGAAACGCTCAACTTGGGCGTTCATTCGGGCACAAACCAGGCTGTCTATGACGAGTTTCTGGGGATCGACAACGTAAACGTCACCGCGGAATGACAAGGAACAGCCCAATGCTTTCACATTTTCTATCCGACGAATCCGGCGCGGTCACCGTAGACTGGACCGTTATGACAGCCTCGATTGTTGGCTTGGGCATCGCCACTTATGGCGTGGTTTCAGGCGGCATCCAGAACCTGTCGGGCGATGTTGACACGCATCTCTCCCAGGACCTGATCAGCACCAGTTTCTTCGACACCGTTTCCGTCCTGGCAATGGATTTCACCGGCGGCGACGCTGGCGACTGGCAGGGCGGCACCGTCATGGCCCCTATCGCCGCTTTGGGCGAAATGTTGGTTCTTGGGCCGCAAGAAAGCACGTCCCTCTCCATGGACATCCCAGACGGCGCGACATCTGCGACCATCAGCTTTGATCTGATCGGCGGCGACAGTTGGGACGACGAGGTTGCAACAATTTCCAGCGATAGCGACGTTGTGGCCACCGCGGTCGGCAACTGGAGAGCCGGAACAATGACCTTCACCGTTCCCGACGTCGACGGGATAGAGGTCAGCACAACTGTAATTTCTTCTGGCACTGATCTAGGTGGCCATCCCTACACAGGCTTCAAAGACACTGTCACCCGGGTCTCGATCACCGTTGATAACCCCGGCGATACCCTGGACTTGGGCGTTTTATCGGGCACGGGCAGCGGCATTTATGACGAGTTTCTGGGCATAGATAACGTCAGTGTCACAGCGCAATAGCTGCCGCGACACTGACAATGGCTTACCGTCCGGGCAGGTTTGGCCCAAAGCTGGTGTCCGGATCGCCGCTTAGGCATCTTGGGATCACCGGGAAATCTGCCGTCAGCACATAGGCATAGGTGCCTTCGGGGTAATCCTCTGTTTCCAGCCACGCGCCATTGCACGCGTCCAGATCACCTGATCCTTCGACATAAACATAGTCTTGAATGAACGCGCCGTCATAGGCCCCCGTGGGTTCATCCCCACCGGGACGCGTGCCGCTTTGCAGCTGGTAGCTGCTGGTCAATTCCTTCACCTGGCCCCCGATTTCTGCCGTCAGCGCGTAGATCGGAAACCCGTCTGACGCCCAGCCGATCAAAGGGGATTCCGCGTCGCTGGACCATCCCAGCTGCTGCATCAACCCAATCGGCAATCCGTGGTAATGATAGGCCCCGGTTGGTTGGACATGGGCATAGTTGCTGTCCAGCCCCAACGGCACCGCACCGGCCAAAGCCTCGTATTGCCAGCCACTGCTTGGGTCGCCCTTCCAGAACTCTGCCGCAAGCGGGTCAAACGCCACGCCATTGACCGCAACACCGAACAGTTGGGCCAGCCGAAGGCTCGTTGCGCTGGTCAGCGAGCCCTCGATATCCATCATATAGCGGTCATCCTGCGGGCTGATCTGGTTCGGCCCGTTGGAAAAGTCCCCCACCGTATGGGTGGGGATCGCGTTGGCCGTGATGGTCCGCGTATTGCCGCGCTCGGAAATCGCCACCTCGGCCCCGTTCAACGTCACGGTCGAGGCCGCCAGCGTAATACCCTCGGCCGTCGTGGCCGTATGTTCGCGGAACCGGGGCTGGCTGAAACCGGCAGCGGCAGAAATCACCGTCAGAACCAGGGCGGCAGCAGTGGCCGCCAGCAAAGAGCGTTTTATCGACATCTTGGTAACTTTCATAATCAGTTAAAAAGGTTGAAGAATTTCTGGAAAAACTAAGGACGCCGAGGCCGCGCGCCTCCTATGGGCCGCTGCTTGGCAAAACTGCGGTCCGCCTGCCCCACATGGCAGCGTGGGATCACAGGGAAACTGTCGGTGATGAAATAGGCATAGGTGCCTTCGGGAAACTCTGCCGTGCGCACGACGGCACCGTTGCACGCATCCAAAGACCCGGACCCGGCGACATATTGGTAATCTTGGGTGAATGTGCCGTCATAGCTGCCGGTTGGGCCCGATCCCCCCGGGCGATTGCCCGATTTCAGCTGATAGGAAGAGGTCATCTTAACCACAGATCCCCCAACCTGAGCCGTCATTGCATAGATCGGGAACCCATCTGCAGCCCAGCCAATCAAGGGCGACGCTTTGGTGCTGGACCAGCCCAATTGCTGCATCAGCCCAATCGGCAGGCCGTGATAATGGTAGGCCCCAGTGGGCTGCACATGGGCATAGTTCGCATCCAGCCCCAAGGGGATCGCGCCGCCCAAAGCCTCGTAATTCCAGCCCGACTGGCGGTTGCCCTTCCAGACCTCGGCGGTGCCAGGATCAAACGGCACACCATTCACCGCCACCCCGAACAAAAACCGGCCCTGTCTGCGCGCCTGGCCTTGGCGCGGATTTGTCGTCATCTGAAAGCTATAGGACTGCGCCGAAATCCGGTTGGGATTGCCAGAGTTCGGGAACCGACCGACCCGGTGGGACGGAATGCCGTTGGATTGAATAACGCGGGTCGATCCCTGAACCCCAACAGCCACCTGAGCCGTCCCCGCAGCGGAATTGGCCGCAAGCAGCCGCAATGGCTGGGCATCCGTGGCTGTGTGGGCGCGCACAGGCGGGCGCTGCTGGGCGTCGACCAGATGGGGCAATCCTGCCGCCAGCCCCATTGCAGCAACCAACAGGGTCACACGCAGATTTGTCGACGGAAATTTACGGGTCTTTGAAGGTACAAGTTTAGACATCGGGCATCACCAAAACCGGGCCTGCGCCCAGATCTCCAAAATCAATGAACAAAGTGAAAATTCCTGGAACCGGATCATCGGTTTCCAGCACGGCGGTCAAAATGTCGGTGTCCCCGCCCAAAACATAATAAGGCAGGCTCACCCCCGAGATCGGCCCAAGCTCGGATCCGATCGTCGCGATCTCGACCGGGATATGGCCGCTGTTGAAAAATTGCAGGGTCACCGCCAACCCGTCATCCTGAACCGCGGTCTGGACGACATCCACCGCGATGGGGGACGCAGCATGGCCATCATGGGCCACGCTTTGCACCGGCGCTGCTAAAATCGCCCCGCATAAAAGCGCAGATCCTAGTTTTGAATATAGCGTCATCGGGTCCTCCTGCTGATGATCTTGCAAAGTGAAACGCAAGCGCCCGACAGTTCCGTCGCAGTTTCGTGAGTTTTTTTGATCACCCGGTGAAACCGACTTTTTCGCGCTTGCGTGTATTTTCCACTTGCAGCCCCCCCACAGGTTTCATAAACCCCGGCTCAAGGAAGCGGGCGTAGCTCAGGGGTAGAGCATAACCTTGCCAAGGTTAGGGTCGGGCGTTCGAATCGCCTCGCCCGCTCCAATTAAACTAACCAACCCAGTTAGTTACGAATGGCCGCCTTCGGGCGGCTTTTTCGTTTTTACCGCCCGGAACAAGGCCCAGTAGGGCCATTACTTTGGTGGCAAAGTCAGCGCCACAACGCTGACCCCCGCATAGGGCTGCCCTGCCCTGTTTAGAACAACCATCCCCAGATCCTGAGCGTTGGCATCCAAACCTTGTGCGGTCTGCACAGCGCTTTCGGCGTTCAGTGCATCCTTGCGGCCCGGCACCAAATACAGCGCTGGCCCAACTGCATCTGCTGCGCCGGTGATCGCGAAATGATGGGGCGTGTGGCGCACATATAGCTTGGGAACACTCCCCCCCATGGCCAGGCCGGTGCCGATCTGGCCCGCCTCGATCCAGCTGTCCACGACGATGGTCTGGCTGCCGTCATAGCCCGCAACAGCCGCCAGCGCAGGCGCCAGCCCCGACCAATCAAACACGTCCTCCGTATGATCCCAATCGGCCAGCTCCTCGCCCGGGGCAAGGATCCCGGTTGGCACATGCACCACCAAGGCCAGAACAATCGCCCATAAAAATGCCGCCGTCCCAATCGTCACCCAGCGGAACGCGCGCGGAATCCCTTCGGCCGCCCAAACCCCAACCAAAGGCAAGGCAAAGACAAAGCCCGGCATCGTCCAATGGGGAAAAGAGGCGTCCGAAAACAGATAGATCCCGTTGAACACCACAATCGGCCACAGCGCCAAATGCGCCAGCACCCGCGCGCCCATCGGCCCTTTCAGCGCCCTGACCGCAACGATCAATGCAACGACAAAGGTCGCAGGCAACAAATAGGCCAATTGCCCCGCCAGCATCACCGCGAAATTGCCCAACTGCAAACTGCGCGCCGTACGGCCGCCATGGAAGGCAAAGCTGATCCAATCATGGGCGACATTCCACAAGATCACCGGCGCAACCCCGATCAACGCGATCACTGTGGCCAGCCAGAACCCCGGCTGGGTCATCCACCGCCACCGGTCTTGGGACAACAGCATGAACGAGATCACGCCAAACGGCACCAACCCCGCCTGATATTTCGACCCCAGCGCAATCGCCAGGCCTACCCCGCCAAAGATCCACAAGCTTACCGGCGGGCGCGGCTGGTCCGCCATCCGCACCAAAGCATAGGCCGCCATCGCTCCGCCCAGGTTCAAAGGCCCGTCCGGCAATACAAAGGCCCCGGACCCCAACGCCATATGCGGCGCGATCGCGAACAACAACAGCGTGAAGAACCCGGCCTTTTCACCCCCCAAGTGGCGGGCCGTCAGATACAACAGCCAGCCTGTGCCCGCGCCACACAGCAAAAACGGCAAGCGATAGGCAAACAGGTTTTCCCCAAACACAGCAGCCGAGGCCACAGGCGCCCAAAAGCCCAAAGGCGGATGGTCATAGAAAGACAGCGAAAATCCTCGGGCCGCCGCAACGGCGTAAGCCTCGTCCACACCCAATGGAAATGTGATCGAAATCAACAACTTGAAAGACATTGCTAATGCAAACAGCGCGATGGTTTTTTCGTGCCAAGTTCTAAGGTTCATCGCAGCCATAGGTTACTTTCTTTCAACTGGTACCGGATCGTTTTTTCAGCTTTTGGCAAATCCGCGCGATCAAAAAGCGCCCGCGCCTTATCCCCTTTGCCCTGATACAGGATCCGCCGGAACGGCTCGTATTCCTTTAGGACTTTCCTGACCTTATGGGGCATCGTCAAACCGCGCAGAACCTCTATCACCACGTCGTTTTCCCGGGCAAATAGCAGCGTCAAAACCCGGTAATGGCAGGTCACGGACCCATCCAAAAGCCCGTCAAACACAGGCCGCCCGCCCCCGTGTTTGTGGATCGCCAAAGGCAAGGCGATCTGGTCCAGCCATGGAAACATTGGCTGGCATTCCAACGCGGCCGGGGGCTCATCCCGAATAGCCACTGCGATCTGGGCAAAGCTGGCCGCAAAGGCGGCAGGGTCACGCCCAAAAAACCAACCCGCATTGAAATACAGATACCGTTCCCAATACTCATCCGGGAAATCAGGGTGCAAAGAGCTTTCGAAATCCAGCCCGAACTTATCATACAAACTGCGCCAAACCGCGTCATAGCCCGGCCCGTACAGCTCGATGACCGGCCAGGTCGCTTCTCGCCGCATGGATGCGGACGGCCGGTCAAAATCAAACGGCACGCCCGACAAAGGGGCCAGATGCAATGTGTCAGTGTCAAAGAACACGAACGGCTCGCCAGCGGGCAAAATGCGCAGCGCTTCTATCTTGTTGCCATTGGGATAGCTTGCGCCGAACAGATGGCTTTCAAACGGCAAAACCTCGGCCCCTTGAACAGTCAAAAACGCCCGCACCGTATCGCTGATCCGGGGATCTGTCGGCCAGTTCGGGCCCGGCTGGGGTTCGGCAAAAATCAACCGCCCTTTGAAATCCGGATTTGCGGCCCGGAACGACACCGCGAACAACGCCGCTTCATATTCCAACCGACCAGCTTGAACGACCGCCAGAACGTTAAACTTTTCAGCGCCAGCTAATGGGTCTGCCATGATCCGATCCGCAAAGGTTTCTGCCGGTTTATAGTCAGGTTCGCCCCCACGCGGAAAGCCGGGAATTGTAAAACCCCCGTTTATCCCCAAGCGCCCAGCCGTTGACAGCCTGAAAAAGCGGGAATAGGCAGGGGGCAGGCATTAGGCGCCACTTACGGATGCATGTCATCTGGGAAAGATCCTTTCACTTATATGATTGTTACGGTTTCGGCCTAAGACCGAAGCCGAACGACGGAGCCCGCCCAGCCATTGGTGCGGGATCCCCAAAGGACCACGACTATGCAAGACAGTTCCCAAAACACGTTTCTGACCGGCCCCCTAAGCAGCCTTTATGTAAAAACCGCCCTGCCCATTATCTTTGTGATGAGCATGACCGGGCTGTTGGCCATTGCCGACGCCTTCTTTCTGGGCCGCTATGTCGGGCCCGAGGCGTTGGCCGCCGTCACCTTGATGTTTCCCCTGTATATGCTGATGGTCGCGCTTTCGACATTGGTTGCCACGGGCATGTCCAGCATGCTTGCCAGAGCGTTGGGCGCAGACCGAATATCGGATGCGCTTGGAATTTTTGCCGGGGCGCACGGGTTGGCTCTGGCCCTTGGGGCTGGGCTGATCCTGTTATTCTTTACCTTCGGCTCCCAAGCCGCCCATTTGATGGCAGACGGTTCCGACGCTCTGGCAGATATGGGGCTGACCTATTTGCGCATTGCGGTGATCTTCTCGCCCTTGATGTTTGTACTGGGGGTGAATTCAGACGCCCTGCGCAATGAAGGCAGGGTAGGATTAATGGCGGCCCTTAGCTTGCTGGTTTCCTTGGCCAATATCGCATTCAACTACGTGCTGATCGCGCAACTGAACATGGGCATCGGCGGGTCCGCCTATGGCACGGTGCTGGCCCAGTCGCTTGCCCTCGCGATCATCATGGTCTTTCGGGTTCGCGGCCAGACACAGCTGCGCCCCACAGCCTTTCTGACCCATTCCTTGTTCGGGCGCTGGGGTCGGATACTGGCCCTTGGCGCGCCGCAAAGCCTGAACTTTCTTGGCATCGCCATGGGCTCTGCCGTAATCATCGCGGCCCTTCAGCTGAACCACAGCCCCAATTACGAAGACACCGTGTCAGCCTATGGCATTATCACCCGAATTCTGACCTTCGTCTTCATGCCAATGCTGGGGCTGTCCCAAGCCATGCAAACCATCACCGGCAATAATTTTGGCGCCCAGCTTTGGGACCGGTCTGACAAAAGCTTAACCGTCGGGATCTCGCTGACCTTTGGATACTGCGTCATTGTTCAAATCGTGCTTTTCTTGTCCGCCCCTTGGCTTGGCGGCGCGTTTGTCGACGACCCCCATGTCATTGCCGAGGTCGGACGCATTCTGCCTATGATCACAGCGATGATGTTTATCGCAGGGCCCCTTGCAATGATCAGCGGCTATTTTCAGGCCATCGGCGACGCCCGACGCGCATTGATGCTGGGCCTGTCCAAGCAATACCTATTCGCCGTCCCATTGACCCTGATCCTGCCGCTCGCGATGGGCGAGTTTGGAATTTGGGCAGCCCCCCCCTTGGCCGAGCTTTTGCAGCTCACCCTCGTGGCCTTCGTTCTGGCCATCACAGCCAAAACCAAAGGGCTGGGCTGGGGCGTATTTCACGCCGGTTCCGCCAAATAATTAGAACTTTAAAATACGCCACTGGGCTGTATTCTTTGATGAACCTGTCAAAATAGAGGTCTATTCCATGCAATCCAGTACCTTCATTGCAATTTTCTTAATTCTGATTGCGGGGATTTTCGCCTTTAAGTTTTATCAAAACATAGTCCGGCGCAATTCATTGCGGCGGACGTCAGACGGCCTCTTTATCTGGGTCGAATGGAATGGCAAGGAATGCAGTTCACACCAAGACCCAAACGCTCCTGGCGGTGCATGGTACACTGACAACTCGGATAGCAACAGCTGGGGCGGCGATGGCGGTGACGCAGGAGGCGATGGTGGTGGCGGGGACTGAGCCCGGCTGCATATCCGGTTCAAGGGACTAGCCGGCGCCACGCATCTCTTGCGCCGAAACAGCCCGAATGCGGAATCTTGAAACAAGCGCCCCGCGGACCTGCCCCAAAGATCAGCCCGGTGTCAGTCCGGTGTCAGTCTGGTGCAAGTCGCCCCCAACCAACCCGTTCCGAACATCGTGCAAGCGGTCTGGCCCAAGCGCCGGGACACAGACGCTTAACCGACGCAATACCGACGTTTTACAGCCCGGCAAAACTGACGGAAAAGAATACGAAAACCAGACCCGCGGACCCGGGTTGAGATTGAGCGAGCATTGGAAAGGGCGGCACGTAACCTCGGCCTCAGCGTGGGCAGACCCAGTAAAGACGACCAAGCAGGGGCGGCGTGTATAACCGCCCCGTGCGCTACATCACCGCGCCAATTTGCCAGGGTACAAATTCGTTATCCCCCAGACCCAGCGCTTCGGATTTTGTTGTCTGGCCAGAGGCAACAGCAAGAATATGCTGGAAAATTTCTTGGCCTTTATCCGCGATGCCGACCCCCTGGGACACCACATCCCCGGTGTTCAGATCCATGTCATCGGGCATTTTTTCAAACAACTGGTCCGAGGTCGCGACCTTGATTGTCGGGCTGGGCTTTGACCCAAATGCTGACCCGCGCCCAGTGGTAAACACAACCAATTGTGCCCCCCCAGCGATCTGACCCGTGGCCGAAACCGGATCATAGCCCGGCGTGTCCATAAAGACGAAGCCAGCAGCCTCGACCTTCTGGCCATAGTCATAAACCGCCGTCAGCGGGGTCGATCCTGCCTTGGCAACTGCGCCCAAGGATTTTTCGAGAATGGTCGTGATCCCGCCCTGTTTATTGCCCGGGCTTGGGTTGTTGTCCAAAGACCCGCCATTCATCTGGGCGTAGTTTTCCCACCACTCGATCTGCTCGATCAGCTTGTTCGCAACATCCGCAGACGCCGCACGGCGCAACAACAATTGCTCTGCGCCGTACACCTCGGGTGTTTCCGACAGGATCGCCGTACCCCCTTGGGCCACGATCAAATCGCTGGCGATCCCCAAAGCCGGGTTAGCCGTGATCGAGGAAAACCCATCCGAGCCGCCACATTGCAAACCAATCCGCAGTGCTGACACTGGCTGAGGGCTGCGTTTGGATTGGTTGACCGAAGGCAGGATCGACCGGACATGGTTCTTGATCGCCTCAATCGTTGCGCGCGTGCCGCCGGTGTCTTGGATCGTCAATGCGTGGAACCGGTCCGTGCCCATATCCCCAAATTGCGCCTTCATCCGCGCGATTTGCATCACCTCGCAGCCCAGACCAACAATGATAGCAGCACCCACATTGGGATGGGTCGCGTGGCCCCACAAAACCCGGTCCAGAATGTCATAGCCGCGCCCGCTGGCCGCCATGCCACATCCCGTTCCATGGGCCAGGGCCACCACCCCATCAACATCAGGGTAGTCGTCCAACAGGCCCGAAAGCTCGAGCTCGGACGCCGCGCGTTTGATCACCGTGGCCGAGCAGTTCACCGTGGCCACAAGCGCGATATAGTTTCGTGTGCCCACGCGCCCGTCCCCCCGCGCGTAGCCCTGAAATGTCAGCGGAGCAGCGTTCGGAATTGCCTGTTGGGCCAGCGCCAGATCAGCACCAATCGCATAATCCTTGGCCGGGTTCGAGAACGCGCAGTTTTGGCTGTGCACATGCTCGCCTGCCTTTATGTCAGCGGTCGCTGTTCCAATGAACTGACCAAACTTAACCACCGGCTGCCCCGTGGCAATCTGCACGCGGGCGATCTTGTGGCCGGCGGACACAGGCGCAGGCAAGACCACGCCCAGACCCAAGGGGTCATCCCCTTGCACCGCCCGTTCTGTCACCACGGCGACGTTATCATTCGGATGGAGGATCAAGGGTTCAAACATGGGATAGGCCTTTGATAACGCCACGAATTTCTGCCAAACCTCGCATCCGGCCAATCAGGGGATAGCCGGGGATCAGGTCCCGGTCCAAATCTGACAGCATGTGATGGCCGTGATCAGGCCGGAACGGGATTTCAAAGGACGGCTCGCCCGCCGCTTGCCGTTTGGATTGCGCGTCCAACAAGACTTTGATCAAGGCAACCATATCCGTATCGCCACCCAAATGCTCGGCCTCTTCAAAGGATCCGTCGGGGTCTTTGTGCACATTGCGCAGATGGGCGAAATGGATGCGATCTGCCAGCTTTTCGGCAATTGCAACCACATCATTGGCCGGGTTCGCCCCAAGCGAGCCTGAACACAAAGTCACCCCATTAGACGGGCTATCGTAGGCCGCCATAATCCAATCCAGATCGTCGCCGTTCGACACAATCCGCGGCAAGCCCAGGATATCGCGGGGCGGGTCATCGGGATGGACGCAAAACTGCATGCCCAGCTCTTCGGCCGTTGGGACTACCTCTTGCAAGAAACGGCGATAGTTTTGCCGCAACGCGTCGCGATCAATCCCTTCATAGGTCTTTAAAACCGTGCGCAGCCCATCAACATCGTAGCGATCAAACGCACCGGGCAGGCCTGCCATGATGCTGGCCAACAGGGCGTCACGCTCGGCATCGGTGGAGCGTTGGAACCACGCCCCCGCCTTGGCCAGAACCTCGGTTGAATATTCAGCTTCTGCTTCATGACGGCCCAGCATGTGAACCTCGAACGCGGCCATGCGTACAGCATCAAACCGCAGGCAGGTCGCGCCGCTTGTGACAGGCGCGGCCAGATCGGTTCTTGTCCAGTCCAGCAACGGCATGAAGTTGTAGCAGATCGTCTTCACGCCATTTTCGGCCAAATTCGCCATGGATTGCCGGTAGTTGGCGAACAAAGGGTCCAAGTCCCCTGACCCGGTTTTGATCCGTTCGTGCACCGGCAGGCTTTCGACAACAGTCCAGCCAAAGCCTGCCTCTGTGATCTGGGCTTTTCTGGCCGCAATCGCATCTGTCGGCCACACCTGGCCGTAGGGAATTTCATGCAGAGCGGTTACAATGTCCTGCGCACCGGTCTGGCGAATTTCCGCCAGCGAGATAGGATCATACCCGCCATACCAGCGCCAATTCTCTCTCATGCCATTGTTCGCTTTTCGATGGCAGCCCGCACGCCCAGGGCCCAGATGTCTTCTGCGGCTTCGGTCACGGGGTCCTGCAATTTACCTGCCAGATCAGCCGGGAAAATCTCGCGGATTGAAAGAAGGGCTGCGACCTTGGCTTGGGGCGTGTCGGCGGCATCAGACAAGGCGGCCAAGTTATCGGCCATCGGGTCTTTCACCTCGATCGGGTTGCCACTTTCGTCCACGGCCCCGACGTAGCGCATCCAAGCGGCCACGGCCAAACACAGCATCGGCGCGCTTTGGCCCGCTTCGAACGTGTCGCGCAATGTTCCCAACAAGCGCTGCGGCAATTTCTGGCTGCCATCCATCGCGATCTGCCATGTCCGGTGGCGGATATTCCCGTTGGCGTAGCGATCAAACAATGCATCCGCATAAGATCCCAAGTCCACCCCAGGCGGGGGCGTCACGGTTGGCAAAATCTCGGCCCATAGCGCGCGGGCAAAGGTGCCAAAAACAGGGTCGCCAACGGTTTGGGCAATCGTTTCGTGCCCGGCCAAATACCCGGAATAGGCCAAGGCGGAATGGGTGCCGTTTAACATACGCAGCTTCATGTCTTCATGGGCGCTGACATTGGCGACCAGTTCGGCCCCGGCGGCGGCGAAATCTGGGCGCTGTCCGCCCACGAAATCATCCTCGATCGCCCATTGAGAAAACGGCTCGTGCATCACGGGGGCCGCATCGTGATACCCTGTTAAAGCCTGCACAGTGGCGATGTCATCTGCCGTGGTTGCCGGGGTGATCCGGTCGACCATTGTGCAAGGGAACCGGCCGAAATCCTTGATCCACTGGGCCAGATCCGGGTCAATCAAACCCGCCAATTCCAGCACCAGACCCTGAACCAGGCGCCCGTTGTCAGGCAGGTTATCGCAGGTCAGAATGGTAAAAGGGGGACGGCCCAATGCCCGGCGCATTTGCAAAGCGCGGACCAAGTAGCCAAGGGCAGATACCGGCACGTCATGGGCCAGGTCATGCTGAATATCGGGATGGTCCGCGTTCAGGCGACCGGTCGCAGGGTGGTGGCAATAGCCCTTCTCGGTCACGGTCAAAGACACGATCTTGACCGAGGCTGCGGCCATCGCATCCAAAACGGCTTGGGGGTTCTCGGGCGCGACCAACACGTCATTCAAAACCTCGATCGCCCGAGGCGTTGCCCCCGTGGGGTCCAAGGAAACTGACGTATAGGCCCAGTCCTGATCTTGTAGCGCGTCGCGCGTTGTCGCACTGCGCAAGGAAACCCCGACAATCCCCCAATCGCCCCCAGACGCCTGCATCGCATCCGCGACATACACGCAGCCAAAGGCCCGAAAAAAGGCCCCTAGGCCCAAATGCACGATACCAGTGTTCGGTCGATCAGCGGTTTGTCTTTTCAAACGATTAGCGGGCAAGCCAGCCTCCATCTACGTTAAGTGTTGCACCGTGGATGTAGCCAGCAGCAGGTGTGCACAGATAAACCGCCGCCCCTGCAATGTCCGAGGCTTGGCCCCAGCGCCCCGCCGGGATGCGTTCCAGAATAGCAGCGTTGCGGTCAGGATCCGCCCGTAAGGCTTCGGTGTTTTTTGTTTCGATATATCCGGGGGCAACCGCGTTTACGTTGATGCCTTTTTCCGCCCATTCATTGGCCAGCAATTTGGTTAGACCGGCCACCCCGTGTTTGGCGGCTGTGTAAGACGGCACCCGGATGCCGCCCTGAAAAGACAGCAAAGACGCGATATTGACGACAGCGCCGCCGCGCCCGGCGCGAAGTGCTTCGCGAGCAAAAGCTTGGGTTGTAAAGAACAGGGCCTTCAGGTTCACATCCATCACCGCGTCCCAGTCTTCTTCGGTGAAATCTACCGCGTCGGCACGCCGGATAATGCCCGCATTGTTGATCAGAATGTCGATGTCTTGTCCGGCAAACAAAGTTTGCCCCGCCATGGGGTCAGCGAAATCCACCAAAATGGACGAGGCCGTGCCCCCCGCTGCTGTGATCAAATCAATCGTATGATCGCTGGCCCGGCGCCCTGCGCACAAAACCTCGGCCCCGGCCTGGGACAGCCCGACAGCAATAGCCTGACCAATGCCTGAGTTTGCGCCCGTGACCAATGCCCGGCGACCTGTCAGCGAAAAATGGTTGCTCACCGCAAATCCTCCATCGCGACCATGTCCATATCCGTGAAATCCACGTTGTCGCCAGCCATAGCCCAGCAAAACGTATAGGATGCCGTTCCGGCCCCGAAATGGATCGACCACGGCGGCGAAATCACGGCTTGCTCGTTCGCCATGACAATGTGGCGAGTTTGATCCGGCGCGCCCATCATGTGAAAAACACGCTGGTCTGCGGGCAGTTCAAAATACAGGTAAGCCTCCATCCGGCGGTCATGGACATGGGCGGGCATTGTGTTCCAGACAGAGCCCTCTGCGAACTGAGTGTACCCCATCAACAATTGGCAGCTTTGGCAGACCTCTGGATGCAAGAACTGGATGATCACCCGTTCGTTCGCGGTTTCGCGCGCGCCCATTTCAACCCGGCGCGCATCGGCCAGTTTGATCAGCGTTGTTGGATAGCCGCGATGGGCAGGGGCTGACAAAATGTAGAACCGGCCAGCGCCCGAAAAGGTAATCGGACCCGCGCCCATGCCAACATACAAAACCTCGCCATTTTCCAGGCTATAGGTTACGTCCCCGACAGACACGCTGCCTGCAGCGCCAATATTCAGCACGGCCATTTCCCGCCGGTCCAAGAAGCCTTCTGTCCCGGTTTCGGACATCGACCGTAGGGTCAAGGGCGCGTTTGTAGGCACGGCAGACCCAAGGATCATTCGATCATAGTGACTGTAGACCAGATTGATCTCGTCCTCGGCAAACAATCCTGCCACGTGAAAATGCTCGCGCAGTTTTTCGGTGTCGAACGTCTTGGCCGTCGCCGGATCAATCGCGTAGCGGGTTTCTGTTTTCAGCATCAATTAGTCCCTCTGATCACGGTGCCGCTACGCGGGTTGATCGAAGATGGCTGGGCAACCGACCCTCGGCCCCAGATTGGGACCGAGAGGCGATGACCATCAGCTTGGGATCTGTCGCCAAGATTTGGCGTGCGACCCCGGTATCTACGACAGCTTCACGACAGGACATAACAGGATCCCTAGTGAAACAGCGAAGGCAGCCACAAAGACAGCGCTGGAATATATGTCACCAGCAACAACGTCGCGAAGCCTGCGCCATAAAAGGGCCAGATCGTCCGTACTGCGTCCCAGATGGGGACCCGACCCACAGCGCAGCCAACAAAGAGAACCGCGCCAACAGGTGGGGTACACAGGCCAATGCCAAGGTTCAGGATCAAGATGACCCCGAAGTGGACAGGATCGACACCAAAGGCCGTTGCGACAGGCAAGAAAATGGGCGTGGTGATGACGATCAGGGGCGACATGTCCATGAACGTGCCCAGCACCAGCAACAAAAGGTTCAGCAGCAACAGAATGATGATCGGATTGTCCGACACATTTTGAAGCGCGGCAACCAAGGTCGCAGGCACTTTGGTATAGGCTAGAAGCCAGCCAAATGCAGCCGCACAGCCAATTACCATCAGCACCATTGCGGTGGTCCGCACGGCAGCAAAGGTGGCTTCGACAAACTCGCCAAACGACAGAGTTTTGTAGACAAAGAACGTCACAAGAAGCGCGTAGACAACGGCGATATTGGAGGATTCTGACGCGGTAAAGATACCGGACCGGACGCCAAAGAAGATGATCGCAACAAGGATCAAGCCCGGTGCGGCGCTGATGAAAAGCGAACCGACCATACGAAAGCCGGGGAAACGCTCTGTCGGGTAGCCGCGCTTAGAGGCGACGAACCACGCGACGATCATCAAGGACAGCGCAAGGATAAAGCCCGGGATGATACCGGCAGTAAACAAGTCGGCAATAGAAATGCGCCCGCCTGCCGCGATAGAGTAAATGATCATGTTGTGCGACGGCGGCAGCATCAGTGCAATAATCGATGATGTGACCGTAATATTCACCGCATAATCAGCGCCGTAGCCGCGTTCCTTCATCTGAGGAACCATCAAGCCGCCGACAGCCGACGCATCCGCAGCAGCAGATCCTGACACACCGCCAAACATGACCGATGAAATGATGTTCACTTGGCCCAGACCGCCGCGCAAGTGCCCGACAAGCGCCCCTGCAAGCCCAACAAGTCGTCGGGCAATATCGCCCCGGACCATCAGATCGCCCGCGAAGATAAAGAACGGGATCGCCATCAGCGAGAAGACCGAAACACCCGAATTGAGACGTTGGAAAACCACGACCGGCGGCAAGCCCAGATAGGCGATTGTCGCAAAGCTGGCGACGCCAAGGCAGAAGGCAACGGGCGTGCCGATAAGAAGAAGGAACACAAATGTCCCGAAGAGGATATAAAGTTCCATTTAAGTATCCAATGGGTCTTCGCCAAACCGCGCCGTGCGCAATCCAGCGGCGCGCCGTAGCACGCGCTCAAGTGAAAAGAGGACGATAAGAACGCCGCCAGCAACGAGCGGGGCAAAATCCCACGCACCCGAAATACCAAGCGACGGAAGCTTGTTTCCGGCGGTCTTTACGCCAAGCTGCCAGCCATACCAGATCATACCAAAGCCAAAGGCCCCAACAGCAAGATCCGAAATCGAATGCAGCACGACCTTGACCCGGTCCGGCAAAACATAAAGCAAGATGTCGAAGGACAGGTGGTAGCCTTCCCGGATGCCAACGGCGGCCCCCAAAAAGATGAACCACCCCATGATCATAACAGAGGCGGGCTCGGTCCAGACAATACTGTCATTGAGCACATAGCGCCAGAAAACTTGGGCGGCGATGATGGCCGTCATGATGACCAATCCCGTCCCTGCTATCCAAAGCGAAATCCGGGCCAGTACCCCGGTGCTTCGCGCTGAACGCTCCATAAAGCTTTTCACCTTGGGCCCTCCCCCTTTTAGAAAATGCGCCCCGCACCAGAAAGGAACGGGGCGCAAAATAAGCTTGTCTAGTTTAGATTATTCTACGGCCTGGATGCGCGCGACAAGGTCGATCAGCTCAGGAGACGTGATGTATTTTTCATAGACAGGAACCATTGCGTCGATGAATGGCTGCTTGTCGATGTCTGTGATGACCTCGGAACCTGCGTCACGCACCAGCTGCTCGGATGCTGCTTCACGTGCGATCCAACGCTCGCGCATCAGCGGAACAGAGTCTTTCGCGGCCTGACGAACGATGGCCTGATCTTCCGCGCTCAGAGCCTCAAAAGAGGACTTCGCCATAACCAGAACTTCTGGAACGATCAGGTGCTGGTCCAATGTGTAGTACTTGGCAACTTCGTAATGGCCAGTGCTTTCGTAGGAAGGCCAGTTGTTTTCAGCACCGTCGATGACGCCAGTCTGGATGCCGGAGTACACTTCACCGAATGGCATAGGCGTCGCGTTCGCGCCCAGGGCCGCAACCATGTCAACGAACAGGTCAGACTGCTGAACGCGGAACTTCATGCCAGCCAGATCAGCCATGGATTCGATAGGCTTCTGAGAGTTGTAGAAGCTACGTGCGCCACTGTCGTAGAACGCCAGGCCGACAAGATCATGTGCAGAGAAGGATTCAAGGATCTCATCACCGATTTCACCATCCATGACAGTGTTCATGTGCTCGACCGAACGGAAGATGTACGGCAGGGACGGAACCTGAGTTTCAGGAATGATGTTGTTGAATGGTCCAAGGCTTACGCGGTTCATGTCGATCACACCGAACTGAGTCTGCTCGATTGTGTCTTTTTCTTCGCCAAGCTGCGCAGAGTGGAATACTTCGATGCAGAGACGGCCATCGGTCCGCTCTTCCAGCATTTCACCCATCAGCTGAACCGCAACAACAGTTGGGTAACCTTCAGAATGTGTATCAGACGAACGCAGAGTTGTCTCACAGGCGAAAGACGCAGAAGCAAGTACAGTACCCGCCAGAAGCGCCGAAACGAAAGTTTTAGTCATGGTTTCCTCCCAGAAATGGCTCTCAGAGCCGATAAGCCTGCTTCGCAAGCCGGTAAGTAAGGTCATAAGCGACCTCGTTTGCCTCATCCTCAGCCAGCCGCCCCGTAGCGACCAGCCCAGCCAAAAATGAGCAATCCACCCTGCGCGCCACGTCGTGACGAGCAGGTATAGAACAGAATGCGCGGGTGTCATCATTGAACCCGACGGTGTTGTAGAAGCCGGCCGTTTCCGTCGCGGCCTCGCGGAACCGGAGCATGCCTTCCGCGCTGTCATGGAACCACCAAGGTGGGCCCAGCTTTAGGGCAGGATAGACACCTGCCAATGGGGCCAGCTCTCGGGAATAGGTGCTCTCATCCAAGGTGAATAGGATGATGGTCAAATTGGGCTCTCGGCCGACGGCATTCAGCAATGGCTTTAGCGCCGACACGTAATCTGTGCGCGTTGGAATATCGTAACCTTTGTCCCGTCCGAACTGAGCCATGACATGATCATTGTGATTGCGCGAAGATCCCGGGTGGATTTGCAAAACCAGCCCGTCTTCCAGGCTCATCCGCGCCATTTCCGTCAGCATATGGCCGCGAAACCCGTCTGCTTCGTCCGGGGTGCAGATACCCGCCAGCGCCTTGGCAAATAGTTTCGCCGCATATTCCTGGGAATAATCTTCTGTCCGCGCTGTTGGATGACCGTGGTCCGAAGACGTGGCCCCAAAGCTTTTGAAAAAGGCACGGCGATTGCGGTGGGCGGCCAAATAGCCGGTCCATGTTGTAGCATCCTCGCCTGCCAGCGCGCCCATTTGTTCGACATTGGCGGCAAACCCATCGAAATCCGGGTCAACCACTGCGTCGGGTCGGTAGGCAGTGACCACCTTGCCAGACCAGCCGCTGTCTTTGATCATCTTGTGCCAGCGCAGATCGTCCAGCGCGCTTTCCGTGGTCGAGATCGCTTCGATATTGAACTGCTCGAACAAAGCACGGGGCAAGAAGGCCTCTTGCGTCAGACAATCTGCAATTTTGTCATAAATCATATCGCCGGTTTCGGCGCTAAGTGGGGTTGTCACACCAAAGACGGTCTGCAGCGCGTGGTCCACCCAAATACGCGAAGGGGTGCCCCGGAACAGATGGTAATTGGCGGCAAACAGGTTCCAGATCTTTCGCGGATCCTGTTCTGTTTCGCCGCCATCAATCCGAGGAACGCCCATGGCTTCCAACGGAATGCCCTGGCTGTGCAACATCCGAAAAACATAGTGATCAGGGGTGACGAACAGCTCTGCCGGATTCGCGAATGCTTTGTTTTCAGCAAACCAGCGCGGGTCTGTATGGCCATGGGGGCTGATGATCGGCAAGTCGCAGACCGAACTATACAGCTGTCTGGCCAGGTCCCTCACGGTGGGTTCCACCGGAAAAAGCCGATCCTCGTTTAATAGTGCCATGCGGCCTCCCCTTTCCCCCTGCCAATGTCGACGACTCGCCGACCTGACAACTAATAACCTAGATGCCACCAAATACAATGTCAACTAATAACCTAGTTGCGAGACAATTCAGTTTGGCCTACACTGATCTGAACAAAACCAACCAACTGAGGGAGAGCTCTCGTGAACAATACCGTTCTGCGTCCAGGCAAAGACTTGCCACTTTCTCAGCTCAAGCCAATATCGCCCCCCACAGTGGCCGATCACGTTTTTACAGAGCTGCACACAAGCATCCTGTCCCTGGCCCTGCCCCCGCAAAGCAAAATCTCTGAAACCGAGGTTGCAAAGACGATGGGGGTGTCCCGGCAACCTGTGCGCGAAGCCTTCAAACGCCTTGCGAAACTTGGGTTCCTGGTGATCCGCCCCCAAAGCAGCACAACGGTTAGCCTGATCTCGGAAGAGGCAGTCATGCGGGCGCGATTCATTCGGATTGCGCTGGAAATTCAGACCTGCCGCACCGCCTGCGCAGAAATGAACACGTCAGACGTCGCGGCGCTGAAATCATTGCTGGAACAACAGCGCCTTGCGGTGGCTGCCAATGACCCCATCGCCTTTCACACCCTGGACGATCAGTTCCACCGCGAAATCTGTATGCGGTCCGGGTTGGATTACGTCTGGGACCTGATTCACGAAAGCAAGGGCCATATGGATCGCATCAGGATGCTGTCTTTGACCTCCAGCTCTCAGCGCATCGCGCTTGAGGAACACATCGTCCTGGTCAACGCGATCGAGGCAAAAGACGCCGACGCTGCGTCAGCCGCGATCAACGCCCATCTTAGCCGGATCGTTGTTTTGATTGAGCAGATGAAAACTGAAAACCACGATTGGTTCACGGAAGAATCCCTATGACACGCATTGTTTCAATCGGTGAAGCGATGGTTGAAATGGCCCCAAATGGCCAGGCAGGCATGTTTCAACGGGGGTTTGCTGGCGACACAATGAACACCGCTTGGTATCTGCGAAAACTGCTGCCCGAAACGGATCAGGTCGACTATCTGACCGCCGTCGGCACAGACGCAATATCCGAGCAGATGCTTGGCTTTCTGTCCCAGGCCCAGATTGGCACCGATTGCGTTTTACGCAGGTCTGACCGGACTATTGGCCTTTATATGATCCAGCTTTCGAACGGCGAACGCAGCTTTAGCTATTGGCGCGGGCAAAGTGCTGCCCGCACCCTTGCCGACGACCCCCAAGCGCTGGCCAAGGCGCTGACGGGGGCCGATATCGCCTTTTTCTCGGGCATTACCATCGCGATTCTGCCAGCACCCCAGCGCGCCGAATTGCTGCAGGTTCTAAAAGAGTTTCGCGCAAATGGTGGACAGGTTGTGTTCGATCCAAACTTGCGCCCGCGCCTGTGGGACAGCGGGGCGCAAATGACCGAAGCCGTTATGCAAGCAGCCCAAGTCAGCGATATGGTCTTGCCCTCGCACGAGGACGAGGCCGACTGGTTCGGCGATAAGGACACAGAACACACCGCCAAGCGCTACCAAAATGCAGGCGCGCGCACGGTCATTGTCAAGAACGGCGCCGATGCGATGCTGGCACTGCATGACGGCGTTATCAGCCACCACCCCAGTGTAAAAGCCGCACAAGTCGTTGATACCACTGCAGCAGGTGACAGCTTTAACGCTGGTTTTTTGGCGGCCCTGCAGGCCGGGCAATCATTGGACAGCGCCATCAAAGCAGGCGCAACTTTGGCCGTAAACGTCATCCAAGCGCGCGGCGCTTTGATCTGGCCTGTAGAAGAGACGCTTTTGGTTTCCTAAAATTGCCATCAGCTGGGACATAGATCACGGCTACCTTGCGTTCCCAACGGGCTTGTTAAAGCTCAAAAGCCTTTAGCCCGGGGATCAAGCCAGTGCTTGCGGGCACCAATGGGATCAAACAAGCCTGCAGCGCGTGGTAGATGTCCGGCTTGCCACGGAAGGGCGAGGATGCGGCCATCGGATCACTTTGCGCCACGGGCCACCAACCCAACTTTGGATCAATGAATTCCGCCGGGATCACGGCCCAAATTTCGCGGTACCAATGCTCGAACCTGTCCTCGCCCAACGTTGCACGAAGCGAAGCCGCAGCCGCCGACCCTTCGCAAGCAGGCCACCACAGACGTAAGGTTTGATCAGGCTGGTTTTCGAAATCCAGCGTATAATAGAAGCCGCCATTCGTGCCGTCCCAGCCCGTCTGGCAGGCCGTATCAAACAGGGCGGCCGCAGCATCAGGCATCCAATCAAGGCGCTTTTCGCCCAAGTGCCACAGCTGGATCAGCAACCGCGCCCATTCCAACGCATGGCCCGGCGTAGTCCCCGCAGGCCGGAACATTGGATCGCCCGCGTAGGTCAGATCCGGGGTCCAATTCTGATGGAAATGTTCGATCACAACCCAGCCCGCATAGCGTGCATGACGGTTGATGATCAACTCTGATATCTGCTCGGCCATGGTCAAAAAGCGTTTGTCGCCAAAGGCTTCAAAGGCGGCCATCAGGGCCTCCACGCTGTGCATATTGGCGTTTTGGCCCCGGTAGTCAGACAGCGGCGTCCAATCAGCAGCGAACTCTTCACGCATCGCGCCAGTGGCATCATCCCAGAAATGTGCCTCGATCGCTTCCATCACCAGATCGCGCAGATGCCCCGCCGATGGATGGCCAATTTCATGGGCCGAGGCCGCAGCCAGCAGGACAAACGCATGGCCGTAAGCCAGTTTTTCGGGCCGAGTAACGCCAACCGGGGAAACGCCCCAGAAGAACCCGCCGTTGTCAGTGTCATGGTGCCGTTCGATCAGGAATTTCATGCCATGGTCCACGATCTGTGCGGCCCCAGGATGGCCCAACATATCGCCCGCGGCAAAGCAATGGATCATTCGGCAGGTGTAGAACAGCTCTTGTTCCGGCTCGGCAATCGGGGTGCCATCATCGTCCAAGATATGGAAACCACCGGCAGGATCGACGGCGTTTCCGCCAAACAAATCCAACAGATCACGCGCCTGATCCAACAGCCAACGACGATGATATGGGCGCTTTGCAAACGGAGTCTGGGTCATTTTCAGTCCTTGTGTGCGCATGCAGAACGAATGCCGACGCGACCTTATATTCTTAGGCGACTTGCGTGTCACCCTCGCGCAGGGCATGGCCGTTGGCATCAAATACATGGGCCCGCCCTGGTACAAGTGCGACCGAAACCTCGGCCCCAATCGCCAGGTCCGGCGCTCCGTCCACCTTGACGATGAACTCTTGCCCGCCGGTCAAAGTCATGTGGATCAAAGCGTTTTCGCCCAAATGCTCGACCACCGATACGGTGCCGGTCAGTGGCCCTTTGCCCGAATCGACCAAGACCACATCTTCGGGACGTATGCCCAAGGTGCGGGCCCGTTCGGCCATGGGTGTTTCCGCCTCGATCTCGGCCCCGCCATCCAGCTTTAGCACGATCTTGCCACCGCGATTTTCGGCGACCACATCCAGCATATTCATCGGCTGGTTGGCGATAAAACCCGCCACAAAGGTGTTCACTGGCTTGCCGTACAGCTCTAGCGGGGTGCCGACCTGTTCGATATTACCCTTGTTCAAAACCACAATCCGGTCCGCCAGGGTCATCGCTTCGGTCTGGTCATGGGTCACGTAAATCATCGTAGCACCCAGGGAATGGTGCAGATGGGCGATTTCCACCCGCGTCTGTCCCCGCAAAGACGCATCAAGATTAGACAAAGGTTCGTCAAACAAGAAAACTTTGGGATTGCGCACAATTGCGCGCCCGATGGCCACACGCTGGCGCTGGCCCCCGGACAGAGCCTTGGGGCGACGGTCCAGCAAAGGTTCGATCTGCAGAATCCGGGCCGCATCGCGCACTTGCTTTTCAATCTCGGCTTTAGGCGTGCGCGCCAGTTCCAGCCCAAAGGCCATGTTCTGGTAGACCGTCATATGCGGGTAAAGCGCATAGGATTGAAACACCATGGCAATCCCCCGGGACGAGGCCGCGACGTCATTAACCCGCGTCCCCCCGATCGAGATATCGCCCCGCGTGACATGCTCTAGCCCCGCGATCATCCGCAGCAGCGTAGACTTGCCACAGCCCGAAGGCCCCACGAACACGACCAGCTCCCCAGCCTTGATGTGCAAATCAATGCTGGGGATGACATTCACGGCGCCATAGTCTTTTGACACGCCAGACAGAAGAACGTCGCTCATGATCAGGCTCCTTTAACTGTCAGGCGCAAAGTGGCCACTTCGAACGGGCGCAAGGACACGGACACAGAGTTGTCGCTCACGTCCAGTACCTGTTGTTCTTGTTCGACCATATTCACCAATGCGGCCTTTGCCACGGGCAATCCGAAACTAATCACCGCGTCAGCCCGCCGATTGGCCTTTTCAAACACCCGAACAATGATGTCCTGGCCTTCCTCGGATTTCTTAACGGTTTCAATCGTCACGTTTGGCGCATCGACGCTGGCAAAGGAAAACGCATCAACCGCGCTGCCGTCCCCTGCCCCGACCAAGGCCAGCGGATTGTTGAACCGCTCGGCCAAATCGTGGACCGTGGCCACATCCCCATCATGCAAAGCCAAAGCGTAGCGCAAGTGATGTTCGCCCTGATCGGCCGTTGGATGGGGCCATTTCGGGCCGCGCATCAGGGTCAACCGCACCGCCTGCCCATGGGCGTCATAGGCGTATTTGCAATCATTGATCAAAGCAGCGCCAAAATCCGGTTCCTGCATTGCCACCCAGCGGTGCATCGAGGCTTCGAACTGCGCCTTGTCCCAGCTGGTGTTGCGATGGGTGGCGCGTTTGACATGGCCGAACTGGATTTCCGACAGAATGTCCGTTGTGTTCAAATCAAACTCGAACCCTGTTTTCAGAACCGTATGCTGTTCGCGCCAGTCAACATAAGTGTCAAAATCGACCTGACGGGCACCTGCCGCCAGCGACACGATCTGCACCACTTTGGACGACTGATAGCTGCGTTCGATCCGCAGGGCAGCCCGGTGAGGACCTTCTTCGATCACTTCGATCTGGCAAGGCAGATCTGACAGTTTCCAGAACGTGGTTTCAAACGACATATCAATGTCCCACGCGTCCCAGTTCACGGGCTTGTCTTCATATGCGATCAATTCGTTGGCCTTGGCGCCTGCAGGGATCAACTCTCGCTGGTGTTTTTTGTCCAGGACCGAGGTTATTTCACCCGCTGCATCAAAGCGAACAGCGATTAAATCGTTTTCCAACAGATCCGTTTGGACCTTCAAAGACGTATCCGCTGCCGCGGCTGCGCCTTTGGCAGCCCCGACCCATCCCAATGACGGAACCGGTGTGGCGCGGGAAACGAATTCTTCGCTGCCATCCGCGCGGCTGATCTTTTGGACGGGCGAGGCTGCGCCGTCCACAACCAAGGACGACCCGTCCCAGCCCGCGTCCAGCGCCACCAGATCCGCCCGGTTTTGCGAGGTAAAGTTCATCACCCGCATGCCGCCATCGCCAACGGCCCCATTGGCAGCCACGTGCCAGGATCCATCTTCTGCCGCCATGTCCGCAAACAACGCGTCATATTCTGCGTCTGAATCTGCATAAACCTCGGGTATCGAGGTGCCGGGCAGGATGTCATGGAACTGGTTCAACAGAACGGTCTTCCAATGGGCGTCCAAGCGGTCCGCAGGATAGCCCGCCCCTTTGGTCATCGCGACAGAGCCTAGGAATTCCAGTTCGCGCACTTTGCGTTCGGCGCGGCGGTTGTTGGCTTTGGTTTTACCGATGGTGGTCAAGGTGCCCCGGTGCAGTTCCAAATACAGCTCGCCATGCCAGGACGGGAATTTTTCTGGCGTGTCATTCATCGTCTGGCTAGAGCGTTCCAGGAATTTGCCCAAACCTTCCATCCGCACTTCGGGTGCGCCGGGGATGCCTTTGGCAAACCGCATCCCGGCTTGGACCATTTCCCGGGTCGGGCCACCGCCCCCGTCGCCATGCCCGTAACAGATCAAAACGTCCTCGCTGGCCGCTTTAGGTTCCTGACGCCGCCACGCGCCCATCACTTCGGTTGCGGTCAGTTCAGAGTTGTAGGTCGTGAAAATATCTTCGCTGTCATAGTCCTGGGTCGTGATCAGCCGCGCCTTGATCGGCGTGCCATCAATCCCGTGCCAGAAAAACGCATCAAACGGGAATTGGTTGGTATCGTTCCAGCTGATTTTCGAGGTGATGAAATGCTCTAACCCGCAGCCTTCCAGGATTTGCGGCATGTTGGCGGAATAGCCGAACGTATCGGGCAGCCAAACGCAGGTGGGCGTCACGTCGAAATTATCCTGGTGGAATTTGCGGCCGAACATGATCTGGCGGATCATGCTTTCACCAGACACGATATTGGCATCTGGTTCCAACCACATCGCGCCTTCAATCTCGAACTGGCCGGACTTGACCCGCGCTTGAATTCCGTCCCACAGTGCCGGGTAGTCTTCTTTCAGGTAATCAAACAGAACCGCTTGATTATACATGAAAATATACTCGGGGAATTCTTCCATCAGCTTTAGAACAGTCGCAAAGCTGCGTCCCGATTTTTCGCGCGTATGCAGCACACGCCACAGCCAACCCACGTCAATATGCGTATGCCCAACAGCCGTCACCACTGGGCGCGCTTCGGTGTCCTGCATCGAATAAATCTCGCCCGCGATTGCCTTGGCATCCGCGATTGATGCGGTCAGTTCTGCCCCAACACCGCGCCGGTCCATGACGTGCAAGGCTTGGTCGATCAGCGCCAAAACCCGGTGCCGGCGCGTATCGTTTTGCTGCAAACACACAGCAATATCTAAAGGCGCTTTCAGGTCGAAATAGATGCTCTCAACCGCCTCATTTCGCAGATAGGCTTTGACATCCAGCCCAACCAAAAGACGGTCAAAGAAGGTGAAGGCGTCGATCAGAATGCGGTGACGATTGCCCGGAAACGCATCCCGCTCGATCACGATTTCGGTGTGGTTGCCGTCCAAGCCTTGGGCGATCTTGCCATCCAGATAGACCAAGCCCTGCGGGTCCGTACCGCCCGGGCGGTCCACCCAGCTGGACGCGAATTTCAGCAAGAACACACCGCCTGCCGCCTCGGTCGGAACCTCGATTTCGGCAGCGATCCAAGTGTTGGCCTGAGGTCGGCCCCAAACCGTCCGTTCGTCAAAAGCCGCCCAGCTGGACCAATCGGCAGCCATTGCGTCTTCCGCGGTCATCACGTCTTCGCAATAGTGCCAGTTCGCCGCAAAAGTCACGGGCAGCAGGATCTTTTCGCGTAGATCTTCGCACAAGCGCAGCAGCTTGCCTTCAAGCTTTTCATCGTCGCGCTTCAGGCCCAAACGGGCGGCAATCGGGTTTCTGTATACTTCACCCATGGGTCGTCTCCTGTATTGGGGTCATCCTTTGACGCCCACCCCGGCAAAACCGGTGTTCATGTTGCGACGCAGCAAAAAGTAGACCGCAATGGCCGGCGCTGCGTAGAGAATTGAATATGCTGCCAAAAACCCGTAATCGATGGCGCCTTGCTGGCCGAACGCCGCGTATAGGCCGACCGACATCGGGAATCCGGATTCGGCGCGGGAAAACAGCAAAGGCAGCAAAAATTCGTTCCAAGCCGTCGTGAAGGTAAAGAACCAAACCACCGCCAAACCCGGCCGCGACAAGGGCAGAACAATCCGACCCACGATCTGAAACAGGCTGGCCCCTTCCACATGGGCGGCCTCTTCCAGCTCGATCGGGACGGTGTCGAAAAAGTTCTTTAGCAGCAGCAAGGCAAACGGCAGGTTCAAGATCGACAGGGCCAGGATCACGCCAAGATGGTTCAACAATCCGGTCTTTTGCGCGCTGAAAAAGATCGGGATCATCAGGCCGGTCGAGGGCATCATGCGCAGCAAAACCAGCCCCCATAGCATGGCATCCCGGCCTGGAATGCGGATGCGCGACAACGGATACGCCGCCCCGGCGGCCACCGCCACAGTCAGGGTCGCCGTGCCAAAGGCGATCACCAGGGAATTCCACATCTGCAACCCAGAGCTGCCTGACAGCGCCCGGCCGAAATTGCCGACACCAGGGTCCTGTGGCAGGCGTAGAATGCCGACGGCCGAGGTGTCGAACGCGTTGGACAACAGCCAGGCAAACGGGCTGACCCAAATTACAGCGACAAAGCACAAAGCCAGTGCAAGCGAACGAGAGGGGCGTTCATCCATTATTCTGGCTCCTTCAACAGGCGGACATAGAACACAGCCAACAACCCAACCACGAGCAACATGGCCACCGAAATCGCCGATCCATAGCCAAGTTTGCCGATCTTAAAGCTTTGCTCGTACATAAAGATCGACAGCACTTTGGTCTGACGCCCCGGCCCGCCCCCGGTCATCGCGTAGACCAGCGGGAAGTAGGTGAAGGTCCAGATTGTGATGAACAACGTGTTGGTCCCGATATGGGATTTGATCATCGGCAAAGTCACCCGACGGGTGCGCTGCCACCAAGTCGCGCCATCGACTTGCGCGGCCTCGATCACGTCACGGGGCACAGAATCAAGTGCTGCCGAAAACAGCAGATAAGACCAAGCCGTCCCCTTCCAAACATTCGCCACAACGACGACTGGAAACGCAAATTCGTTCAGGAAATTGACGGAATCGAACCCAAGTGGGCCCAAGACAACGCTGTTGATCAGCCCGTTTTCAGCCGTGGTGGCCGACCATAGAAAGGCCGCGACGATATCGGGCAGCAACCAGCCCAACATAATGGCGACCTCGATGAAACCGCGCAAAGGCCCGCGCAAAGCGCGCATGACCGAAGCCAACAAAAAGCCCAACAGGGATTGCCCAACGATCGCCGAAAAGAAAGTGAAGGAAACAGTGACCCAGAGCGATTCCATGAACCCACGCCGGGTAAACAGACGCTCGTAATTGTCAAAGCCAATCCAGCTCCAATTGACGGACTTCGCACCGACTAGGCTTAGATCGGTAAAGCTGAACGTAACCACCCAAACGGTGAAAAAGATCAAGGCACCGACAAACAGAACGGCAGGGATAGAGGCCAGAATGACCAAACCAAACCCGCCGCTTAGCCAGGGTTTTGTGTCGTTTCGAAGGGACAAGGGGATGCTCCTGGTTGGCAGAAGGGACCGGCTGGCCTGACGCACCAGGCCAGCCGGATCATTGCAATTACT
This sequence comes from Paracoccaceae bacterium, assembly GCA_006844665.1. Classification (GTDB taxonomy): domain Bacteria; phylum Pseudomonadota; class Alphaproteobacteria; order Rhodobacterales; family Rhodobacteraceae; genus Dinoroseobacter. The sequence goes on from SPJP01000028.1 coordinate 30,372, forward strand.
CGTAAGTAATTACGTTATCTTCGCCGAACTCGTCGACCAAAGCTGCATGATATTCTTCAACAGCTTCATCAACGCTTAGGCCTTCCAAGATGTCAGCAGTCATCTGCTGAACCAAAGCCGACACAATCTGGTAACCTGGGAAGGTATCGCGACCAGTTGTGTTTGCGGCCAATGGTGTGGCCCGTGCAAGGAACGGATCAGACTGGTAGGCATCGCCGCCCGAGATATCGGTACGAACAGCCATCCGGCCGTTTGTGACAGTCCAATCTTCGAAATTGCCCTGATCAAAGATGGTTGTCAGCAGACCAAACGCTGCATCTTTGTCCGAGGCATTTTCGTTCAAACCAATGGCCCAACCACCTGAAATGTTGGTTGTCTCCATTGTGCCTTCCAGGCCAGAGCCCGGCCACTCGGACCAGTTGACCATACCGTCACGCTCGCTTTGGCTCAGCTCGCTGCCGCCGGAACAATCCCAGATGCAAGAGTTTTCCCAGCTGCCGCTGGCAACGATACCCATTGTACCTTCGCGCAGGCCTTGGCGAATGGTGCTGTCCACGTCAGTGGCATAGTTGGTTGCCTGTGTGCCCAGCTTTTCGTCGATATAAATGGTCTTGTACAACTCAAGCGTTCTGCGGATCGCGGGGCTGTCGCCAACCCACTTGCCAGCATCCCAGTCGCGCAGACGGTTGCGGCCAGCTTCTGGCACATCCGCGCCCAGCAATGCCATGTAGAAGCCCTGCATGGTGGTTGCTTCGCCGCGCTTGGTGCCTACTGGCAGCAGAAACGCGTCTTCGATCCCGGTTTTTTCCTGGATCTGACGGGCCGCATCCAGGATATCGTCCCAGCTTTTTGGCTCCCATGGCAGGGCGATGCCCGCTTTTTCCATTACAGGGACGCTGTACCACAGCATACGCACGTCAGTGTCAGTTGGCAGCGCATAGACACCACCGTCATAGGACACGACTTCGGTCAAGCCGGACATATAAGACGGGTACTGATCCCAGCCCGCCAGCGCGTCGTTCAAGTTCATGGTGTACCCAGCCGAGGCCAGTTCAGACACCACAAAGCTGTCCATCTGGATCACATCGGCCGCAGTTCCGGACGCCAAATCAAGCGCAACACGCTCGACATAGCCTTCGCCGGGCAATTTGATCGCGTCGACTGTTTCGCCTGTGGCTTGCTCATAGGCTTCGATGCCTGGCTCTACCAGGTCAGCCAGCCAATCGGCATACATAATGGAAACATCGGCCTGCGCCTGACCTGCCAGCAAAGCCATCGCTGCGGCTGTTCCAAAGAGTGACATAGAAATCTTCATGTTTTCCTCCCAAAAAACGCACCATCCAGCGGTGCCACTGACAAAACGCTAGCCGGATGGAATCATTATTGCAACGTTGCAATTTTAAAAAATCCGGAAAAACTCGCCAAGTTCACGCTACTTCCCTGTAAATAAATGATTAAAAAATTGGCAAAAGTGAAACTGCCTCAAAAATTTGCAACGATGCATTTTTGCGTGCTATGTGTAATACAATCAAGGACATCAAAGGGGGTTTTGCATGACAACTGACGATTCCCGCGGGCTTACATCCGGTTCACGCCCGACGCTCAAAACCATCGCCGAGGCCACCGGCCTAAGCCTTTCGACCGTGTCTTTGTCCCTGCGCGGCGGCGCGAATCTCAAGAAAGAAACCCGCGACAAGGTCATGGAAGCGGCCCAGCGTTTGGGCTATGTCCCCGACCGTGCGGGTGTCCGTTTGCGCACCGGCAAAACCAACGTTCTGGCGCTGGTCATGGAAGGCACGGCCAGCTCGATGGAGTTCACGCGACACCTGATCGAAGGCATCGGGCGCCACATCAACAGGACGCAATATAACCTAAACGTTACTCCTGATTTTGCGGGCAATGGCAGCGCTGAAACCGTTGAACATCTGCTGAAAAACAACTTCGCCGATGGCATCATTCTAACGGGCACCGGCCCCCGCGACCCCCGCGTTCAGGCCCTGACAGATGCCGGACGCCCCTTTGTGACCCATGGCCGGACCGAGTTCTTTTCGCCCCATGCCTACCACGATTTCGATTCAGAAAAATTCATCCAAATCTCCGTCGAAAGACTGGTCAGTCAGGGCTGTAAGCATTTGCTTTTGTACTCGCCCAATGAACAGTCGATGAACCACCACACAATCGTGCGCGCCTTCCGCGCAGCTGTGGCCGATCACGGCGTCCGCTTTCAAGTTGCCGAAGGCGTCCCCCCCGGCGCGCCGTCAAGCACCATTCGCCAACAAGGGTATGAAATCGCCACCGCCCCGAATCGGCCCGACGGAATCATCTGCGATACCGAGGTTCTGGGCCTGCCATTGTTATGCGGTCTAAAAGACGGCGGCTTGACCCCGGGCACGGACATCAAAACCGTGGCCAAGCAGGCAGGCGACATCCTAAGCACCGTCTTCCCGGAAATCGACACCGTGTCCGAACATGTTGTCGAAGCGGGTGAAGAGCTGGCCCGCCTTCTTCTGGCCCGCATCAACGGCGACGCGATAACTGATCTTCAAACCCTAGGCCCGCCCCGCCCCAGCTGGGATATGCCAGATTGATCCAGCGCCCTACTTGGCCCCGTTCCCTTGATACAAAATGGTAGGGTGGCGCACAGAATCCTGGATGATCTTGCTAACATTCACCGGCCTGTCATCGGCGTCATAGGCGATTTGGCTAAGGGTCAACACAGCCGCAGGATCTTCCAAATGCAACAAAGCGCATTCAGCATCAGTTGCCAAACGGGCCCCCAAAGTGGTGCTGCCATGCTGGGGATAGACCCCGTATCGCGTACGCAGCTCGTGATACAGGGACTTGTTTTCTTCCGACCAGTCCAGATCCAGCAGCCCAGGGGCCAAGGCTGGCGCCAGCCAATCTTCCTGAACAACAACCGGGTCACCGTCCAGGGTCCTGATCCGTTGCAGATACAGAACCGGGGCATCTGCAGGCAACTGCAACGACTTGGCAATCTTTGGGTCGGTCGGCGCGATCGTGCCCAAAATCAAGCGGCTGCCCGGAACCCGACCGCGCTCCATTGCACTGGTGGTAAAGCTTTTCAGCAGGTGGAATTCTGGCCCGGGCTTTTGCTCGGTCACGTAAAACCCCTTGCCCGGCTGGCTTTGTACCTGCCCTTCCTGAACAATCGCGTGCAAAGCTTGGCGCACCGTGATCCGGCTGACCCCATATTCCGCGACCAAAGCCCGTTCCGACGGCAGCTTGGTGTTCACCGGGATCGCGCCGCTATCAATCTGGTTTTGAAGGATCTGCTTCAACTGCCGGTGCAGCGGCTCGTGCGACGCCCGATCAATACTGCTCTTCGTGCTCTGCGGCTGCATGGCGGTCCTACCTTTGGTTCTGTCATTGTCGCCCATGTGCCCGGCCAGCTCAAGATCTACGTTGACATAACTGGTTATAACCAGTAGCGACCAGTTGACCTGGTATTCGAGGATGCGATGAAACTCACAGTGATCGGTGGCGGCGGTGTTCGCTCTCCTTTATTCGTAGGTTCGGCCCTGCGGCGCGCGGAAAAAAGCGGCGTGACCGAGATTTGCTTGCACGACATCAACGCAGAAAAGCTGGGCCTGTTCGGGCAATTGGGGATCGAACTGGGGCGTCGCCAAGCTTCGCCCGTCAAGATCACAACCACCACCGATATCGACGCAGCCCTGGATGGGGCATCCCACGCGGTAACAACCGTGCGCCCCGGTGATGAAGAAGGCCGGATCAAGGACGAAAAGATCGCGTTGAACCTGGGCGTGATCGGCCAGGAAACCACGGGCCCCGGCGGGTTTGCCATGGCGCTGCGGTCCATCCCTGTGATCTTGGACTACACGCGCAAACTGCGCGAAAAGAACCCCGACGCGTGGTTGTTCAACTTTACCAACCCTGCGGGCCTTGTGGCTCAGGCCCTGTCTGACGAAGGGTTCGAACGGGTCGTCGGGATCTGCGACAGCGCCAATGCCGCCCAAGACGCCGTGGCCACCCATCTGGCCATCCACCACAACCACGTGCACCACCATGTCTACGGGTTAAACCACCTGTCCTTTGCCGGCCACGCCTTTGTGAATGGCGAAGAAAGGCTGCAAGCCCTGCTGGCCGATGACGAATTTCTGTCCAGCTCTATGATGCGGTTGTTCGGCAAGGATCTGGTAAAACGGCACAAGCTGTGGATGAACGAATACCTCTATTACTACTACTACGCCGAACAGGCCGTCGACGCGATCCAAGCCGATGCCCGCACCCGCGGAGAGGAGGTCCGCGACCTGAACCAGGCCCACATGGCCGAATTGAAATCGATAGGTGTGTCTGCAAATCCCGACCGCGCACTAGACGCCTATTTCGCCTATGAAGGCCGCCGGTCGTCCACCTATATGCACTATGCCGACGACGCGGCCCCCTCGATGGAAGACGCCGATACTCAAGACGCGCCGCCCCCCGCTGCAGGCCATAATGACCAAGCCGGAGAAGGCTATGCCGGCGTCGCCCTGAACATCATCGACGCGCTGGAAAGTGGCGAGACCTGCTATTCCGGCCTGAACGTTCGCAACGGCACGACCATCCCGTCTTTGCGGCCCGATGACGTGGTCGAAGTCAGCTGCAAAATCGACAGATCCGGCATCCACCCCTTCCCCGTGGCAAACATCCCCGAGGCGCAAGATCAGCTGATCCAGAACGTCAAACGCTACGAACGTCTGACCTGCGAAGCCATACGCAAAAAAGATCGCACCATCGCGGTCGAGGGTTTGGCCGCCCACCCTTTGGTCTTGTCCTATTCCCGTTCAGAAACCCTCGTGAACGCCTATCTGGACGCCCATGCGGACTATGTGGGCGCGTGGAAATGACCGAAGCCCCGACAGCCAAACTCACGTGTGATGTTGTCGTTGTCGGCGAGTATTTTTGCGACCTCATTTTCCATCAACTGACCGCCCTGCCCCAACTGGGCACAGAGGTCTTTTCAAACGCTTTTGATACCGTCCCCGGGGGCAGTTTCACCCCAGTTCTGTCTTTGACCCGGCTTGGGGTCGATGTGCTGTGGCACT
>SPJP01000127.1 GCA_006844665.1 Paracoccaceae bacterium
CAAAGATAGGTCAGCAAGGCCGCGGTTAACAAAACAACGCCCAACAGGAAATACTTGGCGTTTGAACGGTCAATCGTGATGTTTTTGAAGGCATATGTTGGAACGCGGCTGATCATCAATAGGCCAACGCCAAAGATGTAGAACGCGATCCAGCTGGGCGGGGCCAGGGGAAATTCCGACAAAAGGAAGGACGCGAACAGGGGCAGCATCACCAAAATGGCCCCAGCCGGCGACGGCACGCCGACAAAGCGGTCTTTGTCCGTTGGGCTGTCGGATTGGCTATCCACATTGAACCGCGCCAGGCGCAGCACGCAGCACACGGTATAGGCCAGCACGGCGATCCAGCCCAAACCGCCTGCCCCTTCAAACCCCCAGCTGAACAAGATCAGCACTGGGGCGACACCGAAGTTCAGAAAATCGGCCAGTGAATCCAGCTCGGCCCCTAAGGGGCTTGGGCATTTCAGCAATCGCGCCAGCCGCCCATCCAGACCATCCAAGATACAAGCCAGCAAGATCAGTTGGACAGCTGGTTCATATTGGCCCTGATAGCCGAACCGAATGGCCGTTAGCCCTGCGCAGATCGACGAGAGCGTGATCAGGTTCGGCAGCAGATGGATGATTTTCACGGCAAAATTCCTTTGGGCTGCAGGCTATTGCGTGCGCCCTGTGCGCGCAGGTTCGGACGAGGTCAGATCGGCGAGCACACTTTCCCCCGCGATCATAGTTTGACCCACATTGACCATGGGGACGACACCGTCGGGTAAATAGACATCCAAGCGCGATCCGAACCGGATCAGCCCAAACCGTTCGCCCGCACCGATGGCATCGCCGATTTTGGAAAAGCAAACGATCCGGCGTGCCACCAGGCCCGCGATCTGGACCACAGCGATCTGTCGCCCGTCCTCCATATCAATGCACAGGCTGTTACGTTCGTTATCCGCGCTGGCCTTATCAAGCGAGGCGTTAAAGAACTTGCCCGGGCGGTACGCGATTTGCGAGATCGTGCCGCCAATGGGCGCGCGGTTCACGTGGCAGTTAAACACGCTCATGAACACGCTAACGCGGGTCAGGGCTTGGTCGGACATGTTCAGTTCCGCCGGGGGGACGGCTTTTTCGATCAGGGACACGATGCCATCCGCAGGGCTGATCACCAGGCCCGGACGGTCCGGAGTGGTGCGCTTTGGGTCGCGGAAAAAGTAGTAGCACCAGATGGTCAGACCGACGCCAATCCAACCCAAAGGTTTGAACAGTAAAAACAAAACCACGGTGATCGCCGCAAAGATTGCAACGAATTTGATCCCTTCGGGATGCATTGGCTTGATGAAAGTGTCACGCATCCGCATGGGTTTTGACCGTCCTGTGCTTGGGAATTTGTGCTGACTACCCTGAAATTGCAAAGCTCGACAATGGCTATCCAAGTTTATTGCGGCTGTCTGTGCTTTGATCTGCGCGGCAAAGGACACGCCGCATTGCCAAAATTGGCCTGCGCAAATCGCCGTTTTCGCCGAAACAGGGCCGGGCAAGATGACTTTGCCAGCTTTGGCCGGCCTGCTGCAGGATCAAGCAAAGGGATAAGATGTCCCCTTTCCGCTGCGCCGCAGGATTGTCGTGTCGGATGAAATTTGCGTCGCAAAGCGAATCTATGGTTGCTTTCCCTGACGGAAAGTTACCGATATCAGCACATTTTGTAATCGCTGCGCCGCAGAATCGTCGCTTTTTTAATCATCACACCCCGGGTCCGCAAAAGTTGGCCCCTCTGGTCTGGTACCTAAGGCGATTAAAAACCCATCGTCTGCCTAGCCGGTTTTCGGCAAGTCGCCGCGCAACGGGTCATCGTCCAAGATAATCCCCGCTGCGCGACTACAACAATCAAATGCTGCTGCCCCCAGACTAAATCTGTTGGGGCGCTGGCGGAAGGGTCTTTTTTGACACCGTCTGGCAGCAAAAAACGGGGAAATCTATTATGGCGCAAACGCCTAAACTTGTAACTCTTACGACTGCAGCCTTGCTTGCCTCTACTTCTTTCGCGATGGCAGAGTGCGCCGATCCGATTAAAGTTGGCGTTCTGCACTCGCTGTCCGGCTCTATGGCCATTTCCGAAACTACTTTGAAAGACGCGATGCTGATGCTGGTTGAAAGCCAGAACGCAGCGGGCGGCCTTTTGGGTTGTGAAATCGAAGCCGTTGTTGTTGACCCTGCGTCCGACTGGCCTCTGTTTGCTGAAAAAGCACGCGAGCTGCTGACTGTTTCCGAAGTTGACGTGATCTTTGGCAACTGGACATCGGTTTCCCGGAAATCGGTTCTGCCGGTTATCGAAGAACTGAACGGCCTGCTGTTCTACCCAGTTCAGTACGAAGGCGAAGAGTCTTCCAAGAACGTATTCTACACCGGTGCGGCCCCCAACCAGCAGGCCATCCCTGCGGTTGACTACTACCTGGACGAACTGGGTGTCGAGAAATTCGCGCTGCTGGGGACTGACTATGTTTACCCACGGACAACAAACAACATCCTGGAATCTTACCTGATCGACAAAGGCATCGCGCCCGAGGACATCTTTGTTAACTACACACCTTTCGGTCACTCTGACTGGGCCACAATCGTTGGCGACGTGGTTGCACTGGGTGAAGACGGCAAACAGGTTGGCGTGATCAGCACAATCAACGGCGACGCAAACATCGGCTTCTACAAAGAGCTGGCCGCTGCTGACGTTTCCGCCGATGACATCCCTGTTGTTGCGTTCTCGGTTGGTGAAGAAGAGCTGTCCGGTCTGGACACAACAAACCTTGTTGGTCACCTGGCCGCTTGGAACTACTTCATGTCCGCCGACACACCTGAAAACGCGGAATTCATCGCCAAGTGGAAAGCCTTCATCGGCGACGACGCACGCGTAACCAACGACCCAATGGAAGCCCACTATATCGGTTTCAACATGTGGGTGAACGCGGTTGAAGCGGCTGGCACAACTGATGTCGACGCCGTTCGTTCCGCAATGTACGGTCAGACCTTCCCGAACCTGACCGGTGGCATGGCTGAAATGTTGCCAAACCACCACCTGACCAAGCCAGTTCTGATCGGCGAGATCACAGCTGACGGCCAGTTCGACATCATCAGCCAGACAGAGCCTGTACCTGGCGATGCATGGACAGACTTCTTGCCTGAAAGCGCCGTTCTGGTGTCTGACTGGAAAGATCTGGGTTGCGGTATGTACAACACCGAGACCGAGTCCTGCGTTCAGCTGACTTCGAACTACTAAGACCTTTCGACGGGCGCGGGATTATCCTGCGCCCGTCATTTTTTGCCTGAAAGTTCCCATGCTGCGCCCCATCCTGTTTCTGGTTCTTTTCTTTGGCCTGGCGGCCCCTGCCTACGCCCCGGTCCATGCTCAAGAACTGACGCTTCAAACGATCCTTCAAGAAAATTCTGACGAAATTACAAAGCCAAAGCGCCGGACCGTGTCCACTGCGCTTGATGCTTTGGTCGCAAGCGGCCTGCCCCAGGTCACGCAGTTTTTGGAACAATGGCAGGACAAGGGCGTTTGGTTGCGCGAAGACGATGGCTTGTATTTCTACGCAAGTGCGGATGGCGGCGACCTGACCCTGACAGATATTGATACGGGCGCGGAAAGCACTGTGCCCAAAGACGGCTTTAAGCAGCTGAAACCCAATGGCGGTGTGCGCCGCGTGATCGCAACGGCCCTGGTGCAGTTCCAGTTAAGCGACCCGGATCTGGCGCGCCGCGAAACCGCCGTTCAATCCATTGCCCGACGGCCCGAAGCCTCGCAACTTGGTCCACTTCTGGCGTCTGTTGACGGCGAACCGGATGCCGCCCTGAAGGCCCGCAAAATCCAACTGGCCAATTTCCTGTCGGCCAGCTTTGCCGAGGATCCAGCCGACCGGATTGCCGCGATCGAAAGCCTGTCCACCGATACCTCGATCGAAGCGCGGGCGGTTTTGAACCAGATCCTAAACGCGAAGCCTGATGTGGCGCCCCGCACGGATGCAGGGCCAGAGGGCAACATCGCCCGCGAATTGAAACCGGGTAGCGATTTGTCGTCTGAGGATGCTTACGCGCAGCTTGTCGAAGCCGGGTTTGCCCAAGCCGCCATCACACCCGCCGCTTTGCGCGAAGCGATTGTGTCCAATGTGGTCGAGGGCAAAGTTGGGGGCGTTCCGACCGCCCAGCTGAACAGCCAAGACAACCGGGTTAAGGCCTATACCGCCCTGGCCGAAGATGGAATTGTGCCGCCTTTCGTGACAGCTGAAGAACGCGAAGCCGCCATCGAGGCCCATGTTTTCTTTGAAGAATATTCCGAAAAAGATCCTGCCATCACGACGGCTGCCCTGGATGCGCTGAACAGTATTGAGACCCGTGTGGCTGCGGCCCAAACGGTGGATTTGACGCTGGACGCGCTGTCGCTGGCCTCGATCTACTTTCTGGCGGCCATTGGATTGGCGATCACATTCGGCGTGATGGGTGTGATCAACATGGCCCATGGCGAATTTATCATGATGGGCGCTTATACCGGCTATGTGATCCAGCTGTTCGTGCCCGATTACACCTTGTCGATCCTGATCGCCCTGCCCGTCGCCTTTGCCGTGACCTTTGGCGCCGGGGTCGCGATGGAGCGGCTGGTCATCCGCCATCTGTATCACCGACCGTTGGAAACCTTGCTGGCGACATTTGGTATTTCAATCGCATTGCAGCAATTGGCCAAGAACATCTTTGGCACCCAAGCCCGGCCCCTGACATCGCCCGCGTGGCTGGATGGGGCTTGGGTTGTTTCGGACGTGATCCAGATCAGCTATATCCGCATCGCAATTTTCGTAATGGCGCTGATGTTCCTGGCCTTGATCCTGTTCGTCCTGAAACGCACAAGGCTGGGGCTAGAGGTTCGGGCCGTGACCCAAAACCCTGGCATGGCCGCATCCATGGGCATCAACCCTGACCGGATCAACATGATGACCTTTGGCTTGGGGTCGGGCATTGCGGGCATTGCCGGTGTTGCCATCGGGCTTTATGCCAAAGTGACCTCGGAAATGGGGACCGACTATATTGTGCAATCTTTCATGACCGTTGTTGTCGGCGGGGTTGGTAATGTTTGGGGCACCCTTGCCGGGGCCTCTATGATCGGCTTTCTGCAGAAGGGGATCGAATGGTTTAACCCATCGAACACCCTGGCCGCGCAAACCTACATGGTTCTGTTCATCATCCTGTTCATTCAATTCCGGCCCAAAGGCATTGTTGCCCTTAAAGGCCGAGCGGCGGCGGATTAATCCATGCGCAAGACATTCATTTCCCAACACCCCTCGGTGCTTTGGTTCCTTGCTATTCTGGGCCTGTTCACCGTCTTTGTCGCCGTGATGTCCGAGGCATCGGGCATCGGGCTGATCTCGACCTCGATGGTCAAAACACTTGGCAAAACCTTGTGTCTGGCGCTGATCGCCATCGCCATGGACGTGGTCTGGGGCTATTGCGGCATTTTAAGCCTTGGCCATTTCGCCTTTTTCGGAATCGGCGGCTACGCAATCGGCATGTGGCTGATGTATGCGCGCACGGAAAGCATCATCACCGCGAACCTGTCCAGCCAAGTGATCCCCCCTACTCCGCAGGAGGTCACCGACGCCATTGGCAATCAGATTTTCGGGGTTGTCGGCAGCTCGGAATTTCCGATGCTTTGGGCGTTTTCCCATAGCCTGACTTTGCACTTGCTGATGGTTGTCCTGATCCCGGGATTGCTGGCGTTGATTTTTGGCTGGCTGGCGTTTCGCAGCCGGGTGACAGGGGTTTATCTTTCGATCCTGACCCAAGCGATGACCCTGGCCCTGTCGCTGTATCTGTTCCAGAACGATTCCGGTCTGCGCGGCAATAACGGATTGTCGGGTCTGCAGAATATTCCGGGGTATGAGGACGCGTCCCAAGCGTCGATCAGTGTGGCGTTCTTTGCGGTCTCGGCCCTGGCATTGGGATTGGGCTACGTGCTGTTCACGCTGGTGCTTTCTGGGAAAATGGGAAGCGTTGTCAAAGGCATCCGCGATAACGAGGCGCGGGTCAGGTTCCTGGGCTATAAGGTCGAAAACTACAAGCTGTTCATCTTTACCCTGACGGCAATCATCGCCGGTATCGCGGGCGCTTTGTATTATCCCCAAGCGGGCATCATCAACCCAGCCGAAATCGCGCCCATCGCGTCGATCTATCTGGCGGTTTGGGTTGCCATTGGTGGGCGGGGCCGGTTGTACGGCGCGGTCATCGGGGCTGCTTTTGTGTCGCTTCTGTCCAGCTGGTTCACAGGCGGCGGCGTGCCCCCGCTGAACCTTGGGTTCTACACCATTCTATGGACCGATTGGTGGCTGGTTTTGCTGGGTGTCGCCTTTGTCTGCGTGACATTGTTCTTCCCCAAAGGGATCGGCGGCCTGTTTGATTATCTGGTAAGGAAGCCGTCATGAACACGCTTTTAGAAGTCTCGGGCGTGTCGGTCACCTTTGACGGGTTCCGCGCCATCAACAACCTGTCGATCCAGGTGGCCCAACCGGAATTGCGCGCTGTGATCGGGCCGAACGGTGCGGGCAAGACCACCTTTATGGATATTGTGACGGGAAAAACCAAACCCGACACGGGCCGCGTGCTGTTTGGCGACAAAGGTGTGTCCTTGCTGGGCATGTCAGAGGCCGATATCGCCAATGCCGGGATCGGCCGTAAATTCCAAAAACCCACCGTTTTCGAGGACCAAACCGTGCGCCAAAACCTGGCCATGGCGTTGAAAAACCCGCGCGGCCCGTTTGCGGTTTTGTTTCACCGCAAAACCACTGAGGGGGCTGCGCGGATCGAAGAACTGGCCGAGGAAATTGGCCTGACCGATCAGCTGACCCGCATCAGCGGAGAGCTGAGCCACGGCCAAAAGCAATGGCTGGAAATCGGCATGTTGCTGGCCCAGGACCCTCGGCTGCTGTTGGTGGATGAACCTGCCGCTGGCATGACCGCGGAAGAACGGGAAAAAACCACCGATATTCTGAAACGCGCGGCGGAAACGCGGGCGGTTGTGGTGGTGGAACATGACATGGAATTTGTGCGCCGTCTGGATTGCAAAGTGACCGTGCTGCATGAAGGGTCTGTCCTGGCGGAAGGCAGCTTGGATCATGTCACCTCGAACCCTACTGTGATTGACGTTTATCTGGGACGATCCGATGCTTGAGGTCAATAAAGTCAGCCTGAAATACGGACAAAGCCCGATCTTGCATGACGTGTCTTTCACCGCCCCTGTCGGGCAGGTGACGACGATCATGGGGACCAATGGCGTGGGCAAAACCAGCCTGTTGCGCGCGTTGTCCGGCAGGCATCCTTATACCACGGGCGATATCACATTGGACGGCGAAGCGCTGAACCATGTGTCTGCTGTGCAAGCCGCGCGCAAAGGCATCGCCTATGTGCCCCAAGGGCGCGAGGTTTTCCCGATGATGAGCGTCGCCGAAAACCTGGAAACCGGGTTTGCGTGCCTGCCAAAAGGGGATCGATCTGTTCCCGATAGGGTGTTTGATCTGTTCCCCGTTCTGCTGGAAATGAAAGACCGGCGCGGCGGGGATTTGTCGGGGGGCCAACAGCAACAATTGGCCATTGCGCGGGCTTTGATTACGGGGCCGAAAGTGCTGCTGCTGGACGAGCCGACCGAGGGCATTCAGCCCAATGTCATCCAGCAGATTGGCCGGGCCATTGCCCAGCTGCGCGACCGGGGTGATATGGCGATTGTTCTGGTGGAACAAAACGTCGATTTCGCCTTCCGCGCGGCCGACCATTTTGTGATGATGAAGCGCGGCGAGGTGTGGCGTAAAATGCAAAAAGACAAATGCACCCGCCAAGATATCATCGACAGTTTGGCCCTGTAGCCGTTCAACCAACAGACGATTGACGCCCAATATGATTGCAAATTTACCCGAAACGCAGTTTCGGTTTGCCGAATTGCGCTGCAATATTTGTCAACTTCGCCCGGACATGATTGCTTGAGCCTATGACCAAGACGCCTTCACAGACCCCCGATTCATTGACCTTCAGCCGTGCTTTGGCCGGACATATTGCCCTGATTTACCCTGATTTGGATGCCGATATTCTGGCCAGCCAAATTATTGATACCTTTTGGCCAGAGGGCACACATCGCCGCAAACGCGGGCGGGCGCCGGGCAATTCGCTGTGGTCGCAAAATGATGCGCTGCTGATCACCTACGGCAACTCTATCGTCGATGGCGCCCACAAGCCGTTGGACCTGCTGCATGATTTCCTAGGGACCTATGTCAAAAAGGCGATCAACGGCGTGCATATTCTACCGTTCTTTCCGTACACCTCGGATGATGGTTTCGCTGTAACTGATTTCCGCGCCGTGAACCCGCAGCTGGGGGATTGGCCTGATATCAACCGGATTGCGTCGGAATTTAAACTGATGTCGGATTTGGTTTTGAACCATGTGTCCAGCCAGGGCGCGTGGTTTAACGCCTACCGCCAAGGCCAGGCGCCCTATGACAAATTCTTCTTCGAGGCCTCCCCCGAAGACGATCTAAGCATGGTGGTGCGCCCCCGCACGACGCCCCTGTTGCAGGAAGTCGAAACCTCGAACGGGACGCGCCATGTGTGGTGTACGTTCAGCCATGACCAGATTGACGTCGATTTCCGCAACCCAGAAGTGTTATTGGAATTCCTGCGGATCATCCGTCTGCATATCGACAATGGTGTGCAAACCATTCGTCTGGATGCGGTGGCGTTTTTGTGGAAAGAGGTCGGCTCGCCCTCGATCCATTTGCGCCAGACCCACCAGATTGTGAAAATGATCCGGCTGCTGTGTGATTATGCCAGCGAGCCGGTTGTGCTGCTGACTGAAACCAACGTGCCCAAGGCCGAAAACCTAAGCTATTTCGGCAATAGCAACGAAGCCCATGTTATTTATAACTTCCCCCTGCCCCCGCTGATCCTGCATGCGATGATGGCGGGCACGGCGCAGCATTTGGTGAAGTGGCAGCGTGCAATGCCGCCGGCGCAGTTGGGCTGTGCCTATCTGAACTTTACCGCCAGCCATGACGGGATAGGGATGCGGCCGGCCGAGGGCCTATTGTCGGATGAAGATCAGGCAGAAGTGATTAAAACGGTCCGCAAAATCGGTGGATTGGTGTCTATGCGCGCCCTGCCCGATGGCGGTGAAGCCCCGTATGAGCTGAACACAACCTTCTTCGACGCGATGAGCCAAACGTTCAACGGCCCGGATGAGTATCATTTGGATCGCTTCTTGTGTTCGCAAACGATTGTGATGTCGCTGGAAGGCATCCCTGCATTCTACATCCATTCCATGCTGGCCACGCCGAACGATCTGGACGGTGTTGAAAAACGCGGCATGAACCGGGCGATCAACCGGCATCGCTGGGACTATCCCGCTTTGCGCGAAAAGCTATCGGACCCAGACAGCAACCAGGCCAAAGTTCTAAAAAGCCTGACCGAGCGGCTTAAAGTGCGCAAAAAGCAACTGGCCTTCCACCCCAATGCGACGCAGTTCACTGTGACCACCGGCGATGACCGGGTGCTGGGGATTTGGCGCCAAAGTCTGGATCGCAGGCAATCCATTTTCGCGCTTCACAATGTCAGCGCGGATACGGTTATCTTGCCCGCCTCGGCCTTGAACCTGATCGCGGATGAAGACTGGACCGATTTGCTGTCAGGTGACGCGATTGATGAAGGGGACATCACTTTGGCCCCTTATCAATGTCGCTGGATCACGAATTTCAGCTAGGCATATTCTTCGGCATCCGCCGCAGCCGCCAAATGCATGTCATTCAAAAACTCTGGATCCGCTGCGTGGACGCGGTTCCATGTAGGGATGAAGGGTGTTTCGTGTGGGTTTTCCAGAAAGGTCTGCCCCGCGCGCATGATGTTTTCGGCAAACAGCTCGATCGAGGCTTCTTCACTATGGCGGTCGACCTTTAATCCGTTCATCTGGGCGTCGGAATAATAGGCCTCTAGCAGGTCCAAGGCGCTGCGGTAATAGGTGGCCTTGAGCGTGCGGAAGACGTTGTTTGTAAACACGGTTCCGTCTGCGGCCAATTTGCGGAAGATCGCTTTGCAGATATCAACCGACATGCGGTTCAAGCCAAGGGCCGCGTCTTCGGGGCTAAGAGATTGGTGCTTGTGATCATAGGCGTCGGCGATTTCCACCTGGCAGACGGCCTTGGGGGCCAGATTGCGCCAGGCCTCAGACAAAACGCCGATTTCCAAACCCCAATCGGACGGGATGCGCAAATCGGGTAAGATACTGGTTCGCATCGCGAATTCGCCAGACAGCGGATAGCGGAAGCTGCGCAGGTAATCCAGATAATCCCGGTCCCCGACAACACGCTTTAAGGCGATCAGCAAGGGGCTGACAAGCAGTCGCGTGACCCGGCCGTTCAACTTGTCATTGCCTATGCGCGCATAATAGCCCTTGGCCACCTGATAGGGGAATGTCGGGTTGGCCACTGGATAAATCAGGCGGGCCAGCATTTCGTTTGTATAGGTCAGGATATCGCAATCGTGGATCGCCATAACCGCACTGTCCTGACACCCAATCAGATACCCGATCGAGGTCCATACATTCTTGCCCTTGCCCTGCTCGCTTGGCGCAAGTCCCAGGGATGCAAGCCGTTTTTCCAGCGCTTTCATCCGCGGGCTGTCGTTCCAGATCACGATATGATTCTGGCCCAGCCCTTCAAAAAAGGTCCGCGCTTTGCGGAATTCTTCTTCCGTCGCGCGGTCCAGCCCGATGATGATCCGGTGCAGGTAAGTGACCTTCGACAGCTCTGCCAGGATGTTCGGCATCGCATCGGTTTCCAGCTCGGAATACAGGCAGGGCAGAATAAGCGTGACCTTGCGGGTTTGGCCGAAGGTTTCCAGCTCGTATGTCATGTCCTGCAACGAGCGTGTCCGCAGGTTGTGCATCGTGGCAATGTTACCGTTTTGATGAAAATCAACCATGCATATGTCGTCCTGTATCTAAGTTAAGTCGTTGAAACAAAGCGTTGATCGCAGAGTTCCAGCCAATGGGTCCGGGGTCGGTGGTTCGAATGATTGCGCCTTCAGCCTCGCCTTTTAGCGTTGGCAAGGCCGGTCGGTGCGGGTTGGCGATGATGACGCCGAAATCGGCTTTTTCCAGCATTTCCACATCATTGGGCGCGTCCCCCAAGGCGATGGTATGGGTGGGGCGATACTGGGCAATGACGGCGTCCATCCGGTCGGCTTTTGTTTTTCCGAAAGACAGGGTCAGAAACCGGCCCCCGAAACGGGCATTAACATCCTGGCAAGCCAAAGCTTCGATAAATTCGGCCATCTCGTCTTCTGTGCCAGCCCACAACCCCGGTTCGGAAAAAGAACGGGTTCTGGCCAGTTTAGCGGCCTGTTGTGTCAAACCGGTGGCATTCATCACATCCTGAACCGACATATCCCCAAAGCCGGTGAACTGGCGGCGCAAAGCTGGTGGGGTTTCATCCAAGGCCGCGCGCAGTTTTTCGTACCGGACCACACCTGCATCAACTTCGCCGGGTAAGCCAATGAGTCCAGACCCATTTTCTACAATCGCGGGATAGGCATCCAACCCCATATCCGCCTGCAACACCGCCATTTCAACGGCGGTCTTGCTGCTGGACAAAACGACCGGCGCCCCGATTTGGGCCAAGCGCGTCAACGCCGGTTCAGCGGCTGCCCACGAATAGGTGTCATGATCCAACAAAGTGCCATCAAGATCAGAAAAGACGAGAAGTGGGACTTGGATACTCATAAACCCTAGTGTCATACACCCCTGCGCCCGCAGCAAGGTGGTTTTGGAAAAGGTTGGCAGTCGCGCCCAATTCAGCGGCGCGGCCTGGTTCTAGCTTGCTTCACGTTCCGCCCAGCCGGCGAAAATCCGTTCCAGAAAGATCACCGCATAATACAAAACGATCCCTAAGAAGGCGAGCGCGATAAGTACCGCGAACATCAGCGGATAGTCCCCGTTCGTTTCACCGGATTTAAACAAGGCCCCTAGCCCCCGGCCATGGGGGCTGACGATTTCAACCAGATTGGTGCCGATGAAAGCCAGGGTTGCGGCGACTTTCAAAGCCCCGAAAAATTCCGGCAAGGTCTTGGGCAGCGCGATTTTGTAGAAAATCGTCATGCGAGACGCCCCAAGGGCGCGCAGAATATCCCTGTATTCGGGTTCCAACGTCGACAGGCCGATGCCCACGGACACAGCAATGGGAAAGAACGAGATCATGAACGCCATCAGAACCGTGTTGAAATCGTGCTGACCAATGAAGATCAGGGAAATCACCGGCACAAGCGTCGCCTTTGGGATCGCGTTAAAGCCGACCAATAGCGGGTATAGCGCGTCGCGGGCCAGCTTGGAAAAGCCGATGATCATGCCCAGGCCGGTGCCGAACAGAACCGCCAGCACCAACCCGGCCACGGTGCGCCAAAGGGTTTGCCAGCCCATTTCCAGGAACAGGAGTTTGTATTTCCAGAACGCCGGCGGCAGGTCTGACGGCGAGGCCATTTTGTAGTTCGGCCAATTATTGGCCCAGACCAGCAGCTCCCACAGGCATAGGAACACGATGATCGACAGGACGGGGACGGCTATTTTGTTGAACATCAGTGATCCTCCGTCACAGAACGGCCCTGGGCGATTTTGATCTGATCCCGCAAAATATGCAGCATGTCGGCCACGGGTTTGGTGTACAAAACGTCCAATGTGCGGTCCTCGGGCAGGTCCACTTTCAGCACATGCTGGGTGCGCGCGGGGCGGCCCGACAGAACGATCACTTGATCGCCCAGAAAGACGCTTTCGCGCAGATCATGGGTGATCAAAACGGTTGTAAACGGCTCTGCCCGGCGCAGATCGCGCATGGTTTGCCATAGATCTTCGCGGGTAAAGGCATCCAGCGCGCCAAAGGGTTCATCCATGATTAAAACGTCGGGCTTGTGCACCAATGATCGGCACAGGGAGGCGCGCTGACGCATACCGCCTGACAATTCGGACGGGCGCTTGTTTTCGAACCCGTCCAAGCCGACCATCTTCAACAGCTCCATCGCGCGGGCGATCCGGTCCGCCTTTGGCATGGAGGTCGCGACGATTTCCAACGGCAGCATCACGTTTTCAAGAATTGTGCGCCATTCCAGCAGAACCGGGTTCTGAAAAGCCATGCCGACAGTTTTGCGCGGGCCTTTGACCTGCTCGCCGTGCAGCCAAACTTCGCCCTCGTCGGGCTTCAT
>SPJP01000125.1 GCA_006844665.1 Paracoccaceae bacterium
ATTATCAATGAGATCGCTCATTCCGGCAGGAAGAGACAAGCTGCCTGAGCGTTCTTCAAGCTGCATCAATGCATTGGCTTGATAAACGGGCGGCGGGATTAACGCCCGTACAAGGCCAACCACGCCAAAGACGAAGACGAAGGCTACAACAATTAGCTTTCCTGACCAAACTTGGGCCAGCAAAGCCATCAGATCAATTTCATCATCTTGGTCCGGCTCAGGGGCACGGAATGGCTGGTTCCGAAGAGGCTGGTTTGGCATCATCAACTGACTATTGGCCCCATTGCGACGCCGAGATGTGAATGGCGGGTGCTCACGGTTGTCATCTGGCATGGGCAAGTCTCACTTGGGCTTCTGGATACATATGTCAGAGGCCCTCAAAAGGTGCGGCATCTGGTCAATACTTTCCGCAATTCTGGCACATTCAAAGTAGTATTCAGACCCCAAAGCCACCCGATTCTGGCCCAAACACCAAACCCAAACCGAGCCCGGTAAGGACAAAATAGCACCGTTTTCTCAGAAAGAGGAGGGCAGAAGTCCACAATAGCATCATTCTAACACGAAAGTGCTCCGAAAAGATGCGCATCGAAGTCGGCCCCCGCATCGAGCCAAGCTATCAATTGCGCAACGCCTCAACCGCAGACACAGCTTGAACCGTCGGTAGGATGCGTGAGATCGTGTCGTTCCAGCGCTGGAGAGGCGAGCGGGTGACGTAGATTACATCTCCGGGCTCCAAAACAAACTTGGTCCCAAGCAACAATCCGGTCGGAGAGCTGGTATCCAGTTGGAACACCGTCATCTTTGCGTCCGCAACTGCGCGGAACACGAAAATCCCTCGCGCATCGGCACGTACTTCGCGCAGACCACCCTGTCGTGTAAGAGCTTGGGTCAGTGTGATAGGCTCTTGCGACAAATCAATTGTATCCGGCGAGGCGATTTCGCCGAGCAAGAATGCTTCAAGTGTCCGTCGCTTCGGCACATTTACGATGTCACCGTTGCGCAGTACAGGATTGTTCTGCCGGTAGCCGCGCTCCAAGAACCCCTTAAGGTCGATATGGGCAATCCGATCTCCCCGTTGCAGCGACACACGGGTCGGATCTGCAGCATCTGTCAATCCACCTGCAGCATTGATTGCCCCCAGCATCGTCAGCGGCACGGCATTCAAGGCTTGGGTGTTGGCGGAGTTTACTTCACCGCTAATCAGAACGCTTTGAGAGTTGAAGGCCGCTACCCGAACCTCGACTTGGGGGTCTGGAATGAAATTACCCAGACGTTCCGCGATCTCGCCCCGTATCTCTGCCACTGGACGATTGTTCGCCATCACAGACCCAATAAAGGGATAGAAAAACGATCCATCAGCCTGCACCGCAAATCCTGAGTCAGATGCACTGCGGCCCTCGCCGGCGGGCGTTGTAAAGTCGGGGTGGCCGAACACTGTCACCGAAAGAATATCACCTGGACCGACACGGTACTCCCAGCGATTTGACGTCCTGAAGGAAGCGGCTTGTGGGGCTCGGGCCGAAGTTGTAAATTGACCTATGTTTGTGGCGTCGAGGCGAACAATTGTTACCTCCTCCTTAACGCTGTCCTGCGCTGCTTCATCCACAGGAAAGGTCGTAAATCCATCCGCGCAGGCCGCTAGGACAAAACAAACCAAGATAACGATAAAGTTGCGCATACTGCCAATGCCCCAGTCTTTGCTTTTGTCGATCTCCTACATTGAAACGCGCAAAAGAGGAACCCTGCATCAATCGAATGTTGGCTTATCCACAATTTTTTGGGTCCTTAGAGCCACAGGCAGGCTTCTGCAGGACACGCATCTGCGGGCCGAACATTGACAGTCTGGCCCCAAGATACACAGAACGATGCCCCATCAAGACTGTGACCGCTTCGGCGGCGTCGCCATAAAGGGAAAGAGAAAAGTTCAATAATTTACGCCATTGCCGTTAGTATCCGCGTGCTACCAATTTCCCAAAATACTTCTTTCGACCCGTGACACTGTGGTCGCAACCGTGGCAAACCCTCCAAGTATACGCCACTTTCGGCTCGGAGCGCGTCGATGACCATCACCCCTGTTCTTCTCTGCGGTGGCTCAGGCACACGGCTTTGGCCGCTGAGCCGCAAGAGTTTCCCCAAGCAATTCACTCAACTGGTGGGCAGCGAGAGCCTGTTTCAAGCCTCAGCCAAGCGCCTGTCTGGAGCGGGATATGCCGTACCCCTCGTGATCACCGGCTCGGATTTCCGCTTCATCGTGACCGAACAACTTGCCGCCTGAGGTGTCGAAAACGGTACAGTGTTGATCGAGCCAGACGCCCGCAACACCGCCCCCGCAGTGCTGGCAGCCGCCCTGCATCTCGCGACTAAAGACCCCGATGCCTTGATGCTGATCGCACCATCGGATCAAGTCATCCCCGACGCCGACGCCTTCCACGCAGCCGTTGATCTCGGCCGATCCGTCGCGGAAGCAGGCGGTCTGGTCACCTTCGGCATAGCGCCCGACCGGCCCGAGACGGGTTATGGTTATCTGGAGCTCTCCGCCCCCCCAGAAGGCGGCCCCGTGCCCCTAACCCGCTTTGTCGAAAAACCTGATACTGCTACGGCCGAAGCCATGCTCGCCAGCGGGAACTTCCTATGGAACGCGGGTATTTTCCTCTTCTCGGCGCGCTCCATCATCGCCGCCTTTAAGGCCCATTGCCCGCAACTGATGGGACCAGTGCAGGCGGCGGTCGATGGGCTGCAAAGCGATCTGACCTTCTTCCGGCTGGATGCAGACCCTTGGGCGCAGGCCGAGGATATCTCGATCGATTACGCGGTGATGGAGAAGGCTGACAACATGTCCGTGGTCCCCTTCACCGGCGCTTGGAGCGATTTGGGCGGCTGGAACGCCGTCTGGCGCGAAAGCGGCGCAGGCGTGGTTACGACAGGACCAAGCACCGCGATCGAGTGCGAAGACACCCTCCTGCGCTCCGAGGCCGACGGGCTTGAACTGGTCGGGATCGGCCTAAGCAACACCATCGTGGTCGCCACCCCCGATGCAGTTCTGGTGGCCGACGCAAGCCGCGCGCAAGACGTCAAACTGGCGGTCGCGGCGCTCAAGGCTAAAGGCGCCAAGCAGGCAACAGAATTCCCACGAGACCACCGCCCCTGGGGCTGGTTCGAGACGCTGGCGCTAAGTGACCGATTCCAGGTCAAGCGCATCGTGGTTAAACCAGGTGCTGCGCTGTCGCTGCAGAGCCACGTCCACCGCGCCGAACACTGGATCGGGGTTGAAGGCACGGCGAAGGCAACTGTGGACGATACGGTGAAATTAGTCACCGAGAACCAGTCGGTTTACATTCCCTTGGGCGCAGTCCACCGGATGGAGAATCCGGGTAAGGTGCCCATGGTGCTAATCGAGGTGCAGACTGGGGTGTATCTGGGCGAGGACGACATCGTTCGTTACGAGGACGTCTACGCGCGCGGACAGGGGGCGAAGGGATAACGGGCCCAGTATCTCCAGTGTTTCCGATTATTAAGAGCCAGGACAGTCGGTCTAGAGCCAATTTTGGTCAGAGCTAATGGACGGTAGTGATGCCCAAGGAAAACTCCAATGATTGCCTCGCCTCTTTTCCAATGATGGGACAAAACCCCTGCTGAGTTCATTTTACTTCTAGGAAAATCATTAATGAAAATCGCTGTTGCAGGTATCGGCTATGTGGGCCTCTCCAACACAGTTTTGCTTGCACAACATAACACCGTCGCCGCGGTAGATATCTCCGAGCACAGGGTCGCGCAGCTGAATGCGCGGTAATCGCCGATCATGGATGCATGAGATCGAACAGTATCTCGCGAGAAAGGCAGCTTAATTTGAGCGCCACAAAGGACGGCGATGAGGCCTATAAAAATGCGGATTACGTCCTTGTCGCCACACCGACCAACTACGATCCGGTTACGAACTCTTTCGACACTTCCAGCGTCGAGGCGGTCATTGCGCAAGTGATTGCGGTCAATCGGAACGCGATTATCATCGTCAAATCTACGTGCCCGTGGGCTTTACCATTCGCGTGAGCGCAGAGATGGACACGCGCTAGGTGATTTTCTCGCCGGAGTTCCTGCGCGAGGGCCGCGCCCTCTATGACAACCTGCATCCCAGCCGGATCATCATCGGCCAACAAGACGCCCGCGCTGAGATTTTCGCTGGCCTGCTGACCCCTCCTTCGGCTATGGCGGCTGTTGCCTGCTAAAAGACACCAAGCAGATGCTCGCGAATTACGACCAAGTCCCACAAAACCTGATGCAGGCGATTGTAGACGCGAACCGGACGCGGAAAGATTTTATTGCCGAGGAAATCCTGCGCCGAGCACCGAAAGTGGTCGGCATTTACCGACTGGTGATGAAGGCCGGGTCGGATAACTTCCGCCAAAGCGCGGTCCAAGGCATTATGAAGCGGATCAAGTCAAAGGGCATTGAGGTGATCGTGTATGAACCTGCGCTTGAAGAAGACGAATTCTTCGGCTCCCGCGTGCTTCGGGATCTTGAGGCGTTCAAATCAAAAGCCGATGTGATCATCGCCAATCGGCAGGCAGAAGATTTGATGGATGTCGCCGACAAGGTCTCTACGCGAGACCTGTTTGGCAATGACTAAATAGATCAGTACTGCTGCTCCACCGCATCGCCTGCGAAACGATAGGTCCGGCTCAGTCTCTTTCGGGATGTTGCACCACACCTCCTCCCACCGCACGCAAAGTTTAAAAAGCGTTAACCTTTTTTCGGCAGGGTCCAGCCGAGCTTCAATCGCTTCCGAGAAGGATCCCAACGATGACTAATCCGTTTTCCAGCCGTCTTGTCCGCTCTCCAGCATAGCCCGGGACCTCATGCCCGTCACCCAAGATCATACCAGCGCATCGCCTTGGCTGGCATAGGTCTGGGTCGGCATCTGCGCCGTCTTTTGGAAAGTGCTATCCATGTACAAATGGGCTTACGGCAGAAGTGTTTACGAGGCCGAGACTTCGATCAACTCCGGTGCGCCTTCTGGTGTCAGCCTTAGAGCCGACAGGCGTCCGGTTTGGTAGACCCCGGTATCGATATCAATATATGGCCCGGTCAAATCGACGGTGTCGATTGGCGTATGTCCATGAACCACGGTGATCCCCGCAGGCGGTGGGCCTTGCATTCCTCGCGTCCACATCAAATCACGGGCCGACTGATTGCCAAGCGGCTTGGACGGGTTGATGCCCGAATGACTGACAAAATATCGATCCCCCAGACGAACGGCGCCCGGAAGACCGCGTAGCCAGGCCAGATGCTCGGCCGGCACCAAAGCCTGCATCTTCTGGGCGAGCAGGTCCTCGGGCAGGTCAAACCCACCCATCTGCAACTCGTCCACACCATAGGAGGTCAGGGTCGTGCGGCCCCCGTAGTCGAGCCAACGGATATGAGCACGGGGAGCCTTGAAGAACTCAAGCATCATCTGCTCGTGATTACCCATAAGAACCAATCGCTGCGCGCCTTTGGGAGGTGACGACATCAGATGCGCAATCACGCCTGCGCTTTCAGGACCACGATCTACCAGATCGCCTACGGAAATAATCAGAACCGGGGTGTCGCCCACCGCCTCCATGATTTGCGTTTCGAGCTTTAGGTACAGATCAAGGCAGCCATGGATGTCGCCCACCACATAGGTCAGCGGGGGTATTACCGGAAGGCGCACCTGTAGCGGTAGGCTTTCGGAGCGCGATCGCTGCCGGTTGGGAAGTGATCTGCGGGGTTTTTGCCCAAACAGCCGCCGTATCAATCCTGCCATGCTGAGCCCTTACCTCGTCAGAACATTACTGTGCCAATCTAGGCCAAAGTCTGCCCCGAATGCGAGCGCGACGCAAGTCGCGGGTCGTGCCCCCCAGACCTCAAGCCCCCGTCCTTCGCAGCGCCATAGCTGGCATGCGTCGTTCATCCGGGCGCATGACCCTGCATATCGGTCTCACATTAAGCACAGACACCGAGAATGGCTCTTTGGAGTGAACCTGCCGCGATCTATTTCGCCGCGATTGACCATCAAGATGGCTCTGCAGCCACCCAAATGCCCTAAAACCGCCCGAGCCCTTGCGCAGTGTTCAAAAAATTGGAACAGTCATCACCGACAGTCCCGCCAAGCTCTTCCGAGCGGGACACAATCAAGGGCAGAGCATGAAACGAGCACTTATCACCGGCATCACCGGCCAAGATGGCAGCTATCTGGCGGAGTTTTTGCTCGATAAAGGCTACGAGGTGCATGGCATCAAGCGCCGGGCATCGCTGTTCAACACCCAACGTGTTGATCACATCTATGAAGACCTGCACAACGATAATGCGCGCTTCAAGCTGCATTACGGGGATCTGACCGATAGCTCGAACCTGACGCGGATTATCTCCGAAGTTCAGCCCGACGAGGTCTATAACCTCGGCGCGCAATCCCATGTCGCCGTTAGTTTTGAGGCGCCTGAATACACCGCCGATGTGGATGCGATGGGCACGCTGCGCATGCTGGAGGCGATCCGCTTTTTAGGGCTGGAGAAGAAGACCAAGTTCTATCAGGCCTCTACCTCCGAGCTTTACGGCCTCGTGCAGGAAATCCCGCAAACAGAGGCCACCCCGTTCCACCCGCGCTCGCCCTATGCCGTGGCCAAGATGTACGCCTATTGGATCGCCGTGAACTACCGCGAGGCCTACGGCATCTACGCCTGCAACGGGATCCTCTTTAACCACGAGTCCCCGAGGCGCGGCGAGACCTTCGTGACCCGCAAGATTACCCGCGGTCTGGCCAATATCGCAACGGGCCTCGAGCAGTGCCTCTATATGGGCAATATCGACAGCTTGCGCGACTGGGGGCATGCGAAAGACTACGTGCGGATGCAGTGGATGATGCTGCAACAAGACACCCCCGAGGATTACGTGATCGCCACTGGTGTGCAGTATTCGGTGCGCGAGTTCATCACTTGGTCCGCAGCAGAGTTGGGCGTATCGCTCGCCTTCACCGGCGAGGGCGTGGACGAGATTGCAACCGTGACGGCCATCGATGGCGAAAAAGCTCCGGCGCTTTGTGTCGGCGATGTCGTCGTGCGCATCGATCCGCGTTATTTCCGCCCCGCAGAGGTAGAAACGCTGCTGGGCGATCCGTCGAAAGCCAAAGCGCAACTTGGCTGGGTGCCAGAAATCACCGCCCAAGAGATGTGCGCCGAGATGGTGATGGAAGATCTCAAATCCGCCCGGCGCTTGAAGCTGTTAAAAGAGCACGGGCTGGAATTGCCGGTGTCGTTGGAAGGGTAGAGGTATGTCCTTTGATCTGACCGGTAAACGCGTCTTCGTGGCAGGCCATCGCGGCATGGTGGGCGCGGCTTTGGTGCGCCGTCTGGCAAATGAGCCTTGTGATGTCATTACAACGACGCGCGCCGAGCTCGACCTGACCAATCAGGCAGCCGTTCGCGATTGGTTTGCAGCGGAAAAGCCTGATGCGGTGATCTTAGCTGCAGCCAAAGTCGGCGGCATACATGCCAATGCGACCTACCCGGTGGACTTTCTGGCCGAAAATCTCGCTCTGCAAACCAACGTAATCACAAGCGCTTATGCCAATGGGGTCGAGAAGCTGCTTTTCCTCGGCTCCTCCTGCATCTACCCCAAATACGCGCCGCAACCGATCACCGAGGATGCGCTGCTGACCGGGCCGCTGGAGCCCTCCAATGAATGGTATGCCATCGCCAAGATCGCCGGCATCAAGCTGTGCCAAGCCTACCGCAAGCAATACGGCGCGGACTTTATCAGCGCGCAGCCGACCAATCTGTACGGTCCCGGTGACAATTACGATCTGGAAAACTCTCACGTGCTGCCCGCGCTGCTGCGTAAATTCCATGAGGCCAAACAAAGCGGCGCGCCCGAGGTCGTCGTCTGGGGTTCAGGCAAGCCGCTGCGGGAGTTCCTCCACGTGGACGACCTGGCCGACGCTCTAGTTTTCCTGCTGAAGGACTACTCAGGTGATGTGCCGCTGAATGTTGGCTCTGGCATCGAGGTCACGATCCGCGAGCTGGCGGAGACCATTGCCCGCATGGTGGGCTATGAGGCGCGCCTAACCTTTGATGCGGACAAACCCGATGGGACACCGCGAAAACTGATGGATTCCGGGCGGCTGCATGCTCTGGGCTGGAACCGGGCGCGGGGCTTGGAGGAAGGGATTGCGCAGGCATATGCGCATTGGTGGACGCATGGTGGACGCGGCTGAAATCGGTCGGCAAGACAGACGCACTTATTCGCATGCCAAACGAAAAGGCGAAGTCGGATTTAAATTTGGGTGCGGACTTGCCCCCTGAAGCCCAGATCAAAACCGTATCCAAGGCGTGTGGAAGCACCCTATATTGAGATGAAGGCAAAATCCCCGCCCAATCTAACGCCGCAAAATCACAAGGTCCTCGGCATAGCTGGTCAGCGCCCAGCTTGGTAGGAACGGCTCGGCTTGGATCAGTCGGACCGCGGCGAACAATAGGACCAAGCGAGCCGGCGCGTTGATCATCGAATTGTCGAAGACCATGCCCTGGCCTGTTTGAAGCACAGCCTGACGGATCAAAGACTGGCCCCTCTCACAGCAATCCAGGATCTTCCACTCCATGGTGGTCACGATGAGCCAGAAACCCTCTCTTATCAAATTGCCCTATTTGGACCCATAAGCGCTGACGTCAGACAGATAGACTGCTCTGAGCTTGTTAACGACATAGTTGTATCAGCCATAGAGAAGCAGTTTTGGTTTAGAGCGTGAGTGTATCTTTGCCAGGTTCCGGGCTTAGCCTTGGGGCTCGACGTCAGGATTAATTCACAGCTTAAAAGAGACCATGTAAGGTATCATTCGCGGGTTCCAATGCCTGAAAGAATGGCAGAATTGACTTTTGTCACTTCGATTTGGTCAAGTACTCAGCCCATTGGCTCATGAGCACTGCGCGCTTTTCCAGCCTATCGGAGCGCTGGTAGGCGCGCTCGACACCGCTATCGACTTGATGGCCCAGAGCGCTCTCTTTGACCTCATAGGGCGTGTCTGTCGTCTCCTCGACCCAAGTGCGGAAGGTCGCGCGAAAGCCGTGTGGTCGCGCCTCCAGACCAGCGCGCTGCATGTACCGGCTTATGGCCGCGTCAGAGAGCGCCTTGCCTCTGGGACTGAGGAACATCATCAGCCCGCCGCCTGTCGTACTCTCAGCTTGGCTCAAGACCTCCAAGGCCTCCGATGATAGCGGCACCCGGTGCTCTTTCCCGGTCTTCGTGCGTGATGCGGGAAGGTGCCACACGCCATCGTCAATCTCGCCGAGCGAAGCAAAGCGAACCTCGCTGGTGCGCGCTGCCGTCAGGATCAAAAACCTTAGTGCCAAGACTGAGACGAGTTCCGAGCTTTGTAGCGACTGATAGAATGCCGGAGTTTGCGCGTAGGCAAGCGATGGGATGTGGTGCACCTCGTGCCGTCGCTTCCCTAGCAAGGCCCGCGCTTTCATCGTCGCCTGAAGATCCACGTCCAACCCCAATGCAGCGGCGTGCTTGAGCGTCAGGTTCAGCCGGTTCATCGCCTTGCGCGCGGTGTCAGGCTTCTGGTGCCAGATCGGCTCAAGAGCACGCTTCAAGACGTGCTGATCGATATCCTCAACAGGCGTGCTCCCGAACTTGGGCAGGATGTGAACCGTGAGAGGCGACAGCCAGCGTCCCGCCTTACCATCGCTCTTTAGTTGGGCTTGCCGCGCTTCAAAGCATCCCTCAACGGCTTCCCCAAGAGTGATCCGCTCCACGCGCACTTTCTGCTTCGCCCGCGCCTCGATCGGATCAACGCCATCGCGAAGCTGCCGTCGCGCATCCTCCGCCCGACGCCGTGCCTCACCGATAGAAACATCTGGCCACCGGCCCAAGCCCATCTCGCGACGTTTGCCGGAGATCACCAATCGGAGTATCCATTTACCAGCCTCCTTCCGGCTCTTGAACAGCCACAGGCCCTGACCGTCGGCGTACTTCCCGGCTTCCATGTTCTTGGCTCGCATCTGCGAAATCGCATTGTGCACCGTCATATATGGACCACCTTTTAGACCACCCTGGAGCATTGGATTGAAGAGTGAGCCATGTTCAGCTATGAGGCAAGAGAAATTCTGAATGCGGTAATTACAGTGGGTTGAGTGGTGCAGTGTCCATCTATGAGGAGGCTGAAGTTGCCTCTCCTGGGCACCACTCCCCAAACTGTAGTACAGGGCCGCAGAACGGCAAAGGAGCTATTGTGGTCAACAAAATCTACCAGGGCGACCTTCCAGACAATTTGGACCTTGGACCAATCGTTGCGATTGACTGTGAAACCATGGGCTTGAGCCCTGTTCGTGACCGTCTATGCGTCGTTCAATTGTCCTCTGGTGATGGCAATGCACACCTAGTGCAAATCGCGAAAGGCCAGCGTGAAGCTCCGAACCTTTCAAGGTTGCTGGCGGACTCTAATGTTCTGAAAATATTCCACTTTGCGCGCTTTGACGTGGCTGCGATGCAGAATGCATTTGGTGTCATGGCATCCCCCATTTACTGCACTAAGATTGCAAGCAAGTTGGTGCGAACCTATACAGATCGGCACGGACTTCGGGCCTTGTTGGTTGAACTGCTGGGCGTTGATATTTCCAAGCAACAGCAAAGTTCGGACTGGGGCGCAAAAGAGCTGACAGCAGCGCAAATATCTTATGCAGCGTCGGACGTTTTGTATCTGCACCGCTTGATGGGAAAACTGAACGTCATGCTTGATCGTGAAGGGCGCGCAGAAATCGCACAATCTTGCTTTGATTTCTTGCCGACACGCGCGACATTGGATCTGGGCGGCTGGCCCGAAATTGACATCTTTTCGCATTAAGGCAGCAGATGCTTCGGTCAGAGAACACGTATAGCACTTTTGTAGGCTTTGCCAAAATTCTTATGCCAATCGTTGGACTTGGCTTGCTATCAAGCATGTTCTTGATCAACCGGGCGCCGGACCAATCGGTAGCGATTCCCTACTCGGATGTGGAACTGAACGAGATCTTACACGGCCAGCGCTTGGGGCAGCCCCAATTTCGCGGCACCTTGGAAGATCGGTCCGAGGTGTTGTTGAACGCGGAACGGGCCCAACCGGACCCGGAAAACAGCGCCATTTTTAACGCCCAAGCTGTATCCGGAACGATCACGCAAACGGACGGAGCGGTTATCACCTTACAAACGCCAAACGGCCAATATGATCAAACCCAACGCGTCGCCGAAGGATCCAATGGCGTCATCGTCATTCATTCAGGCGGTTACACGCTTATCTCGGACAACTTGCGCGCGGAAATCGACAGATTAGACATCTCGACCAGTGCGCCAGTGGTTATTGAAGGCCCTGATTTTCGGCTTGAGGCGGGCCTGATGCACCTGCGCGACAAAGGGCGCCCGAGTTCCGAGCATGTGGACTTCACGCAGGGCGTAAAACTGGTATATACACAGTCAAGCAACGCCGAGAAATAAAGGAAATCAAATGGCTGGCTTCTTTCGCTTTACCGGGGCAGCCCTTGGTTTCGTTTTGTTGGCCCAGATTGCCAATGCCCAGTCGGCAGCCGTTTCCCTTGGCCAACCCGTCGCTGATCCCGACGCCCCAATCGAAGTCACGTCAGACTCGCTAAGTGTCGACCGTGAAACGGGAAACGCAATTTTCGTTGGCAATGTCTATGTTGTTCAGGGCGAACTAACATTGAATGCCGACAGTGTAGAGGTTTTGTATTCGGACTCTGCCGACGACCCTGAACCTTTGCGCGAAGTGATCGCTATCGGAAATGTTGTGCTGGTTAACGGCGAAGACACGGCCGAGGCTGACCATGGCGTGTTCTATCCCCCCGAAGACAAGATTGTGATGACTGGTAACGTTTTGCTTACCCAAGGCCGCAGCATCATCGCCGGTGACACGTTTAACTGGGACATGATTACCGGCAAAGGTACGGTGGAAGGGCGCGTTCGTACGGTTCTGCAACAGCGCGCATCCGAATGAGCACGTCGCAGATGTTCGAGGTATCCGACGGCACCGCCGGCCTACGGGTTACGAACTTGCGCAAAAGCTACAAGAAACGCCCGGTTATCCGCGACGTGTCACTGGATCTGGGCCGTGGGGAAGCCGTTGCTTTGCTGGGGCCCAACGGGTCCGGCAAAACCACCTGTTTTTATTCCATCGCAGGTCTGGTCACCCCCGAGGCGGGCATTGTTTCTATCGACGGACGAGACGCAACTTTGCTGCCAATGTACCGCCGGGCAAAACTGGGAATCGGCTATCTTCCGCAGGAAATGTCGATTTTTCGGGGCCTTAGCGTCGAAGACAACATCATGGCGATCCTAGAGATCACATTGAAGCAAAAGCATAAACGGCGAGAGCGCCTGGAGACCCTGCTTTCAGAATTCTCTATAGGCCATTTGCGCCGTGCCAACGCGATGGCATTGTCTGGCGGCGAACGGCGTCGGGTTGAAATCGCCCGCTGCCTGGCCGCCGACCCCAAATATTTGCTTCTGGACGAACCATTTGCTGGCGTTGACCCGATTGCAGTTGGCGAAATCAGGGGCTTAGTTGCGGACCTAAAGAATCTTGGGATCGGTGTTCTGATCACGGACCACAATGTTCGCGAAACCCTAGGCATTGTTGACCGGGCCTATATCTTGCATGACGGCACAGTTTTGATGAGCGGCACTGCCGAAGAAGTTGTCGAGGACGAAAACGTGCGGCGCGTGTATCTTGGGAACAGTTTCCGAATCTCCTAACGCGGCTACATCCTGCCGATCCTTCACCTAAGACATTGACATCCTAAGGCGAAATGACGCCAAATAAGGTGACGCTTGACCACCGCGCCTCGCCTTTGCGATTGCGCCGAAAGGCGCTCTTCCTTTGCCCGGGCGCGGGTATACCGGGCAATTTCCCTCGGTTCTCTTGCGTTTTTCTGGCAGGCAGATAAATGCCTGCGCCCGTCTTAGGAGGCACAATGCGCTATCAAATCACTGGAAAACAGATCGACATCGGCGAAGCCCTGCAATCTCATGTTAAGCAAGAGCTGGACATAGTTGTAGATAAATACGCAGAACGACCGACCGACGCCAGTATCGTATTTTCCAAAAGCGCCCATGAAAATGTCTGCGAAGCGACCGTTCATTTGTCGACCGGACTGACCGCCCAAGCAAAGGCAAGTGCATCAGATATCTAC
>SPJP01000126.1 GCA_006844665.1 Paracoccaceae bacterium
GATTGTGATTTCGACCCCGGAATACAATCAAAGCCTGTCAGGCGTGCTGAAGAACGCATTGGATTGGGTCAGCCGCGTGCAGGGGGGTAGCGTGTGGCAGGACAAGCCGGTCGCCCTGATGTCTGCCGCCGCCGGGCGCAGCGGCGGCGCACGGGGCAACTACGCCCTGCGCCTTGCCATGCAGCCGTTCAAAACCCGCCTGATCCAGGCAGAGCTCTTGGTGGCAAGCCCAAGCCGCGAATTTGAGGACGGAAAACTGGTGAACGAGGGCACCCAAAAACGCCTTTCGGCACTGATGGATTCCCTAAAGGCCGAGCTCGCGCGGAGCTAGAAAACCCTAGCTGTTCAGATCGGCAATCACCGCGTCGATATTGCCGCGGTGCTTGTCTAACATCGCTCCGATCTCGCCCCGTTCGGTCCGCGCCAGGCTTACGCCTTGCAACCGCAGGTCAAAGAATCGGGCTGACCCGCTGCGATCAGACACAAGGAAGGTAACGGCCGACGGGGCCCCCCCACCGGAAACCGCATTCGCGCGCACTTCGATATATCGGTTTACCGGAACCGCCTGCGTCACGTTTATTTGAGTGTTGCGGTAATTGCGGAACTGGCTGCCGTATTTGCGCGCCAGATAGCTTTGAAATGCCGCTGTAAACCCGCGCCGCTGGGCATCTGTGGCTGTTCGCCAATCCGCGCCAAGAACAGACCGCGCGATCACGGGCACATCGGCATAGCGCACCAAGATTGCCTCGAAGTCACGGTACAGGCTGCCGCCCGACTTGCCCGAGGACATGACCCGCGTGATGTCAGCCCAGGCACTGTTGACCAAACTGGTCGCATCGCTGGCACCAAAGGCAAAGACCTGCACAGGGCTAAGTGCTGTCACAGCCGCAGCAAAAGCCCCCAACAAAGCAGAGCGGCGGGTAAAATTAACGCGAGACAGGAATGGCAAACGGGTCATCAAAGGGATCCAGATCTGGGGACAGCTCAATTTGACTTTCCGGGCCCATCAAGTCAAATCGGCGGTTCTGTAAATAAAAACTTCTAAGCTGACTGTAGCTGTCAGCACTGTCGTACAAGATTGAATCGATTGCACCAGCGCTGGAATGGCGGTCACCGACAATCTCGGCAAATCGAGCTTTGTTTAGCGCTTGCCGCTCGGGCACAGTGAAATCGATCTGACCAACTGGGTCCAAAACGAAATCGGTAATCCGACCAACCGCCGCGCGGCCTGTCGCAGGGCCCAGCAAAGGCATCTCGACATATGGGCCTTCGCCCACACCCCAAGCATACAAGGTTTCGCCAAAATCAGTGCTTCGTTCGTCCAACCCAAAAGATTGCGCCGGATCAAACAATCCACCCACGCCGACCGTCAAGTTCACCAGGAATCGGAACAGGTTATGGCCGGCATCGTCCACGCGGCCTTGCAGCAAATCGTTCAACACGTAGCTGGGCTGCGATAGGTTTCCGGCGAAATTATCAACGGTCTTGCGCACAGGGCTTGGCACAGCATTGCCGTAAACCAGGCTGGCAGGGCGCAAAATCACAGAATCCGCGACCTTATTCACCCCATGAGAAATACGGTTAACCCCTTCGAGCGGATCATACACCGCATCGCGCGTCGCAGGTGTCGAGCACGCAGACAACAACACAGCGGACGCCAAAATCCATGCCGCAGGTCGTTTCAAAATGGTCACAAAGACGGTCAAAGCAGTTATTCCGAGAAAGTGGCAAGCTATAGGGGATTCAATTAGGCGTTGTGGTATAATAAACTAGCCCTGATAGTAACACAGCAGGCTATGGGCCTCAATTGACCGTATTCCCTTAGACTTAGCGATATTTTCGCAACAGTTCACGGTATTGAAACCATGCTATAGTCATGAATTATAAGAACGCACCCAAGCGTTCAAGAAAGCAGGCGCGATGAACAGCACTCCCACCTCTGGTAAGGCGGAATTTGGCCGGATCAGAACTCAGAATCTGCCCCTCTTTGGGTCGGCTTTTGTGTTCTCAATCTTTGTGAACCTTCTGATGCTGACCGGCCCGCTATATATGCTGCAGGTCTATGACCGGGTCTTGGGGTCGCAATCAGAAGAAACGCTACTGGCGCTGTCCGTTCTGATCGCGTTTTTGTACCTAATGATGGGCCTGCTGGATTTCGCCCGGGGCCGGGTCATGGCCCGCGCTGGCGGCCGGTTGCAACATGCGTTGGACCAAAGGGTGTTCACCGCGATTTTGCGCGGCTCGGTTCTGCCAGGGGTGACCCGCGGGTCGCTTGGGCTGCGCGATCTGGAATCCATTCAACGGCTTATGTCCAGCCCAGCGATGATGGCGATTTTCGACATCCCCTGGACACCGCTATTTCTGCTGGCGATCTTCATGTTCCACCCGATGCTGGGCATCCTTGCCCTTGCAGGTGGCGCAATATTGGTCACGCTTGCCCTTTTAAACCAATGGCTTACGACAAAACCTCTGGGTCAGGCCAATGGCACCGTCAACCAGGCCGAACAGATGGCCGGGCATATCGCCAACGAAGGCGAAACCATCAACGCCATGGGCATGCGCGCTGCAGCCTTTGCGCGCTGGAAAAAGCTGCGCGACTTATCCTTGTCCCAACAACTTAGCGCGTCCGACCGGGCCGGGGTCTTTTCAACCTCGACCAAATCGACCCGGTTGTTTCTGCAATCAGCAATGCTGGGATTGGGCGCCTATCTGGTGCTGCAGAATGAGATGACAGCCGGCGCAATGATCGCGTCCTCGATCCTGATGGGCCGCGCATTGGCCCCGATTGAACAAGCGATTGGCCAATGGCCCGCGGTGCAGCGCGCGCTGCAGGGCCGCAAGGAC
The DNA here is from genome assembly GCA_006844665.1 of Paracoccaceae bacterium. Classification (GTDB taxonomy): domain Bacteria; phylum Pseudomonadota; class Alphaproteobacteria; order Rhodobacterales; family Rhodobacteraceae; genus Dinoroseobacter. The sequence goes on from SPJP01000126.1 coordinate 2,845, forward strand.
TTGGTCGAGCTGTTGGACAAGGTCCCGCCCTTCCCCAAGTTGACAACCCTGCCGCGCCCCAAGGCCCAGATCGAAGTCAAAGACCTGACAATCGTCCCCCCCGGCGAATCCACGCCCACTTTGCGTATGGTTTCTTTCTCTATAGCTCCGGGCCAAGCCATGGGCGTGATCGGCCCGTCGGGGTCCGGCAAATCCACCCTCGCTCGCGCGATTACTGGGCTGTGGCCTCCAGCATCCGGCTCGGTCCGGCTGGATGGCGCGACCCTATCGCAATACGACCCCGATACGCTCGGCAGCTATATTGGCTACCTGCCCCAACAAGTGCATCTGTTCGCAGGCACCATCACCGAAAACATCGCGCGCCTGGCCGAGGCCCCGAATGAGGCCGAAGTGGTCGAGGCTGCAAAACGCGCCGACGCTCACGAAATGATCCTGAAACTGCCCGGCGGCTATGACGCGCAGGTCGGTTCGGTCAATTCTCGCCTGTCCGGCGGCCAGATCCAGCGAATCGGCCTGGCCCGCGCGCTTTACGGCGACCCAACCCTGCTGGTCCTGGACGAGCCGAACTCCAACCTCGACAATTCGGGCTCAATCGCCCTGAACACCGCGATCCAGCGAATGAAAGCCGAAGGGAAATCCGTGCTAATCATGGCCCACCGCCCCGCAGCGATCCAAGAATGCGACCTGCTGCTGGTTCTGGACGGGGGCCTGCGCAAGGCATTTGGCCCACGGGACGAGGTTTTGAAAGCCACCGTCGCCAACTATTCTGACATCGCCCGAAAGGGTGGCATGGGGGGCGTGACATGAACCAGACCTCCCCTGATCTTAGCGCCCGCACCCCTTTGATTGTCGGGCTAGTCGCCATGGTCTTGCTTGTGGGCGGCTTTGGCACCTGGGCCGTCCGCGCGACACTGTCTGGCGCGATCATCGCCCCCGGCCAAATCCAAGTGGACCAGAACCGCCAGATCGTTCAGCACCCCGACGGCGGCGTGGTCCAATCCATCCTTGTCGACGAAGGCGATCTTGTCACTGCGGGCGCCCCCCTGATCCAACTGGACGACACCCTTCTGAACACCGATCTTGCCATCCTAGAAGGCCAGCTGTTCGAAGCCATGGCCCGCCGCGCCAGGATGGAGGCCGAGCGTGACTTCGCAGATCACATGACCCTTGATCCCGAATTGCAGGCCAAAGCCGCCGAAAGCGAAGCAGTGGCCGAATTGCTGCTGGGCCAGCAAAACCTGTTCGAAGCCCGCCGCATCAGCCGCGATCAACAGCGCGAACAATTGTTGCGTCGCAAAGACCAGATCGACAGCCAAATCCAGGGGATCAACGCGCAGCTTGACGCAATTCAAACCCAGCTTGGCTTGATCGAACAGGAACTCGCCACCCAACAAGACTTGTTGGACCGGGGGCTGTCGCAAGCAAACAAAGTGCTCGCTTTACAACGCGAACAAGCATCGCTGGCCGGAATGATCGGCGAGCTGACAGCAAACTCCGCCGAAGCCGCAGGCCGCCAAACTGAAATTGACCTACAGGTTCTCGGCCTTGAAAGCACCCAGCAGGAAGAGGCCATCACCCGCCTGCGCGACCTGCAAGTCACCGAATCCGAACTGCGCCAACAACGCAACGCCCTGCTAGAACGCATGGCCCGGCTAGAGGTCCGCGCGCCCGTGTCCGGCATCATCTACGATCTGAAAGTGTTCGCCGAACGCTCGGTCATCCGGCCTGCAGAACCGCTGTTGTATCTTGTGCCCCAGGACCGGCCCTTCGTCATCGCCAGCCGTCTGCAGATCATCAATGTGGACGAGGTCGTCGTCGGCCAAGAAGTACGATTGCGCTTTTCCGCCTTTGACGCCCGCGACACGCCCGAACTTGTGGGCCGCGTAATGCGCGTGTCCCCCGACGCTTTCGTCGATCAAAACACCGGCCAAAGCTATTATAGCGCGGAAATCGAACCCCTTCCGGGCGAATTGGCAAAGCTAGAAGGATTAACCCTGATCCCGGGCATGCCGGTGGAATCCTTCATCCGCACCCGCGACCGGTCGCCCTTGTCTTATCTGGTGGACCCGTTGGCCGACTATTTCCGCCGCGCCTTCTTGGAAAGCTAATTGGGGCTTTCCGGCGCGGTTCGGCGGGACTAACCTGCCCACAACATCAACACTTCCACCCGTCGGAGCCCCCAATGTCCAGCACCATCGAAACCCGCCTGTCCGAACTTGGCGTGACCCTGCCCAACGCCCCCGCGCCCGCCGCGAACTACGTGCCTTTCGTTGTGACCGGCAATACCGTCTACGTGTCTGGTCAGGTCCCCTTCGTTGACGGCAAGCTGACCCCCGGCAAGCTAGGCGCTGACACCTCGGTCGAAGAAGGCGCGGAAATCGCCAAGATCTGCGCGATCCATCTGTTGGCCCAAGTGAAAAACGCCTGCGACGGCGATCTGGATCGTCTGGTTCGGGTGGTGAAACTGGTGGGTTTTGTGAACTCCACCGCTGATTTCGGCGACCAGCCCAAGGTGATCAACGGTGCATCCGATTTCCTGGTCGAGGCGTTGGGCGACAAAGGCTGCCATGCCCGCTCGGCCGTCAGCGCCGCCAGCCTGCCCTTTGGCGTCGCGGTCGAAATCGAAGGCGTGTTCGAAATCGCATGACCCGTCTGCACCGGGATTTTCTGCGCATTCCCCTGACCCATCGCGGCTATCATGACGCCGCGATGGGTCGGGTTGAAAACAGCCCCTTAGCCATCAAAGCCGCCGTGGATGCGGGCTACGGGGTCGAGCTTGACCTTCAGCCCTCTGCCGACGGCCAAGCCATGGTGTTCCACGACGCAACATTGGATCGCATCACCGGCCAGCCCGGTTCGATGCGCCAGATGACCGCCCAGAAACTGTCGGAAATACCCCTGCTGGGCAGCTCCGATACAATCCCGACCCTGCCGGACATCTTAGAAATCGTGGGCGGCAAAACCCCTTTGCTGATCGAGCTAAAATCCCAAGGCAGCCAAGACGACGGTGTCCTTGAAACCGCCACCGCCCGCGCCTTGCAAACCTACTCCGGTCCCGTCGCCGTGATGTCGTTTGACCCCCGCATGGTCGCGCGTCTGGCCCAGTTATTGCCGGGCGTGCCCCGGGGCCTGACCACCGGCAGCTACGGGCCAAGCTGGTCCGAACCGCCCGAAATTCGCGACACCCTGCGCGACATTCCCGATTACGACGCGGTGGATGCCTGCTTTATCAGCCACGAAGCCGCCGATCTGGACCGCCCCCGGGTCGCCACCCTGAAATCCCAAGGGGCCGCGATCCTGACCTGGACGATCCGGTCGCAGGCCGAGGAATCCCAGGCCCGCAAAATCGCCGATAACATCACTTTCGAAGGCTACGCCGCCGTCCTGCCTTGACCCAGCGCGCCGATGCGCCATCTGCAGATTACACACCCGAAGGCCGCCATGACACAGACTCAAACCGAAGTTTCGCTAAGTGTTCTGACCTCGATCAGCCAAATTGACGCTGCTGATTGGGATGCCTGCGCCAGCCCCGAGGCCGCCGACAGCGCCCGCCCCAACGGCCCGTTCACAACTCACCGCTTTCTGGATGCGCTGGAACGCTCCGGCTCGGTCGGGCCGGGCACGGGCTGGGATCCGCGCTATCTGGCGGTTTATCTGGGCGACCAGTTGATCGCGACGGCACCGATGTATGTGAAATCCCACAGCCAGGGCGAGTATATCTTCGACCACAATTGGGCCCATGCCTATGAAAACGCAGGGGGAAATTACTACCCCAAACTGCAAATGGCCGTCCCCTTCACCCCCGCCACCGGCCGCCGCTTTCTGGTCAAGCCGGGGTTCGAAGGCGCGGGCGAGGCCGCCTTGGTCCAAGGCGCGGTCCATCTGGCCGCCGACAATGACATTTCGTCCCTGCACATCACCTTTTGCACGGAAGATGAGGCCAAAGCAGGCGAAGCCATGGGCTTGATGCCCCGTATCAGCCAGCAATATCATTGGCTTAACAACGGCTACGGCACGTTTGACGATTTTCTAGCCGCCCTCAGCGCCCGCAAACGCAAAAATATCCGGCGCGAACGGAAGACCGCCCAAAGCTTTGGCGGCACGATCAAAATGCTGACCGGCGACCAGATCGAACCGCACCATTGGGACGATTTCTGGCAGTTCTACCAAGACACCGGTGCGCGCAAATGGGGCACGCCCTATCTGACCCGGGAATTTTTCGACATCGCCCAGGACACGATGCGCGACGACATCCTGTTGATTTTGGCCGAAAAAGACGGGCGCAACATCGCCGGTGCAATGAACTTCATCGGGCGCGACACGCTTTACGGCCGCTATTGGGGCTGTACCGAAGACCACGCCTGCCTGCACTTTGAGGCGTGCTACTACCAAGCCATCGACTTCGCGATCTTGAACGGCCTGTCCAAGGTCGAGGCCGGCGCACAAGGCGCTCATAAACTGGCCCGGGGCTATCTGGCCGTGACCACACACTCCCTGCACTGGGTTCACAACCCCAGCTTTGCCGACGCCATCGCCCGCTACCTGCAAGAAGAACGCGACGCCATTGATCAGGAAATCGAGTTTCTGGCCGAAAACAGCCCGTTCAAATCCATCAAGGTCGAGGAACAAGAATGACCGCCCCCGACATCGCCCCCCTTCTGGCCAACGGCTGGGCCAAATCCACCGACCGCGACGCCCTGAAAAAGACCTTTCAGTTCCGAAACTTTGCCCAGGCCTTCGCCTGGATGACCCGCGTTGCGATCACGGCCGAGAAAATGAACCACCACCCAGAATGGTCCAACATTTACAAAACAGTGACGGTGACGTTAATTACCCATGACACCAACGGCCTGACAGATCTGGATCTGAAACTGGCCCGGAAAATGGATGAGTTTGCAAATGACGGCCTCTGAAGACCTGACCACACTGGTCGAAAGCAACTTTGACCGCTTTCTGAACCTTGGCATAAATGTGCTCTATGCGATCCTGATTTTGGTCGCGGCGTATTGGATCTCGCTTCGGGTTAAACGGTTTCTCAGCACCGTGGGCGACGAAAGGCCCGAAATCGACGACACGCTGTTCACCTTTCTCGGCTCTATCGCGCGCTACCTGATCCTGGCGCTGGCCTTTATCTTTGTTCTGAACCGCTTTGGCATTCAAACCACATCGCTTGTGGCCCTGTTGGGTGCGGCGGGTCTGGCAATTGGCTTGGCCCTGCAAGGCACGCTGTCCAACATTGCAGCAGGGGTCATGCTGGTCGCCTTTCGCCCGTTCAAAATGGGCCAATTCGTTGAACTTGCAGGCTATTCCGGCACGGTCAAGGCGATCACAATCTTTACCACCGAAATCGCAACACTCGACAATGTGCAAATCACCATCCCCAATGGGCAAGTCTGGGACAGCGCGATCAAGAACTATTCGGCCTATTCCACCCGCATGGTCGATCTGACCATCGGCGTCAGCTACGCGTCGGATCTAAAGCAGGCCGAAACGGTGTTGCTGGGGCTGATCAAAGCCGACCCGCGCAGCCACGCGGCCCCTGCGCCCTTTGTCAAAGTCACCAATCTGGGCGACAGCTCGGTCGATTTCAAAGTCCGCGTCTGGACAAATGCGGGCGATTACTGGGGCCTGAAATGCGATCTGACCCGGGGCATCAAAGACGCGTTCGACGAACACGGCATCGATATCCCGTTCCCGACCCGCACAGTTTTCCAAACCAACGCGTAAAAAAAGGGGGCCAAGAACGCCCCCTTTTCAAACTCAAAAACCCTAGGCCTTAGACGGACGCCAGCAAAGCCTCGCCACCCGACACTTCGCAAACGCCGGGCGCTTCTTCTTGCTGCAGCACTTTGACAATGCCGTCTTCAACCAGCATGGCATAGCGCTTGGACCGGGCGATTAGGCCTGCGGGCGGCGCGTCGAAATCCATGCCCATGGCTTTGGTAAATGCGCTTTGCGCGTCGCCCAGCATGGTGATGCCAGCCTCGGACGCCCCTGTCGCCTCGCCCCAGGCTTTCACAACGAACGGGTCGTTGACGGATATGCAGATGATCTCATCCACGCCTTTTTCCGCGAACCCGTCCTTGGTGCGGATAAAGCTGGGCACATGGGCCGAATGACAGGTCGGGGTAAAGGCGCCCGGCACTGCAAAAACCACCACTTTCCGGCCCTTCACCAGATCCGCGATCTCGACCGCTTCCGGCCCTGCCTCGCCCATTTTTACTAAAGTTGCTGCGGGCAGCGCGTCACCTACCGAAATTGTCATCTAAGCAAATCCTCTGGAATGTTTTGTTATCTCTATGCCATATAGGGTCCAGCTATCCAGCCTCCAGTGCAAAGGTAAAAATCATGTCACATATCGTTGTAATTGGGGCCGGACAGGCCGGATCCTCTTTGGTCGCCAAGCTGCGGAACCTTGGGTTTGACGGTCAAGTCACTATGATCGGTGCCGAACCCTCGATCCCATACCAGCGCCCGCCTTTGTCCAAGGCCTATCTGCTGGGGGATATGGCGCTGGAACGGCTGCATTTGCGGCCCGCAGGCTTCTATGCCGACCAAAACATCACCCTAAAACTGGGCCAACCCGTCGATGCCATCGACCCGGCGGCCAAAACCTTAACCCTTGGCGATGAAACCATTTCCTACGACCAGCTTGCCCTGACAACCGGGTCCGCCCCGCGCTACCTGCCCGCCAGCATCGGCGGCGCGTTGGACGGCGTGCATGTGGTCCGCACCTTAGGCGATGTTGATGCCATGGCCCCTGATGTGACCGAAGGCGCGCGGGTTCTGATCGTCGGCGGCGGCTATATCGGGCTAGAGGCCGCAGCCGTCTGCGCCAAAAAGGGCATGTCCGTCACCCTGGTCGAAATGGCCGACCGCATCCTGCAACGGGTCGCAGCGCCAGAAACCAGCTCCTATTTCCGCGATCTGCACAAAAGCTACGGGGTAGATATCCGCGAAGGCGTGGGCCTGACCCGCCTGACGGGCGAGGGCCGGGTAACAGGGGCCGAGCTGACGGACGGCACCACCCTTGATCTGGATATGGTCATCGTTGGCGTCGGCATCACGCCCGGCGAAACCCTCGCAAAAGACGCAGGGCTAGACATCGAAAACGGTATCAAAACCGATGAACAAGGCCGCACCTCGGACCCGTCGATCTGGTCTGCGGGCGATTGCGCCTCTTTCGTTTATCGCGGCGCACGCATCCGCTTGGAATCGGTGCAAAACGCCATTGATCAGGCCGAATGTGTTGCTGAAAACATGCTGGGCGCGGCCACGCCTTACGTCCCAAAACCGTGGTTCTGGTCCGATCAATACGACGTCAAACTGCAGATTGCGGGGCTGAACACGGGCTACGATTCCGTTGTGATCCGCCCGGGCGACAAACCCGGCGCGCAGTCGGTCTGGTATTACGAAGGCTCGGTTTTGCGCGCGGTCGACGCCATGAACGACCCTCGCGCCTATATGGTCGGCAAACGCCTGATCGAGGCCGGGAAATCCCCCGCAGCAGGCCAGGTATCCGACCCGTCAGTCGAGCTTAAATCGCTGCTGGCATGAGGATCATCGCAGGCAGCCGCAAGGGCCTGCATCTGGCCTCGGTCGGCAAAGGCGACACCGCCGCCCATCTGCGCCCCACCTCGGACCGGGTGCGCGAGGCGCTGTTCAACACCTTGGCGGGCGGACGCTACGGCGCGCCTTTGGATCAGGCCATCGTGCTCGATATGTTCGCAGGCACCGGCGCCTTGTCGTTCGAGGCCTTGTCCCGCGGCGCCGCAAAGGCCACCCTGATCGAAAACGGCAAAGCCGCGCAAAAGCTGATCGCCGAAAACCTGCGCCTGACCGGGTTCAAAGATCAGGTCTCTGTGCTCCGCGCGGATGCCAAAAAGATGCCCCCCAACCCCGGCGCGCCCGCGACATTGGTGTTCCTGGATCCCCCATACGGAGTCCAATTCGGCACATTTTCGATTAATTCGGCATATCAACAGGGCTGGATCGCGCCTGAGGCGTTAATCGTTTGGGAAGAAAACGCGCCCCAAGCCCCGCCCGCAGGCTTCACTTTGCTGGACCACCGCAAATACGGCGGCACCCATGTGACCCTGCTGCAAGCCCCCGAAGATGCCGATCAATAGGTCGGGTGGAACTTTCCCGCAGGCGACAGGGTGAAAATTTCGGCCCCGTCACTGGTGATCCCGATCGAATGTTCGAACTGCGCGCTTAGGCTTCTGTCCCGGGTCACCGCTGTCCAATCATCGGCTAACACCTTGGTTTCAGGGCGTCCCAGATTGACCATCGGCTCGATCGTAAAGAACATGCCTTCTTCCAACTTAGGGCCAGATCCCGCGCGACCATAATGCAAAACATTGGGCGGCGCGTGGAACACCTGGCCCAAGCCATGGCCGCAGAAATCCCGCACAACACTCATCCGCTGGGATTCAACGAAAGTCTGAATAGCATGGCCAATATCGCCAAATGTATTGCCCGGCTTGGCCGCTTCGATCCCTTTCAAAAGGGAAGCATGGGTGATCTCGATCAGACGCTCGGCCTTGCGCGGCAGCTTGCCAGCCACATACATGCGGCTGGTATCGCCGAACCAACCATCCACGATCACCGTGACGTCGATATTCAAAATATCGCCTTCTTTCAGAACCTTAGGTCCGGGAATCCCGTGGCAAACCACGTGGTTGATCGAAATACAGGACGCGTGTTGATAGCCCTTATAGCCAATGGTCGCCGACACGGCGCCCGCGTCATTGACCATACGCTCGATCTCGGCATCCAGCGCTTCGGTGGTTACGCCGACCTGCACCATTGGTGCGATCTCGTCCAGAATATGCGCCGCCAAGGCCCCGGCCTTATGCATTCCCGCAAAATCGGAAGGATCATAAATGCGTATACCATCGCGATTTACGCGACCTTTGTTCGATTGATCCACGGGGGCCTCGTTCATGGAAACAGGAGATAATCTAACGGATTAAGGCGAAATCGCGCAAAGTTCAACACGCCTGAGGCAACGGGTCAATCAAATGGGCTTTACCGAAGCTAACCCCTTGGCGCGTGATCACCGTATCATAAGCCACCATTTCCACCCCGGCAGCGCGCGCCGCGTCAAATGCACGTGCATATCCCGGGTCCAGATCGGCGGCGACCCGCACATTTTGGCAATCGGTGCGCTGGATCAAATACAGCATCATCGCCCTGTGCCCTTCGGCCACCATCTGCGACAGCTCGGCCAGATGCTTGGCCCCGCGCTGGGTGACGCAATCGGGAAACTCGGCCCAATCGCTGTCCCGGCGCAGATGCACATTCTTTACCTCTAGATACAGATCAGGCAAGCCTTTGGATTGGCACAGAAAATCAACCCGGGACCGGGTGCCATAGGGCACCTCGGGGCGGATATTTTCATAGCCTGCGACCTCCCGCACCAATCCATCATGCAGCCCTTCAGCCACCACTTTATTGGGCAGGCTGGTGTCGATCCCGGCCAGATGATCGCCCTCTAGCTCGCTCAGCCGCCAGCCGAACCGCAGCTTTTTCTTGGGGTCGTCATTGGGTTCCAACCATATCCGCGATCCCGGCTCAGCAAGCCCCAGCATCGCGCCCGGATTGGGGCAATGGGCGATCACTTCGCGCCCGTCATCCAACACGGCATCGGCCAAAAAGCGTTTATACCGGCGGATCAGGCGGGCGGGGACCAGAGGGGATTGAAAGCGCATGAGGCGCGGCCTACACCCCTTATGTGCCTATGCCAAGGAGCTTGCCCATGACGTCCGCCCCCACCGCCGCGATCCTGATCATCGGGGACGAGATTCTGTCGGGCCGCACCCGCGACGCAAATATGTACTTTTTGGCCGGTGAACTGACCGAAAAAGGCATCCGCTTGGCCGAAGTTCGGGTCATTTCCGACGATCACGCCGAAATCGTATCCACCGTTCAGGCCCTATCTGCGAAATACGACCACCTGTTCACCTCGGGCGGGATCGGGCCGACCCATGACGATATCACAGCCGACGCTGTCGCGGCCGCTTTCGATACCCCGATCAGCATCCGCGACGACGCCCGCGCCCTGCTAGAGGCCCATTATGCCAAGTCCGACAAGGATCTGAACGCGGCCCGCCTGCGAATGGCCCGTATTCCCGACGGGGCCAGCCTTATCGACAACCCCGTCAGCACCGCCCCGGGTTTTACCTTGCACAATGTCCATGTGATGGCCGGCGTGCCCAGCGTTTTTAAGGCCATGGTCGCCTCGGTCCTGCCGACCCTGACCGGGGGCGACCCCGTCTTGTCCGAAAGCCTGCGGATCAAGCGGCCCGAGGG
>SPJP01000123.1 GCA_006844665.1 Paracoccaceae bacterium
GTGAACCCCCTGGACGAAACCGTCGAACAAGACGGCGCGCGGGTCATGATCGCCCCTATGGCGCAAATGTTCCTGTTCGGCACCGAAATCGACTATGAAACCACCCTGCTGGAATCCGGCTTTAAGTTCCGCAATCCCAATGTGGTTGATGCCTGCGGCTGTGGCGAATCCATCAAGTTCAAAGATGTAGCAGAGCTGTCGTCCCAACAATCCACATGAGCCTGTCGCCCGAAGACCTGGCCTTCGCCAAAGAGCTGTTTGAAAACCTAGGCACTATAACCCACCGCAAAATGATGGGAGCGGCCGCTTTGTACTGCGACGGCCAGATCTTCGCGTCATTGGACCAGCAGGGCACGATCTATCTGCGCAGCAAGGGGGCCTTGGCTGAAACTTTGATAGCCCAAGGTTGCGCACAGTTCGAATGGACCAACCCGAAAACCGGCAAGATTCAAACCATGGGCTATGTTGCCCTGCCCGAAGCAGCCCTTGACGACCCTCAGCTGGCCTGCACTTTGGCGAAAGACGCGTTATCGGAAGGACAATAGACCATGCGCACGAAAATCGCCGCAGGAAACTGGAAAATGAACGGCCTGACCGAAAGCTTGGCCGAAATCGACGCGTTGCTGCCCCAGATTTCAGACGGCCAGACAAAGGCGATCATATGCCCTCCGGCCACCTTGATTTCTTCATTGGCGGCCAAAGCGTCCGGCCAACCGCTTAGCATTGGCGGCCAGGACTGCCATGCGGCGGCCTCTGGTGCGCATACAGGTGATGTGTCGGCTGCAATGCTGAAAGACGCGGGCGCAGATTGCGTGATCCTGGGCCATTCCGAACGCCGCGCCGATCACGGCGAAACCGATGCCGATGTCGCTGCCAAAACCCTTGCGGCCTGGGACAACGGTCTGGTCGCGATCGTCTGTGTTGGTGAAACAGAAGCCCAGCGCGATGCTGGTATCACCTTGCAGGTTATCCGCGACCAGCTGGCCGGGTCCCTGCCCGACGGCGCCACCCCCGCAAACACAATCATCGCGTACGAGCCAGTTTGGGCCATCGGCACCGGCCGCACCCCCACCCTGGATCAAATCGCCGAGGTGCATGACGACATGAACGCAACCCTAGACACAAGGTTTGATGCGGGCTTCTCGCTGCTCTACGGCGGCTCGGTCAAACCCGGCAACGCGGCCGAGATTTTTGCCGTGTCCAATGTAGACGGCGCTTTGGTCGGCGGTGCCTCGTTGAAGGCCAGCGATTTCGGCGCGATCTGGTCCGCGCTGAACGCGGCCTGACCCACGGGGCCGATTGATGCGCCTCACATCCTCTCGGCCCACGCGATCCCCGATGCGACTGCTCGCTTTGGTGACGGGCTGTGCCTTGGTGCTGTGCCTGGCCGCCTTCCCAAAGGCCGAACGGTATTTCCAAACCCAGCTTGGCCTGCGATCCGAGGCAACGCTTAGCCTGGCCTTGGCGGCTTTGCGCGGCGGGCTGGACCGATCTGCAAGCCTGCCTCGCTTAATCGCCGAACGCCCGATCCTGGTTGATCTGCTGCGTGATCCGACCAACGAAGGGCTGCTGCCCTTTACCAATGAACAATTGCGCCAAACCGCCCTGTCGCTGGATGTGTCCGACATCTACATCATGGACCGGAGCGGGCTAACGATTGCGTCCAGCAATTATCGCTCTGACAGCTCTTTCATCGGGCGCAACTTTCAATTCCGCCCCTATTTCATCGACGCTCTGAACGGGTCCGCAACCGCACGGTTTCATGCCCTTGGCACCACCTCGGGCCTGCGGGGCTATTTCTACGCCGCCCCTCTGCTGGACGGGACCGAGATCATCGGCGTCGTCGCCCTGAAAACCCCGGTTGAGCCGTTTGAGCGTAACTGGCGGGGGTCTGACAGCGAGATCATCGTCGTGGACAGCAACGATGTCGTGTTCATGTCCAGCCGCCCCGAATGGCGGTTCCGCACTTTGGGCGATCTGTCGGATGACCAAATGCGCTATATCAGCGACACGCGGCAATATCCGCTAGACCGGTTGCAAACCCTAGGCCAGACCCAGACGCCTTTGTCCGGCACCCTGTCCAAGATGCAGATCGGCGACGAGGCGTTTGTCGCTGATGTGGGTCTGATCGCAGTGGCCGGGTGGCGCGCCTATGTGCTGACACCCACTGGACCCGCAAGGGGACAAGCCCAATTGCTGATCGTTATGGCCGTTCTGACCTTGTCCTTGGTGGGCATGCTTGCAGCCATCGTTTTGCAACGCCGCGCCCGGCTACAAGAACGCCTTGCCGCCCAGCGCGCCACCCAGGATCAGCTGGAAAAGGCCGTTCTGCGCCGGACGGCTGATCTGGATGCCGCCAACGCGATGCTGCGACAAGAGGTGACCGAGCGCACTGCCACCGCCGAACAATTGCGCAAAACCCAGGCCGAACTGGTCCAAGCCGGCAAGCTGGCCGCCCTTGGCCAGATGTCCGCCGCCCTTAGCCACGAGTTCAACCAACCCCTGGCCGCCGTCAAAGCCTATGCCGAAAACGCGGGCGCCTTTCTGAACCGGGGCCGGGTCGAGGAAGCGCAGGGCAATATCGGCCATATCTCGGCCATGATCGACCGGATGGCCAGTATTTCCAAACATCTGCGCAATTTTGCCCGCCGCCCGCAGGACCAGATCGGCCCGATCCCGCTCGAAGCCGTGATCAGCGACGCCCTTGCCCTGATGCGCCACCGCCTGGAAAAGACCGCCGTTGAGCTGCACTACACCGCCCCCGATCCCAGTCTTTGGGTCCAAGGCGGCCGCGTACGTCTGCAACAGGTGATCGTCAATCTGATTAACAACGCGCTGGACGCGATGGAAACTACGGACGCGCCTCAACTGTTCATCTCGGTACAGGACCCCAGCGAAAGCGATCCAAACCAGATCGCCGTGATCGTCCGCGACACCGGTGTTGGGTTTGCCAAAGACGCCTCGGGCCAGATCTTTGATCCATTCTTTACCACCAAAGGACCGGGCAAAGGCTTGGGCCTTGGCCTTTCGATCAGCTACAACATCATCAAAGACTTTGGCGGCGCTCTGTCTTTTGACCCAAACAGCGGCACGGGCACCGCGTTCATCGTCACCCTGAACCGAACCCGCCCTGAAGATATCCCGCAATCCACAAGCTCTCAGCCCGCAGGACCAGCACAATGACCCCGGAAACCATTCTGTTTGTCGATGATGAAGAGCATCTGCGCCGGGCCGCCGCCCAATCTTTGGATCTGGAAGGGCTGGACGCCCTTACCTTTGCCGACGCGGAAAAGGCGCTGGCCCACGTGGCGCGGGATTTCTCCGGGGTTTTGGTCACCGACATTCGGATGCCCGGCATGGATGGTTTGCAATTGATGCGCGCGGCCTTGGCCATTGATCCCGCCTTTCCCATTGTTCTGGTCACCGGCCACGGGGATGTGGAACTGGCGGTGCAGACCATGCGTGAAGGGGCTTACGACTTTCTGGAAAAGCCCTACGCCCCGTCCCAATTGGTCGATGCCGTGCGCCGCGCATTGGACAAACGTCGCCTGACCTTGGAAAACCGGGCCCTGCGCCGTCAGGTCGGCGGGCGCGACACGGTGGAATCCCGGTTAACCGGGCGTTCGGACGTGATGATCACCCTGCGCAAACAAGTCCGCGCCATTGCCGGGACCGACGCTGATCTGCTGATCGTCGGAGCCACGGGCACCGGCAAAGAGGTCACCGCCCGCGCCCTGCACCGCGCCAGCGCCCGTGCCAAGGGGCCGTTCGTGTCGATTAACTGCGCTGCCCTGCCCGAAGCTCTGATCGAATCTGAACTGTTCGGGCATGAAGCAGGCGCCTTTGCCGGGGCCACCCGCGCGCGGTTCGGCAAGTTCGAACACGCCCGGTCCGGCACCGTGTTTCTCGACGAAATCGACAGTCTGCCCCTGGCCCTGCAAGGCAAACTTCTGCACGCGGTCCAGAACCGCGAAATTACGCGGCTGGGCTCTAACGACCCGACGCCGCTGGACGTGCGCTTTATCGCCACCAGCAAAATCGATCTGGAAGCCGAGGCCGCCGAGGGGCGCTTTCGCCCCGATTTGCTCTACCGGCTGAACGTCGTCACCCTGCGCTTGCCCAGCTTGACCGAGCGGCGCGAGGATATTCCACGTTTGTTCGTCCATCTGGCGGCCGAGGCCGCAGCCCGTTACAAACTGGCTATCCCAGATATCCCCGGCGCTGTGCTAAACGCCGTGTCTGCCCGCGACTGGCCCGGCAATATCCGCGAACTGCGCAATGCCGCAGAACGGTTTACCCTGGGCCTGGATCTGGACCTGCCCGGTGGTGATCAGATTCCGGACACAGCCCCGCAAAAACTGGCTGACGCGCTTGGCAATCACGAAAAGGCGCTGATCGCGGCCAGCCTGGCCAGCCATGGCGGCAGCCTGAAAGACACCTACGAATCCCTGGGGCTGTCGCGCAAGGCGCTGTACGAAAAGATGCAAAAACACGGGCTAATGCGCGAAGACTTCACCGAATAGCCCCGGCCCAACAGGCCCCGCGCATGCCCATTTGCGGGTCATGGGTCGATTAGGGAACATTGTTAGCGCCCCAATGTTCCCAACTCGACCCACGGGGCCCAAAAACTTTGCCAATCCCGAATTCCGCCCGTTTCCCGCCATTGCGCCCAAGCGGTCAGTTGGCGTTCAACCAGTGCCAACATCGCTGATGTGATGCCCTGCTGCGGAGGAGGCCGCAACAGGAACCCCGCTGTCCAACAGCCCTGCACCAGGTGCAGGCGGGCAGCACCCAACTGGAGGAATTCTTATGAAAATCACTACTCTTGTCGCGGCAGGCTCTGTCGCATTCGCAGGCGCTGCATTCGCTGGCAGCCACCAGGACCGCACCGGCTGGCCTGAAAGCTTCACCGTTGGCACAGCGTCCCAGGGCGGCACATATTTCGCCTATGGTTCCGGCTGGGCGAACCTTGTCGCAGAAGAGCTGGGCCTGTCCGGCGGCGGCGAAGTAACAGGCGGCCCAATGCAGAACATGGCGCTGGTCCACACTGGCGAAGCAGCCTTCGGCATGACCACAATGGGCCCGGCAGCTGAATCCCTGAACGGCACCAACCCAATCGCACCTGGCCTGCAAATGGACAACGCTTGCGCGATGTTCCCAATGTACCAGACACCGTTCTCGGTAACTGCGCTGTCCTCGTCCGGCATTACTTCGGTTGCAGACATTCCAGCCGGCGCAAAAATTGGTTTCGGCCCTGCCGGTTCCACATCTGACACCTACTTCCCCCGCATGATGGAAGAGCTGGGCGTCGAGTTTGAACGCCGCAACGGTGGCTGGACTGACCTTGGTGGTCAGCTGCAGGACGGCCTGCTGGACGTTATCGCATTCGCGGCCGGTGTTCCGGTTCCTGCGGTATCCCAGCTGGAAGTACAAACAGACGTGAACATCATCGAGTTCACCGAAGAAGAGCAAGCCCAGATCATGGCCGCCTTCCCTGTGTCCCAGTTCGACATCGCAGCAGACACCTACACAACACTGGAAGCCGATGCGCGTTCCGTGTCCATGTGGAACTTCTCGATCGCCAATTGTGACCTGCCTGCTTCCTTTGTGGAAGCTGTTGTAGACGTCGTCATGAGCGATAACGAGCGGATGCAAACCATCCACCGTGCCGCTCGGTCGACCCTGCCAGAGAACTGGACCAAGAACACAGTTCTGAAATGGCACCCTGGTGCGGCCAAGTGGTTCAACGAAAATGCTGGTGCCACAATCGGCGCAGACATGATCCACTAAATCGATCCTGATCGATTGGGGCGGGTGGGCTTGAACCATCCGCCCCGTTTTTTACCCTGTTACCCTATTAAGATCGCCAAAGCCGAAAGGCCGCCAAGGCCCGAACGCCAAAGCACTCCGTACCAGTTTTTTCCAAGTTTCTACTGGACGACCCCAAACTTGCCCTGTTGGCCCGCCCAAAGGCGGCCAACAGCTTTTCAATACCTAGCGACCTCTCTGTCTGCTTTGGATGCGGGACTGCCCTTTCAACTGAAATGGCCCCAGCATCCCTTCGGCACGCCAGCCGCCCAAAGCCAGACCCAACCTAATGGGACTTATCATGACTGACCCCACAGCCGAAAAAGCCACCCCACAGCAGGCCGCCCCGGTCCTTGCCGAAGGCGTGGACGAAGAACCGGTGGAAGCCAACCGACGCTTGTTTGAAGGCCGAGACCTTATCATCATCTCGACCTTTGCGACCTTCTATGCCGCCTTTCACATGGCAGCCCTGAACGGCTTGTCCATCAGCGAGTTGACCGGCGTCACCATTCCGTTCCTGCCCAGCTTCCCGCTGGAAACCTGGAACTTCCGCATCATCCACGTGGCCGGTGCCCTTGCCCTTGGATTTTTGATGTTCGGCGCGGGCACTTTCCCCAAGCCCGGCAAAGAAACCCCGATGCTTGGCTATGCCTCCTACGGCTTTGGCGTCCTGGCGCTGATCGCCATAGGTATGGCGCTGTCTTTTTCCGCCGAGATTCAGGGCGGCGTGATGTGGAACGGCATCGACGCGGGCATCAAGTTCAAGGAAACTTGGCTGTACGGCGCGCCTTTGCTGATCGCAACCTTCGGCACGATTATCCTAAGCTGGTTCCACCAGCGCGACCGGGCCGGGTTTTCTGCCCCTGACATCGTTCTGGCGCTGTGCGGCATCGCGGTTGCCACCTACCTGATCACGATCTACGGCACGCTGATGCGCAACTCTACCGGGACGCCCTTTGCGCCGATCGGTATTTCCGTTGCCGCAGTCGCCGGAGTGGCCCTGATCATGGAGCTTACCCGCCGCGTCGCGGGCCTGGCCCTTGTGATCATCGCAGCTGTGTTCCTGGTCTATGTGTTCGCAGGCCAATATCTGCCGGGGTTCCTGAACTCGCCCGCAATCAGCTGGCAGAGGTTCTTTAGCCAAGTCTATACAGACGCCGGTATCCTGGGCCCAACCACGGCCGTGTCTTCTACCTATATCATCCTGTTCATCATTTTTGCTGCCTTCCTTCAGGCCTCGAAAGTCGGCGATTATTTTGTGAACTTTGCGTTTGCAGCTGCTGGCCGGTCCCGTGGCGGGCCGGCCAAGGTTGCGATCTTTGCATCCGGCTTGATGGGCATGATCAACGGCACCTCTGCGGGCAACGTTGTGGCCACTGGATCCTTGACCATCCCGCTGATGAAAAAGGTCGGGTATGAGAAGAAGACAGCCGGCGCGATCGAGGCCGCAGCGTCCACCGGTGGGCAAATCATGCCGCCGATCATGGGCGCTGGTGCTTTCATCATGGCCGAGATCACCGGCATTCCTTACACCGATATCGCAATTGCCGCGATCCTGCCTGCGGTTTTGTACTTTGTTTCGATCTACTTCATGGTCGATTTCGAGGCCGCAAAGCTGGGCATGCGCGGTATGCGCGAAGACGAGCTGCCAAAATTCCGCGATATGGCGCGGCGTGTGTTCCTGTTCTTGCCGATCATCATCCTGATTGCGGCCTTGTTCATGGGTTACTCGGTGATCCGGGCAGGCACTTTGGCCACTTTGTCTGCGGCAGTGGTCAGCTGGCTGACCCCGTACCGCATGGGCATCCGGTCGACGGTCAAGGCGTTTGAAATCGCGGGCGTTATGTCGATCCAGATCATCGCGGTCTGTGCCTGTGCAGGCATCATCGTGGGTGTGATCAGCCTGACAGGCGTCGGGGCACGGTTCTCGAACCTGCTGCTTGGCTTGGCCGCTGCATCGCAATTGCTGGCACTGTTCTTTGCCATGTGTATCGCGATCCTGCTGGGCATGGGTATGCCAACAACGGCCGCCTATGCTGTTGCGGCCTCGGTCGTGGCGCCTGGCCTGATCAACCTTGGGATCGAGCCTCTGACCGCGCATTTCTTTGTGTTCTACTTCGCGGTTGTCTCGGCCATCACACCGCCGGTGGCGCTGGCCAGCTATGCGGCTGCGGGCATATCGGGGGCCAACCCGATGGAAACCTCGGTCGCCAGCTTCCGCATCGGCATCGCGGCCTTCATCGTACCGTTCATGTTCTTCTACAACAGCGCGCTGTTGATGGATGGCACATGGCCCGAGGTCATCCAAGCCGGCATAACAGCCATCTTTGGGGTCTATGTTCTGTCCTCGGCCGTGCAAGGTTGGTTTATGAACACACGGATCGCATGGTTCATCCGCGCAGGCCTGATCGTCGCCGCTTTGTGCATGATTTCCGGTGGATTGATCACCGACCTGGTGGGCGTCGGCTTGTTCATCGCCATGGTCTTTATCCAAAAGACCATGGCTCCGTCGCCAGACGCCACGGTGCAGATTGCAGGCGCTGATTGACGCCACTGCGATTGACTGAAACGAATAGGGGCGCTGGCTTGGGTCAGCGCCCCTATTCTTTTGGCAGGTGTATCGCCCATGCAGCGCTTTTCCCAATCCCCCACAGATCCAGAGTTTGTCCAGAACCCCTACCCGTTCTACGACCGGATCCGGGCCGCCGGGGATCTGGTGTGGTGGGAAGACTATGCCATGCCCATGGCCACCACGACCCGCGCCGTATCCGCCCTGTTGCGCGACCGTCGATTTGGCCGCGAACCGGTCGAGCCCCTGCAATTCCCCGATCACCTGGCCCCCTTCTACGCGGTCGAGGCGCATTCCATGCTGGAGCTGGAACCGCCCCGTCACACTCGCCTGCGGGGCTTGGTTCTGCGGGCCTTCACCTCGCGCCGGATCGCCGCCCTTGGCCCGGAGATCGAGGCCCTGTCCCACAGCCTGATCGACGCCTTCCCCCAGGATGCCCCGTTCGATCTGCTGCCCGCTTTCGCCCAGCACATCCCCGTTATCATCATCGCCCGCCTGCTGGGGGTACCGGAATCCATGGCCGATCAACTGCTGGCCTGGTCCAACGCCATGGTGTCGGTCTACACCGCCAGCCGCACCCGCGCGGATGAAGACGCCGCCGCCCTGGCCGCGACCCAATTCACCGCCTTTTTGTCCGAGTATATCGACGCCCGCCGCACCGACCCTAGGAATGATCTGATCACCCAGCTGATCGCGGCCGAGGAAGACGGCGAAAAGCTGTCCACGCCCGAACTGATCACCACTTGCATCCTACTGCTGAACGCCGGGCACGAGGCCACGGTGCACAGCATCGGCAACGGGGTCAAAGCGCTGCTGGATCACGGGATGGTGGCCGGGACAGATGGCATTGACGCCTTGGTGGAAGAAACTCTGCGCTATGACCCGCCGCTGCATCTGTTCACGCGCTATGCCTATGAGGACATCCAGATCCATGGCCACGACTTTAAACGCGGCGACCTAGTGGGCCTGCTGCTGGCCTGCGCCAATCGCGACCCTGCCCTTGTGCCAAACCCGGCCGAGTTTGATCCAACCCGCCCCACGCGCCCCAATGCCAGCTTTGGCGGCGGCTTGCATTTCTGCGTTGGCGCTCCCCTGGCAAGGCTAGAGCTGACCCGCGCCCTGCCGATCCTGTTTGGCCGCTGTCCCGGCCTGCGCCTGACCGAGCCGCCCCGCTACGCCGACAAATACCATTTCCACGGGTTGGACCGGCTGATGGTGCAGCTATAGCGGCAAGGCTTGGGTACTTTTGATCTCTTCCATGCTCAGCAAAGCCGTGACATTGAAAATCCGCACTTCGGATATCAAGGCCTGATAGAACACGTCATAGGCCCGGGCGTTTTCCACCTGCACCTTCAGGATATAGTCGATATCCCCGGCTAGGCGGTGGGCCTCTAATACCTCGGGGCGGGCTTGCAGGGCGGCCAGAAACCGGTCCTGCCAATCGGCCTCATGCTCGGACGTGCGGATCAGCACGAAGAAGCACGCCTCGAACCCCAGCTTGGTGGGGTCCAACACCGCGACCTCGGACCTAATCACGCCAGCGGCCCTTAATTTCTTGATTCTGTTCCACACCGGCGTCTTGGAAGACCCCACTTTGCGGGCGATTTCGTCCAAAGACTGGGTGTTATCAAGCTGCATTTCGGAAAGGATTTTCCGGTCAGTGGCATCCAAACGGACAGACATTCTGTTTCCCCTTCGATTTTGGACATTCATCGCATATTTCGCCACGAAGCGAAACAGAATTCCTTATCTAATGGCGATACTCGCAAAATACCGGAACAAAGTTCTATATTAGGGATAAGTTTCAACCGGGGTTTGCCATGCAACATTTTCCGATCTTTCTGGATACGGCCGGACGGCGCATCGTTTTAGCGGGCGGCGGCGACGCGGCTTTGGCCAAATTGCGCCTGCTGCTAAAGACCAAAGCGCGCCTGATGGTCTTTGCCCCGACCCCCCATCCCCAGATCGAAGACTGGGCTGCAGAAGGCAAGCTTACCCTGATGCGCCGGGATTTTGGCCCCGGGGATGCGCTGTGTGCCGCCCTCGCCTATGCCGCTACCGAGGATGCAGCCCAAGACGCCCGCATCGCAGCGCATGCCAAGGCAGACGGCGCGTTGGTCAATATCGTCGACAATTTGCACGACAGCCAGTTCATCACCCCCGCCATCGTCGACCGCGACCCGGTCACCATCGCGATCGGGACCGAAGGCGCAGCCCCCGTTCTGGCCCGCGCGATCAAGGCAGATCTGGAAGCAAAGCTTTCGCCTGTTCTGGGCACGCTCGCCCGGATAGGCAAAGCCTTCCGCGCCCGCGCCGATGCCCTGCCCATGGGCCGCAAGCGCCGAGACTTTTGGCGCGCCTATTACTTTGGCACTGGCCCCGCCGCTTTTGCCAAAGACGGCACCGACGGCGCGCGCAGCGCCCTGAACACCCTGCTGGACCAGCACCTGAACACCGCCCCCAAACCCGGCGCCGTGGCGCTGGTCGGCGCAGGCCCCGGCGATCCGGAACTGCTGACCCTAAAGGCCCGCAAACTGTTGGACGAAGCCGATGTGGTGATCCACGACCAGCTGGTGTCGCCGGAAATCCTAGAGCTCGCCCGCCGCGAAGCCACCCTGATCCACGCCGGAAAAACCGGCTTCGGCCCTTCTATGTCCCAAGAGGACATCTGCGAGCTGATGGTGGAACATGCGGGCAAAGGGGCGCAGGTCGTGCGCCTGAAATCGGGCGATCCCGGCGTTTATGGCCGCCTGGATGAAGAACTCGACGCGTTGGAATCCGCGGGCGTGCCCTGGTCCATCGTGCCAGGGCTAACCGCTGCGTCCGCCGCCACAGCCGCCATTGGCCAAAGCATGACCAAGCGCGGGCGCAACACCGATCTGCGCTTTCTAACCGGCCATGATGTGGCGGGCTTTGCCGAACAAGACTGGCGCAGCCTGGCCGCGCCGGGCACCGTGGCCGCAATCTATATGGCCAAGAAGGGCAGTCGCTACTTGCAAGGCCGCCTGATGATGCATGGCGCGCCCGGCACGACCCCTGTGACAATCGTCGAAAACATCAGCCGCGCCGATCAGCGCATCCGCCCCACCACTTTGGCAGATCTTCCGGACACCGCCGCCTTGTGCACCGGACCTGCCGTTTTGCTTTATGGTCTAACCCCGCGCCGCGCGGTCATGGCCCTTCCCGAGTTACAGGAGATCGCTCAATGAGCCGCGCCTTCACCCCCAAAGTTCTGACCGCGAACACCCTGCTAGACGGCGATGTGGTCTATCTGGCCGCCGATGACAGCTGGACGCCCAGCCTGTCAAACGCCGTGTTGCTGGAAGACGAAGCCGACGCCGAACTGCGCCTGATCGAGGCAGGCCAACAGCACGCAACCCTGGTCGGCGCCTATCTGGTCGACGCCATCCAAGGCCCTAACGGCCCCGAGCCGACCCATTTCCGCGAAGACTTCCGCCGCACTGGCCCTTCGAACTATTTCCACGGCAAGCAAGCCGACCTGAGTGTAGGAGCGTAGCAATGTACCAATATAACGACTTCGACCGCGCCTTTCTGGCCGAACGCAACGCCCAGTTCCGCGCCCAGGTGGAACGCCGCATCGACGGGTCCTTGACAGAGGAAGAGTTCAAACCTCTGCGCCTGATGAACGGGCTGTATCTGCAATTGCACGCCTATATGCTGCGGGTCGCGATCCCCTACGGCACCCTGACCGGGGCCCAGATGCGGGTTCTGGCGACCCTGGCGGAAAAGTGGGACAAGGGCTACGGCCACTTCACCACCCGCCAGAACATCCAGTACAACTGGCCCAAACTGCGCGACGTCCCCGACATGCTGGATGCATTGGGCGAGGTCGGCATGCACGCGATCCAGACCAGCGGCAACACCATCCGCAACGTAACCGCAGACCATTTCGCCGGGGCCGCCGCGGACGAGGTCGCAGACCCCCGCCCGGTCGCAGAACTGCTGCGCCAATGGTCGACAGACCATCCTGAATTCCAATTCCTGGGCCGCAAATTCAAAATCGCCGTGACCGGTGCAGCGGCCGACCGCGCCGTGATTAAGGCCCATGATATCGGCCTGCGGCTGGTGTCGCGTGATGGCGAACATGGGTTCGAGGTCATCGTCGGCGGCGGTCTGGGCCGTACTCCGATGATCGGCAAGGTCATCAAGGACTTCCTGCCAAAGGCCGACCTGCTGCCCTATATCGAAAGCATCGTCAGCGTCTACAACCTGCTGGGACGGCGCGACAACAAGTATAAGGCCCGCATTAAGATCACCGTGCACGAGCATGGAATTGAACGGATTTCTGAATTGGTCGAGGCCGAATTCAAAACCCGGCGTCCGCTATTCGAAGGCATAGACCAAGACCAACTGGCCCTGATTGAAACCATGTTCGCCAGCCCAGATTTCAGCGCAGCGCCAATCTATGAAGCGGCACC
>SPJP01000124.1 GCA_006844665.1 Paracoccaceae bacterium
ATTGGAAAAGCTTTGTTGAAGCAAACCCGACGGATAAATGGGCTTCCGAAATGAACGTTTCGCAGGTAGCAAAAAATCAGAGTTTCACGAATTTGGCGCAGGGAGAATACTTGGTGTCAGCCGACCCAAATTTGTGTTTGACCACCTTGCTTGGATCATGTGTTGCAACCTGTATCTGGGATAAAAGACGTAACATTGGCGGAATGAACCACTATTTGCTTCCTGGTCATGTAGGCGGCGATGAAACTTTGCTTAGATACGGCGTGAATGCGATGGAATTGCTGATCAACGGATTGTTGAAAACGGGAAGCCACAAGTCTGATCTGCAGGCTAAAATTTTTGGGGGCGCGCAAATGTTGAACTCCAGTTCGCAAATTGGTGCTGTGAACGGAGCATTTGCATTGGAATTTTTACAAGCGGAAGGCATCGCACTTGTCGGCCAAAGTCTTGGGGGACGTCGGGGGCGAAGGCTTAGGTTTTTCCCAACAACCGGGCGGGCCCAACAACGCTTTATGGCGTCAGATGATTTTGTCGGCAAACCGCCAGTGACGACGCAGCATCCGTCAAGAAACCCGCAGGTGATTTGGAACTTTTCTAGACGCCTAAAGTCAGATCGAAAAACTGGTTCCGCACCCACAGCTGGATGTCGCGTTAGGATTGTCGATTACAAAACGCGCGCCGATCAATTCTTCGGAAAAATCAATGACTGCATTGGATAGAAAAGGCAAAGAGACTTGATCGACGACCACTTTTTGCCCGCCCCCTTCAAGTACCATGTCCTGTTCAGAAGGGGCGTCTAGTTTGATTTCATACTGAAATCCAGAACACCCACCGCCTTCGACAGCCACTCGCAAAGCTTGAGGAGAGCCTGATCCAGCGTTGATTTCGGCCAAACGCTCGAAAGCACGCTCTGTAACCCGCGGGGGAAGGGTAAGGGACATCTTGGACCACCAAAATCTGTGTTATTTCTGCTACCCGTCAGATATAGGGGAGCCAGAGCCACAGGACAAGAACGGGTCACAAATGCAGGCGAATTACGCGTCACATCCAAAGTCTAGCCGCGGGCGTTTGCACCCGGAGGATGAAAGCCATTTTCGCAGCGCTTTCCAGCGGGACCGGGATCGCATTATTCATGCCTCGGCCTTTCGGCGTCTAAAGCACAAGACCCAAGTTTTTGTGGAACATGAAGGCGACTATTTTCGCACCCGATTGACCCATTCAATCGAAGTTGCTCAGGTGGCGCGGACAATCGCGGGGGTGTTGAATCTTAACCAAGAACTAACAGAAGCTGTGGCACTGGCCCATGATCTTGGTCACACCCCCTTTGGTCACACAGGTGAAGATGCGCTGGATGCGTTGATGGCCCCTTATGGCGGTTTTGATCACAATGCCCAGGCGCTTCGGATCGTCACATCACTGGAACGGCATTATGCTGAATTCGATGGGCTAAACCTGACTTGGGAAACGCTAGAAGGGATCGCCAAGCACAACGGTCCGGTGACTGGCGATTTGCCCTATGCTTTGGCTGAATATGCTCAGGACCACGATTTGGAATTGGATACTTTCGCCAGTGCCGAAGCCCAGGTGGCTGCCATTTCAGACGATATTGCCTATAATAACCACGACTTACATGACGGCTTGCGGGCAGGCCTGTTTTCTGAGGACCAATTGATGGACTTGGCCTTGGTTGCGCCCGCATATCTTGAAGTTGACGCCAAATATCCCGGGCTGGACCCGTACCGCAGGCGCCATGAAGCGTTGCGGCGGGTGTTCGGGATGATGGTCGAGGACGTCTTGGAAGAAAGCACCAGTCTGATTGCTGCGGCCAACCCGTCATCGGCCCAAGATATTCGGGACCTTGATCATTCGGTCGTGCAATTTTCCGCGCAGATGTGGCCAAAATTGAAAGAGATCCGGGAATTCCTGTTTTCCAAGATGTACCGCGCGCCAAGCGTGATGGAAAAACGGGCCGAAGTCTCAAAGGCTGTGAACGAATTGTTCCCGTATTATTTGAAAAACTCATCGGCACTGCCCTCGAACTGGCAAAAAGATATCGATCGGGCCCGGGATGAAACGGCTTTGGCAAGGATTGTCGCTGATTATATCGCTGGAATGACCGATCGTTATGCGCTTCAAGCCCATACGAAATTGACCGGAACGTTGTCTGCTTTGTCAGAGCATTGACGCCCGAAGTGGTCGTGATACACCCCGGCCAACACCGAAGGACGTATGATATGAACCTGTTTTCCGACATTCGCAGCCTTGTGATCCAAGAGCTGAACAGCTTGACTGAAACCGGCGTCTTGCCCGAAGGGCTAGAGACCCGAGCTGTCACCGTCGAGCCTCCGCGTGATCTGGCTCATGGCGATATGGCGACCAACGCAGCTATGGTCTTGGCAAAGCAGGCAAAAATGAAACCCCGCGACATCGCGGATGCACTAGCTGCAAACCTGATGAAGGACGACCGGGTTACTGATGCCAGCGTGGCGGGGCCGGGGTTCTTGAACCTGCGGCTTGCGCCCCAAGTGTGGCAGGGCGTCGTACATAGCATTTTGACCCAAGGGGCCGATTATGGCCGGTGTGATCTGGGCGAAGGCAAAAAGGTAAACGTCGAATTTGTTTCGGCCAACCCAACAGGCCCGATGCATGTCGGACACGCACGTGGTGCGGTCTTTGGCGATGCGCTGGCAAGCTTGCTTGATTTCGCAGGCTATAAAGTGACCCGTGAATATTACATTAACGACGGTGGCGCTCAGGTCGATGTTTTGGCCCGGTCCGCTTACCTGCGCTACCTGGAAGCCCATGGCCGCGACGTGGCTTTTGAGGACGGCACTTATCCCGGCGAATATCTGGTCGAAGTGGGGCAGATGCTGAAGGACAAAGTCGGCGATGCTTGGATCGATCAGCCAGAAGACGTCTGGCTGGTGGATGCGCGCAACCTGTCGACCGAGGCGATGATGGCGATGATCCGCAGTGATCTGGCAGGCTTGGGCGTCAAAATGGATGTCTATTACAGCGAGAAGTCCTTGTACGGCACAGGCCGGATCGAAGCAGCTTTGGGCAGCCTTGATGGCAAAGGCCTTATCTATGAAGGCTATCTGGAGCCACCGAAAGGCAAGAAGCCAGATGATTGGGAGCCCCGGGAACAAACACTGTTCAAGTCGACTGCCCACGGCGATGATGTGGACCGTCCGGTGAAAAAATCGGATGGCGGCTGGACTTACTTCGCGCCGGATATCGCTTATCATTTCAACAAGATAGAACGTGGCTTTGATATCTTGATTGATATCTTGGGCGCCGATCATGGCGGCTATGTCAAGCGCATGAAAGCCGCCGTCAGTGCGCTGTCGGATGGCCGGGTTCCGCTGGATGTAAAGCTGATGCAGCTGGTCAAACTGGTCAAGGACGGCAAAGAATTCAAAATGTCCAAACGCTCGGGTAATTTTGTAACCCTTAGCGATGTTGTGGAAATGGTGGGCGCGGATGTGACCCGTTTCGTTATGCTGACGCGCAAGAATGACGCGCTGTTAGAGTTCGATTTCGACAAGGTACAAGAGCAATCCAAAGATAACCCAGTGTTCTACGTGCAATATGCCCATGCACGGATTGCATCCGTGCGCCGCAAGGCCGCCGCAGAAGGGATCCAGACCGATGCGGCCAGTCTTTTGGCCGCCGAAGCCGACCCCATGGCCGACGCGGGCGAACAGGCTTTGGTGCGCCGTTTGGCCGATTGGCCACGGCAAGTGGCAACGGCCGCACGCACGAATGAGCCGCACAGAATTGCGTTTTATCTGTATGACTTAGCCTCTGATCTCCATGCGCTGTGGAACAGGGGCAATGACAATCCAAGCCTCCGTTTCGTGCAAGAAGGCAACAAGGCCGCCACACAGTCCAAACAGGCGTTGGTTCATGCCTGCCAGATCGTGATTGCCAATGGTTTGGGCATCTGTGGTGTCTCGCCAATGGAAGAAATGCGCTAAGCAAATCAGCCAAACGCGGTGCAAAACGGCCACGCAATGCACCGCGTTTGAAAAACTGTGCTTGCCCTGTTGAGTTTGGACAAGCCTTTGCTAAACTGTCCCCATGGGCGAGGAGGCTGCATTACAAGCATCCCCCGACCAGGCAGTGGCGAACGGCGCGTTAGACGTCGTAGTATTGAGGCGAAAAATGACAGGCATCGATCCAAGCGCGGGCTACGGCTACGCTCCTCAACAGGACTCTGACACCGGGCAGGGGGCCCTTGTGATCAATTGGATCGGCGCGGTCAGCTCTTTAGCTTTAGTCGTTGGCTTGGCGGTTTGGGGATGGCAAACCATTCAGCGTGACGTGACGGGCATCCCTGTTATTAAAGCAATTTCTGAACCCATGCGCGTGCGTCCCGAAGATCCAGGTGGATTGCAGGCCGAGCATCAAGGCCTAAGCGTGAACGAGGTCCAAGCCCAAGGACACGCCGCAGATGCTCCAAATCAGGTTGTTTTGGCACCGCCCGCTTTAGATTTGGCTCCGACCAACGTAGACACGACCCTTTTGGCGCCGCAGTCCCAGACCAATGGCAGCCGTGCTGCTATAACGCCTTTGACCCCAGATATGACGCCTGAACAGCAAAAGGCTGCACTTGATGCTATGGCCGCCGCGTTGGCCGCCGGGGCACCGCAGCTTAGCACGCCGGCCCCATTGGCCGAGCCAGAGGCCGAACGTTTGGCAGCTGTCGTGGCCCCTAATGTGCCGGGGGTTCGCGTCTCGCCTCGCCCGGTTGCGCGGCCTGCAAGCTTGCGCCGCACACAACCCGTTGTTGCGCCGACAACCGTCGCACCCACCGCGACGGCACCCCAAGCAGGCCTGCCTTCGATATTTGTTGACCCAGCGACCATCAGCGCGGGCACCCGCATGGTTCAATTCGGCGCCTTTGACAGCCCCGAGATCGCTCAGCAGGAATGGGCGCGGCTATCGCAGCGGTTTGCACGCTTTCTTGGTGACAAAAGCCCTGTGATCCAACGGGCGATCTCTGGTGGCCGCGAATTCCACCGTTTGCGGGTCATGTCTTTTGCCAATGTGGGTGATGCGCGGGGCTTTTGTTCGGTGTTTTTGGCCGAAAGCACCCCCTGTATTCCTGTGATCGCGAAGTAATCCACACCGCTTGACATCCGGCCCCTTGCCACGGACTCTGTGCTTGAAAAACAAGGGCAGGCATAATGGCGAATGACGGCTGGCAGGACAGTGTAGTGCGCGGACAATCCGTGGCAGAACGCTTGGCTGAAGAGGCGCTGATCGTTGATGTCGACGGGTTCGAAGGCCCGCTTGACCTGTTGCTTAGCCTGTCGCGAACCCAAAAGGTCGATCTGCGCAAAGTCTCGGTTCTGATGCTGGCCGAGCAGTATTTGGCCTTTATCGAACGAGCGAAAAGCCTTCGTATTGAACTGGCAGCCGACTATTTGGTAATGGCGGCTTGGCTGGCCTTCC
This sequence comes from Paracoccaceae bacterium, assembly GCA_006844665.1. Classification (GTDB taxonomy): domain Bacteria; phylum Pseudomonadota; class Alphaproteobacteria; order Rhodobacterales; family Rhodobacteraceae; genus Dinoroseobacter. The sequence goes on from SPJP01000124.1 coordinate 5,461, forward strand.
TGAAATCTCGGCTGCTGCTTCCCCCTGATCCCAGCGACGACGGCCCCTCAGGTGAAGATCTGGCCGCGCATCTGGCCTTTCAGTTGGAACGTTTGGCAGGCATGCGGGAAGTGGCCAAAAAACTGATGGCCCGTGACCAGTTGGGCCGGGATTTCTTCGCCCGCGGCGTGCCCGAAACGGTGACCCGGACCAAGGCAGTGACCTATTCGGCCACCTTGCTGGACCTGATGCAGGCCTATGCCCGGATCAGAACCCGCGATGACTTCCGCCCCTTCGTGATGGACCGGGACTCGGTCCTGACGATGGAAGAAGCACTAGAACGTATGCGTGGCTTGATCGGCTATGTGGGCGAATGGACCACCATTGAATCATATCTGCCCGATGGATGGACGGTTGATCCGACCCGCCGTGTGTCGGCCACGGCCGCGACCTTTGCGGCCTCGCTTGAACTGGTCAAGGCCGGACGGGCTGAAATCCGCCAGGCCGAGGTCTTTGCCCCCATCGAAATTCGCCGTACAACACGCCAATGATGGACGATGCGCTTCCCCCAGCCGAAAACGGCCCCTCGCTGTTCAAGGCCCCGCCGATTGCGGAACAAGAACGCATGATCGAAGCGATGCTGTTCGCGTCCGCGGATCCTCTGACCGTACCGCAATTGGCCGCCCGTATGCCCCATGGCTGCGACGCGTCCGAGGCATTGGCCCATCTGCGTAAACGCTATGACGGGCGCGGCGTTCGGGTCGTCAAAGTAGGCGAGGCCTGGGCCATCCGCACCGCCCCTGATTTGGCGTTCTTGATGCAGAACGAGGTGGTCGAGACCCGCAAGCTAAGCCGCGCGGCCATCGAAACTCTGGCCATCGTTGCCTATCACCAACCCGTCACCCGGGCCGAGATTGAAGAGATCCGCGGCGTTTCAGTGTCCCGCGGGACCTTGGATTTATTGATCGAGTTGGGTTGGATCAGGCTTGGCCGCAGGCGTATGACCCCCGGCCGGCCTGTGACCTTCGTTGCGACCCAAGACTTTCTGGATCATTTCGGGCTGGAAAACGCCCGCGATCTGCCTGGCCTGGCCGAATTGCGATCGGCTGGATTGCTGGACAGCCGCCCACCGCCGGGCCGGGTTTCAACAGTCGAAGACAACGACGATGAGGTGATCGACCCCGATGACCAATCCGAGATGTTTGACGAGTAAACTCCTAAAAACTGTCGCGACTTTGTCCCATTTGCGCCGCATCGGATCGTTAACTGTTTGTTAACTTTAGTATCCAGCGTGGCGTTATTCGAAATGGCAAAGCTTTTTCACATCTGTCTCGACGCATTTTTGCGTTTGATCGAAAAATATACTGGCGAAGGCCGGGCAGCAGGGGACCGAAAGGGTACACCTGAAGCGCGGGCCAAAAGCTGGGTCAACGAACGCAACCTGCGCCGCAACCGCCGGATGCTTTCTGTCCTGCGCCGCCCCTAAGCCTGCGGTTTCGCCAACAGCGCCATCACCGCCAATAGGGCTGCTGAAAGCAGGGTCAGGCCCTGAAACCCTGCAGCCGCGAACAGGTATTGCCCGAAAATAGCCCCCAGGAACACAGCCAGATATGTGATCGCCGTATTCCAGCCCAAGACGGCGGCCCTGTGTTGATCCGACAAAGCGTTTAGCCGGCCAACCGCGATGTTCAGCGCCAGATGTTGTGTGATGCCCCATAGAAACGTGGACACCCACAGCGCGCCAAAGGAATGCGCCGCAAAGCCGAACCCAACATAGAATGCGCTGGTGATCAAAAACAAAGGCCGCGCCACCCGGGCGGCGCCGATCCTGTCCAAAAGCGGGTCAACAAATGTGCTGGTTCCAAAGCCCATGCCATAGGCCAACACGACCAGCCCGGCCTCGGTCGTACCAAATCCCATCCGGGTCACAACATGGGCGCCAATAAAAGTGTAGCTTGTGTAAAACGCCAGCATTAACAGCCCCATAACGGCCAGCGCTTTGGAAAACCCAGGCTGTTGCCAAGCCCGCCACAGGCGCGTGTCCTTGTTGGCGGGGTTCGGCAGATCGCAGCGCAGCCCGCCCAGAACCAGCCCGGCGGTGACCGTTCCAAACCCCCAATAGACCCAACGCCAGCCGATGGTGTCGGCTAGGTAGCCCGCCAGACTGACGCCACAGATCAGGGCGATGGTCCAGCCTGACAGAACCAGACCCATGGTCCGGGCTTCCCTGCCCGGGGGGCTAACCAAGCGTCCCAATGCGTAGGCCGAGGGCAGGGCGACCCCGGTTCCAATTCCCGCCATGGCCGAAGCAGCATGGAACCATGTGATCGAGGGGCCAGAACCTGCCGTTAAAAAGCTGACAGCCAGCAACACAAGCGCCAAGCGCAAACTGCGCGCGGGGCCCTGTTTTCCCGCCCAACGGGCCAACAGCAAGGCGCTGCTTAATGTCGCCAACCCGTATACCGCTGCGCCCCACAGTACCCGGTGCAAAGACACGTCCAAATCCACCGCGATTGCCGGGGCCACGGGGGACAATAGAATAGCATTTGCTCCGGTGACGGCCACCGCACCAATTAAGAAAGCCAGCTTGTTCATGAAAGGGCCGTTAGCTTTTGAAATGTTTAGACAGTTTCAGACCCTGTCCTTGGTAGTTCGAGGCCAGGCCTGCCCCGTAAAGCCTCTCCGGTGGCGCGCTCATCCGCTCGTATACCAGGCGTCCGACTATTTGGCCGTGTTCCAGCACGAACGGGGCTTCGTGGCAGCGGACCTCTAGCACACCGCGTGCGCCGGTGCCGCCAGCCGCATCATGTCCAAAGCCTGGGTCAAAGAAACCCGCATAATGGACGCGGAATTCACCGACCATGGCCAGATAGGGGGCCATTTCAGCGGCATAATCCGGCGGGATATGCACGGCCTCGCGGCTAACAAGAATATAGAACGCCCCCGGATCCAGAATAATCTGGCCTTGATCGCTGCGCACGTCTTCCCAATACTCGGCCGGGTCATAGGCACCGATCCTGTCCATATCGATCACGCCTGTATGGGGTTTCGCGCGGTAGCCCACCAAGGTCGATCCATCTGGCTTCAGATCAACGGAAAAGCCCAAGCCCTGGTCAATATGGGCCGGGCCGGACACCAAAGGCGTGCTGGCATGCAGTGTGCGCAATGCATCGTCATCCAGAACCGCTTGCCCGGCGCGGAACCGGATCTGGTTCAACCGCTGGCCGGGCCGCACCAGGACGGAAAAAGATCGCGGGCAAATCTCGGCATAAAGGGGGCCGGTGTAACCATTTGGAATCCGGTCGAATTCTTCGCCACCATCGGTGATCAACCGGGTCAGCAAATCCAAACGACCGGTCGAGCTTTTGGCATTTGCCACGGCTTGGATCCCGTCCGTCAGGGCGACGGATTCCATTAGTGGCACCAGATAGACACAGCCCTTTTCCAAGACAGCACCGCCTGACAGATCGATGCGGTGCATCTCAAACTCTGACAGGCGGCTTTCGACAGATCTGCCCGCACCAGCCAGAAAAGACGCCCGCACGCGGTATGCAGTTTGCCCCAAACGCAGGTCCAAACTGGCCGGCTGGATCTGGTCTTCGGTGATGTCCTGGGCGGCGTGAATGACACCGCTTACGATCAATCTGCGTAGGGTATTGTCAGCCAAAACGCCGGGCGCCATTTCGGTCTGCGCCACGCCGTTCATGCGCGCCGACCTGAGTGTACAAAATGTCGTAGATTTTTGGTCGGGCTAGCAGGACTCGAACCTGCGACCTTCCGTCCCCCAGACGGACGCGCTACCAGACTGCGCCATAGCCCGACATTTGTTCCGCCTAAATACTTGATTTGAAGGGGAGAGCAAGCAAGATTCTGCATTCTGGCCACGCGGTCAGAGCTCTTTTTGCGTCAAAGACTGCGCGATCTTGATCCGAAGGGCTTTTAGCTGCGCGGCAATGGTCACTAACTGATCCGCGGACCCAGCCAGCGTTGCGGGATCAGCCGCGCGAAGGGTCTGCAAGCTGTCCGGTGCTGTGCTGTACAGGGTCGGGGATACCGGTGGCAAAGGAGGAATTTCGACTTTTGCAGCAGAGGCTTCGACGCGCTGTTCTACCACCGGATCGGGTTCGGGCAGCATGTCGAAAAGGGAAGGGGGATCAGGTTCGGGGTCGGCGAACAAATTGTCAGTTGCCAAGTCCTCGGCCACAATTTCGTCGGGCTCAGCAGAAGGAACGGGCGCAGGTGCTGGTGTCTCGGCCGCGGGGCGCAAGGACACGACCTTCGCGCCTTCCTCAACCGGGGCCACGCGCTTTTTCGGGGCCGCCACGCTAACCGGTGCTGCCGGGCGTTCGTAGCCTTCGATTTCGCGCTCTGACAGAGCACACACATGGCGCACGCCTTGTTCGCGCAAAATCTTCTGCACACCTCGAATCGTAACGCCGTCTTCGTGAAGCAGTTTCTTGATGCCGGACAGCAATTCCATATCTGCCGGGCGATAATAGCGTCGCCCGCCCGCCCGTTTCACCGGTTTGACCTGTGGGAACTTACTTTCCCAGAATCGCAACACATGGGTTGGGGTGTCGAGCCATTCAGCAACCTCGCTGATGGTTCTAAAGGCTTCGGCAGACTTAGGCATTTTTTACAACTCGAGGGGGGTTAGGAGCGATTCCCGTCGGCCACACGCTCTTTCATCAGATGCGATGGGCGGAAGGTCAGCACCCGGCGAGGATGAATAGGAACTTCCTCGCCTGTTTTTGGGTTCCGGCCCACACGTGCGGCTTTATCCCGTACCGAGAAGGTCCCAAAACTAGAGATCTTCACGCTGTCGCCTTTCACAAGGCTATCAGAGATATGTTTCAGAACACTTTCAACAAGTTCGGCGCTTTCATTGCGAGAAAGGCCAACTTCGCGGAACACAGCTTCGCTGAGATCCATTCGGGTAAGGGTTTTTTCAGACATGCGCATTCCTCGCTTGTTCAGGCAAGTATGTGGCTTTGGGAATAGATGTCAATATCAAGGGCTTGTGAAACGTCTTTCAACGCCTACCAACGCAAAACAACGGCCCCCCAGGCCAGTCCACCGCCGATTGCTTCGGTTACGATTAAGTCACCTTGCTTAATTTTTCCTTCAGATGCGCCTACAGACAGCGCCAAGGGAATCGATGCAGCCGACGTATTGCCGTGATCTTGGACTGTAACGATCACCTGATCCATGGGCAGACCCATCTTTTGGGCGGTCGCTTTGATGATCCGCAAATTCGCCTGATGGGGCACGATCCAGTCGACCTGATCTGTGGCGATCCCGGCCTTGTCCAGTGCGGTATGGGCGGTGGCCGCCAGTTTTTCGACCGCGTGGCGGAAGACCTCTTTGCCCTGCATCCGTAAATGGCCGGTGGAATGGGTCGACACCCCGCCATCAACATAAAGAATGTCTTTGTGGCGACCGTCGGAATTCAGATCCACCGAAAGAATGCCACGATCCGTTGTGTCCCCAACGCCGTCTTCGGCCTGCAAGATCAACGCGCCTGCGCCGTCGCCGAACAAAACGCATGTGCCCCGGTCCGTCCAGTCCATGATCCGGCTAAAGGTTTCTGCGCCGATCACCATAACGCGGTCGGCCTGACCGGACAGGATCATCGCATTGGCATTGGACAGCGCATAGACAAAGCCCGCGCAAACAGCCTGAACGTCATAGGCAAAGCCCCGGGTCATGCCCAAACCTGCTTGCACCATGGTGGCCGCAGACGGAAAGGTCAGATCCGCGGTCGAGGTCGCGACAATCACCGCATCCAGCTGATCTGCGTCCATGCCCGCATTGGCCAAAGCTGCCTTGCCCGCTGCGATCGCCAGATCCGAGGTCGTCTGACCTTCGGCAACAAAATGTCGGCGCTCGATCCCTGAACGGGACTTGATCCAGGCGTCCGTCGTTTCCAGAAAACTCTCGAAATGAGAATTGGGAACAACACGTTCGGGCAGGTAGTGACCAACCCCTTTGACAACGGCACGTTTAGACATTCGGATCCTGCAAGTCGGGGGCGTCTGCCGGGGTCGGCTCGGCCGTGGGCTCGGTTTCAGTGGCGGATGCAAGGCGCGCACTCAAACGGCTTACAAAATGAGATTGGGACAGAGTGAACGCCAACTTGATCGCCGCGGCAACCCCCGTTGCGTCAGCCGAGCCATGGGATTTCACCACCGTTCCGTTCAAACCCAGGAAAACCCCGCCATTCACCCGGCGTGGATCAATCCGCTTGGACAGACGCCGCATCGATGTCAGCGACAAAAGGGCTGCGATGCGCGATAGGGGCGAATAGGCAAAAGCTTCGCGCAGAAACGTGCCAATCAGCTTGGCCGTGCCTTCGCCGGTTTTCAGTGCGATATTGCCTGTAAACCCATCCGTGACGATCACATCAGTTTTGTCGCTGGGGATGTCCCCGCCTTCAACAAAGCCCACATATTCGTAGCTGCCTTTTTCGGCAGCCAGCTCGATCAGGTCATTGGCCACTTTCAGCTCGGCCCGGCCTTTGTGTTCTTCGGTGCCCACATTCAGTAACCCGACCCGAGGTTTTTCCAAACCCAGGCCCAAACGCGCGTAAGACGCGCCCATCAGGCTGTATTGTAGCAGGTCAGTGGCATCGGCGCGGATATCTGCGCCCACATCCAGCATAACGTTAAAGCCGCTGGCGCTGCGGGACGGCCAAAGGCAGGCAATCGCCGGGCGGTTCACCCCAGGGATCTTGCGAAGACGAATCATACTGACGGCCATCAGGGCGCCGGTATTGCCGCAGCTGACAGCCACAGTGGCATCGCCGTCGCGAACGGCCTCGATCGTGCTCCACATTGATGTGTCGCGCCCGTGGCGCATCACGTGGGAAGGTTTGTCGTCCATGCTGACGACGCCCGTGGCATCCCTGATCTCGACCCGGCCTTCCAACGCGCTTTTGCGCGCCACCAAATTGGCCAGCTGTTCTTTGGGGCCATGCAAGATGAACCTGATATCCGGGTTCTTCTTTGCCGATATCGCCAGTCCAGACACGACTGCAGATGGGCCAGCATCGCCGCCCATCGCATCAACAGAAATCACTGTCGTCGTGTCAGACCGAACAGAGGTTTCGGCGCTTTGCAGCGAGTCCTCTGTCGGGCTGGAATTTGTCATAGACTATGCCGCCGGTATCTTGCAGCCTTAAGCCGCGTCTTCGTCCAGCTCGACTTCATCGGCCT
>SPJP01000122.1 GCA_006844665.1 Paracoccaceae bacterium
ATCGGCGCAGAGCCCGCTTGGTGTACGCACTTCGATCAAGCGCCCACCGGCACCGGGGCCATCCGAAATTATGACCTGCCGGACGTCAGCCAAACCTCGACCAAATGCCGTGTGGCGAAAAATGTCTGTCGGGGACAAGGTGTGTTCCTTTTTCGTGGTGGGCCGCGGCGGTTTTGGGTGCTGCCTAATCTACGGATTCGACCTTTTTCCAGACACCGCCTTCGTTCGAGGATTGGACACACGCCTCGATAAACGCGAGGCCGGTGGCTCCATCACGTACAGTTGGCAAATCGGTGGCAAACGGATCGGGATCGCGCCCTTCCTTTGCGGCCCAGATGATTTCGGCGGCATTTGAATAAATGTTCCCAAACCCTTCAATGTAGCCTTCAGGGTGACGAGGGGGCATGCGTGTGCCCGCATTCGCAACATCCGTTGCACCCGGCCCGCCGCGCGTGATGGTGCGAGTCGGCTCGCCGAACGGGGTATAGTAGAGGTTGTCGTTGTCCTCTCCAACCCACTCTAGACCGCCTTTGGTGCCGTAGATTCCCATACTTAGCCGGTTATAGTTGCCTGGCGCCACCTGACTGGTCCAGAGTGTGCCGGTCGCGCCCCCCTTGTAACGCAGTAAGACATTGGCGTTGTCGTCAAGCTGCCTACCCGGAACGTAACTGCGCAAATCGGCACAAACTTCTTCCAGCTCCAGCCCCGAAATAAAAGCGGCTAGATTGAACGCATGCACGCCAATGTCACCAATCGACCCACCAGCCCCCGCCAGATTCGGATCGGTGCGCCACGCGGCCTGTTTCTGACCTTCGGCGTCCAACGCTGTGGTGAGCCAATCCTGAACATATGACGTCCGGATCACCTGTATGTCGCCAAGTACCGCGTTGGCGACCATTTCGCGGGCCTGCCGCACCAAGGGATAGCCGGTGTTGTTCTGGGTCAGTACAAATTGCGCACCGCTAGCGTCGGCAATGCGCACGAGCTCTTGCGATTCCGCAAATGTTACGGTCATTGGCTTGTCGCAGATGACATTGATACCCGCCTCTAAGAACGCTTTGGAGACATCAAAATGCAGGTGGTTGGGCGTTACGATGGAGACCGCGTCAATGCCGTCATCGCGGTTGCTTTCGCATTCGACCATATCTTGCCAACTCGTGTAAGCGCGATCCGGCGCCAAACCCAAATCGGCGCCGGATGCCTTGGCATTGTCAGGGTCCGCCGACAGCGCCCCAGCAACGATGTCCCATTTGTCATCCAGGCGAGCGGCCATTCGGTGTACCGCGCCAATAAACGCCCCGCGGCCACCACCAACCATGCCAAGCCGCAGTTTTCGTGCGGCTTGCTCTGTTCCAAATGATTCGATTGCCATGCTACTTACTCCAAACCCAGAATTGCACGGGCACCGGAAGTGTCACCTTTGCCACCAGCAAAATCATCGAAGGTTTTATCTGTGACCCTGCGGATCTGATCGCGGATGAACTGTGCGCCTTTGGGGGCGGCATCTTCGGGATGTTCAATGCAGTCTTCCCATTCGTAGACAGCCCAACCTTTGAAATCGTACTCAGTCAGTTTGGAGAAAATCGCGCCAAAATCTGTTTGGCCGTCACCAAGACTGCGGTCTCGTGCAGCCCGTTTGAGCCAAGGTTGGTAACCAGACAAGAAACCTTGTTTGCCCGTTGGATTAAACTCGCTGTCCTTAACGTGGAACATCTTGATCCGTTCATGATAGAAGTCGATGAATTGTACATAGTCCAAGCCCTGTTTCACAAAGTGACTTGCGTCATAGTTTATGTGGCAGCGGTTGTGGTTGTTGACCCGTTCAAGGAACATCTCAAATGTCACGCCGTCATAGAGGTCTTCGGTCGGATGCAGTTCGAAACACAGATCCACACCGTTCTCTTCGTATACGTCGAGCACCGGTAACCAGATACGAGCCAGTTCATCAAAGGCTTCGTTAATCAGACCCTCATCGCGTTGGGGGAAAGGGTACCAGAATGGCCAAGCCAATGCGCCGCTAAAGGTGGCATGTTCGGTTAGGCCGAGGTTTTTGGAAGCGCGCGCGCAATCTTTCAGCTGCTCAATCGCCCAAGCCTGGCGCGCATTGCGATTCCCGCGCACGTTGGGCGGGCAGAGGCCATCCATCCATGTGTCATATGCGGGGTGCACCGCGCAGAGTTGACCTTGAATGTGGCTTGCTGTGTCGCAGATCACCACGCCTTTTTCCTGTGCGATGCCATTCAGTTCATCGGCATAGGTTTTTGATTCAGCCGCTTTCTTGAGGTCGATGAAGCGGGTATCCCACATCGGCAATTGAACAGCTTCAAAGCCGCACTCCTTTACCCAGCCGCAGATCGATTCGAGGCTGTTGAATGGCGCTTCGTCGCCAGCGAACTGACCCAGAAACAGGCCCGGTCCTTTGATGGTTTCCATTTTGGTCTCTCCCTTTACGTTGATTCGACTATGCCAGTATTGCATATGCCGATCAAGTAAACGTTTCCAGTTTTTCTTTCAAACATCCACGCTGACTACCAAAAAATTCTGATTTTTGGAGCAAAAATTGAGCCAAAATGTCGGAAGCCACCCCTCGTGATTCTATTTTATACTTTTAAAACAGATATTAAGGGGCTTTGGGGTTAAGGGGGTGGATTTCAGCAAGATTCAGGATTGACTAATGTAAACGTTTCCTTTTTCCTGACAGGGCGAGATGAAACGCGGCCGATCTAGAGGAGTGGAGCGCGTGTCTCAGGGAGGAAGCTATGAAAAAGAACAACATTACGCGGAGAGGGATCCTAAAAGGCGGCGCTGCGATGTCGGCGCTTGGTGCAGTTGGCATCAATCCCCAGTTCATTAGGCCTGCTCATGCATCGCCGTATGCGTCAGGAATGACCGGCGGTCCGACAGGTTTTCCTGGTGCGGAGCGGTTTCAATACAATGAATCGCACTCAGAAGGACGCGCCATTGAAGCGATGAAAAAGATGGTCGCCGAAGGGCGGGCACCAGCAAAAATAACGATGCTGTTGACCGATGGGGCCATCGGCCAAATCACTCAACCATTCCCATCGGGCCCTTCGGTCAAAGAGGTCTGGGAAGCGGAAACTGGTGTAGAAATTGAAATTGTCGGTGCACCAGCAGGGGACATCTGGAAGCGGGTGCTGCAGGACGTAACAACGCAATCTGGTGCGTTTGATATCTACACCCATCCTTGGAACAGCCTTGGCGATCTTGTGGAGGCTGGAGGCGCAAAGAATCTCAACGAATTTGTCGCAACCCACCAGCCCGACTGGGCGGACGAGGAGCGCGGGACGCCAACTGCGCAAACGGCTGAGTTGCTTTACAAATATGGTGGTGACTATTACGGTGCGTCCCTGGACGGCGATTTTCAAACTTGGGTCTACAACAAAGGTTATTTCGAAGATCCCGCTCATGCCCAACCTTTCCAGGATGAATATGGACGCGTGCTTGCACCACCAAATACATGGGAAGAAAGCGATCAGATTAGCGCATTCTTTACCGGTCGTACTGGTCTCGGTGGCAGCAAAATTTACGGCAACGGCAATGATATGGCGCCTTTCTGGGGATTGCCGCGCTTCTATGCCAGATTTGCGGCACAGGCGGTGCCAAACATGTATTGGTTTGACGAAGATGGGCGCCCCAACCTCGATACCGATCAGGCGATCAAGGCGGCGTCCGAATACGTCAAATCACGTGAATGGGCGCACCCTGATGCCCTGTCCTGGACCTATGCCGAAGGTTATGCCGGAATCGGAAGTGGTCAAACGCCACACCTGACGACCTATACCAACGTCACCAAATTTGTGGACCGGATGAACGAAGATGGCAGCCCGGCCAGTGCCGCTGCAGGCCAACTGGGTGCCTATATTCCGCCTGGTGTGAACCACGATGGCGATTTGGTGCGCCGTTCGGTGATTTACTACAACATCACCGGTACAGTCAGTTCCAACAGTGGGAACCCGGAGGCAGCTTATCTTTTCCTCCAATGGCTCAGCTCAACGCGGATATATTCGTGGATGACGGGCAACCCCGCGGGCTATTTTGATCCATTCCAAAAAGCGAACTTCTCTGAGCAATTCGTGGAAGACACCTATCATCCTTATATGATGGACACGATCCGCGCGACCATTGCTCGCTCGGCACCGACCATTAACTTTGCCGGGCAAACGGCGTTTGATTCCGCGTTAGATGAGGAATTGCAAGCTGCCTTGACAGGCCAGAAATCACCCGAAGATGCGATGCGCGATGCGCAGCGCAAGTGGGAACGGGTGATCAGGCGGAAGGGCGAGGAAAAGATGATCCCCGCCATTCAAGCCAGTCGCGCAGCGTGGCCCACGCTCGTCGACAAGGCCTAACTTTCGCGGTCCCGCGGCCAAGGATCGCTGCGGGAACGCAACCCAACCGGAGATCACAATGACTGGATTAATCTTACGCACCCTCGCGGTCGCCTTTTTTGCTGCGCTTGCGCTTTTGCCGATCTCTTGGATGGCCTCCATGGCGTTCAAGCCTGCCGCGGAGTGGACGTCTGCCGCGGGGACCCTGACTTTTTTGCCCAAAGACCCCACGCTGAACAATTTTCGCTATGTGTTTACTGGCAACTCTCCTGATCAGATGGTCGGCCTGGATCGTACGGTTTGGCGCCCCCTTTATGCCAGTCTCTTGACCGCGATCTCCGGAACCTTAATTGCGGTAATTTGCGGCACTGCTGCGGCCTATGCCGTGAGCCGCCAACGCATTCATGAAAGCATCGGCCTTTCCTTGCTACAGTTGCGTATTTTCCCGCCACTGGCAGTGATGATCCCAGTGATGATTATGTGGTCGTTCCTTGGTATGATCGACACATGGTGGGGACTGGCCCTGATCTATGGGATCGTGACACTGCCGTTTTCCTATTGGCTGATGAAAGCCTATTTCGACGAATTGCCCCGCGAAATTGAAGAGGCGGCTATTGTTGAAGGTTGCACCCCGTTTGAGGCATTTCGCCAGATCACGCTACCGATTGTCGCCTCCGCCGTAGCTTCAACAGCCTTGTTTATCTTTATCCTCAACTGGTCTGACTATCTGATTGCGCTTCTCCTGACACGCAAGGAGTGGACCACGATCCCTGTCTATATGAACGCGCTGGCAACGGCGGCAAGTGGACAGCTTTATGGCGCCAAGGCAGCTCTCGGTCTGCTGGCAGCTGTGCCCCCGATCATCCTTGGCATTTCGATCCAGCGGTTTCTCGTGCGTGGCCTGACGTTTGGAGCATTGAAACAATGACAGACACAACGTTGCCCGCCCCAATGCCGGTCGAGGAACAAGCAACCGGTAAGCTTGCGCAATCGCGCCGGTCCCTTGCTGTGCGATTGTTGATCCCGGCACAGGTGCTGCTGGTCTTTATCGTCGCTTTCCCGCTGATCATGCAGATTTTCATCTCACTGACTTGGTGGACGCCGTTGGATGGTGATCCTTGGTATCTGGCCTGGATGTCCTGGAACTGGTTCGACAACTACACCTATCTGATGCAAGACGACGGGCTTTGGGGATCGGTCGGGCGGACATTGTTATTTGTTGCGGTGGCGGTTCCGATTGAGTTTTTTCTGGGCCTGACTTTGGCCGCGCTGTTCTACGAGGGAGTGCTTGGCCGTCCGGTGCTGTACAGCCTGATTTTGATGCCGATGATGATCGTTCCGGCGGTGGCCGGGTACATCTTTTTCCTTATTTTTCAACAAACTGGACCGCTCAACTCTGCCCTGTCGGTGCTGTGGCCCGGCATGCTGGACGTCAATTGGTTAAATGATACCACCCGAGCCTTTGTCGCCGTTGTGATTGCGGATGTCTGGCAGTGGACACCGTTGATGTTCCTTATTCTTTTTGCGGGCTTGATGAGCGTTCCCGAAGACCAAATGCGAGCCGCGACAATTCTTGGTGCAAACTGGCGACAGCGGTTCTTTCGTATCGCCTTGCCACGGATCAAAACCGTCATCGCCATTGCAATAGGTCTGCGGGTGATCGAATGCTTCAAGATTTTTGACATGCTGTTTGTGATGACAGGCGGCGGGCCGGGAGTGGCCACTGAAAGCCTGTCGCTGTTCCTATACAAACGCACATTTCAGGATCTTGAATGGTCCTATGTCGCCTCCATCGGGATCACGGTCCTTGTTGCGCTATCGGTGCTCACTGCGGTGCTGATGGCCCGCGTCAAGAAAAAGGATGCACGCTGATGGCCAGTGTAACGCTTGAGGGTACCTCAAAAAAATTTGGTGATTTCATCGCCGTTCGAAACATGAACCTAGCGATCAAAGATGCTGAGTTTGTTGCGATCCTTGGACCATCGGGCTGCGGAAAATCCACGACAATGAACATGATTGCGGGAATTGAGGACGTCAGTGCCGGCACCATCCGGTTTGATGGAACGGATGTCACCAATGTGCCGATGAAAAAGCGCGGCGTTGGGTTCGTGTTCCAGAACTATGCCATCTTCACGCATCTGTCGGTGCGTAAAAACCTTGCTTTCGGGCTCGAAGTGCGGGGGGAAGAACAGGCCGAGATCGACCGTCGGGTTGGCGAAATGGCCGAATTTATGGAGCTTAGCCACCGGATTGATGCGCCGTCAGTGTCATTGTCGGTGAATGAGCTTCAAAAGTTGGCGATTGGCCGGTCGGCGATTGTTGAACCATCGATATTCTTACTGGATGAACCACTTTCCAATCTCGATTCCGCGTTTCGCGAAAGGATGCGGAGCGATCTTCGCCAACTCCAGCGTAGTTTAAATCAGACCATGATCTACGTCACCCATGACCAGATTGAGGCGATGGGGCTAGCTGACCGGATTGCGGTTATGGATCATGCTACACTGCAACAGTTTGACACGCCTGAAAACATCTATTCACGTCCTGAAAACACCTTTGTCGCAGGGTTCATCGGAGCGCCTTCGATGAATTTGGTGCGGGTACGGATTGCAGAACGCGGTGGCGCGATGTTTGCGGATTTGGCAGGCCGTGAGGCCGACGCCGTTGCGCTGGACGAACGCTTGGCCCGCCAGGCCCGAGCCAGTGGCGCGGCTGCATTGACCTTTGGCTTCCGACCAGAGCATTTGCGCATTTCGGATCAACCCGGAAATGGCAGTTTGGCCGCTCAAGTAGTCTTGGTTGAGTTGGTTGGGCGCCGCAAACACGTGCATTTTTCTACGGGACAAACTGGGTTTGTCGGCAGCTTTGACCGCGGTGTTTCACTACGCCCCGGAGAGGCGGCGCATGTCTCGATAGACCTTAGAAAAAGCCACCTTTTTGACCCGGAAACAGGGCTGCGATTGCGGTTGGGAGAGGAAGACTAGATGGCTGAAATCCAGATATTGGGCGTGTCAAAAGCCTATGGCGGTGTGCCTGCGCTCGACAACGTATCTCTGACATTGAATGACGGGTCATTTACTTCAATCTTTGGCCCGCCGGGTGCTGGAAAATCAGTACTGCTGCGGCTCTTGCTGGGGCTAGAGACCGTGGATGCCGGCCAGATCCTTATAGACGGCGTCGATGTCACCCGCGCCCTGCCAAGCGAGCGAAATCTTGGAATGGTGTTTCAAAATCTTGCACTATTTCCGCAACTGACGGCCTATGAAAACATCGCCTTTCCCCTGCGCCGCCGAAATGTCGATCAGACCGAAATTGATCGGCGGATTGAAACTTTGGCTGGAATTTTGAACATCGGCCATATTCTGTCCAAAAAGCCCGCAGCCCTGTCGGGCGGCGAACGGCAGCGGGTTGCAATTGGCCGCGCATTGGTGCGCGATGCAGGGGCGTATTTGATGGATGAACCCATTGCAGCCTTGGACGCGCGGTTGCGCGATGACATGCGGCTGGAACTCAAACGCCTGCAATCCGAACTGGGCAAGACTTTTGTCTATGTGACCCATGACTGCGACGAGGCGATGGCAGTGGCCGATCAATTGGCGATCTTGAATGAGGGTCGATTTGAACAGGTTGGGCGGCCCGAGGATGTGTACGGCGATCCGGCCATGCTTGCCGTTGCCGAATTGGTGGGTGCACCCCGTATCTCGGTGCTTCCAGCCTTTGGTGACAACGATGGAATGAAATTTGCACTGGGCCGGTTGGCAGGAGCGAAGGTTAAGGGCGAATGCCTGATGGCCCTGCGGCCTGAGGCCGTACAACTAAAACCGGGGGGCAAAGGACCTTGTTCCGCCCTTGTGACCGATATCGAGCGGCTCGGCGCTTTTTCGATTGTCACAGCCGGGCGGGACGGCACGCAGGTGCGTGCTATCACTGATGGAGACAGCCCGCTTCGATTGGGGGCCGAGGTAGAAATCACGGTCGATCCCGACGGCATGCTGCTGTTTGATGCTGCAACAGGGGCGCGGCACGCATGAACCGGAAAATTGCCATTGTCGGTGCCGGTTTGATTGGTCAGTCCTGGGCTATTACTTTTGCCCGCGCCGGATACAATGTCGCGTTGTTCGACGCGCTTGCCGGTGCGGTCGAGAACGCGCACGACCAGATCGCCCGTTCATGTGAGTCGTTGGAAGAGTTCGATTTACTGTCCGGGCAAGATGGGGCTGAGGTCTGTGCCCGCATCCGCAGCGCGGCGACGATGCAGGATGCGGTAGATGGTGTTTGCCACGTGCAGGAAAACACACCGGAGAATCTTGAGATTAAGCGCGTTATTATCAAAGATATTGACCGCGCCACACCCAAGGATGCTGTGATCGCCAGTTCAACCTCGGCGCTGTTGCCGTCACAGTTTTCCGAAGGGCTGGAAGGTGCGCACCGCTGTTTGGTGGCGCATCCTCTGAACCCACCTCATCTGATACCGGCAGTGGAACTGGTGCCAGGGCCCTCGACCTCTGCTGAAACAATGGCAACCACTACAGCGTTGATGAAATCGATACGGCAGACGCCGATCTGCACACTTCGCGAGGTGGAGGGGTTTATCATGAACCGCCTGCAAGGGGCTATTCTGGACGAAGCATTTGACCTAGTTGAACGGGGATTGAGCAGTCCAGAAGACGTGGACGCTGCCATGCGAGATGGATTGGCACGGCGCTGGGTCTTTATGGGGCCTTTCGAGACGATTGATCTTAATGCACCCGGTGGAGTGGCTGATTTTATTGACCGTTATGGTCCGGCTTATGATCGGATCGGAGCGCATCGGCCAGATCGCACAGATTGGTCCGGTCCCGTCGCTGAAAGCGTAATCCAAGCACTTCAATGGTATGATAGAAGAACGCGCAGCAACTGGCGCGATGACCGATTGGCCAAACTGGCCAAGTTCGTTGAAAAAGAAAAAGAAAGTTAAGACGATGACTGCTCGGAAAAAGACCGGAACTGTGATTGTGACAAGTGCTCTGACCGGGGCCATCCATACGCCGGGGATGTCACCATATCTGCCTGTGACTCCCAAAGAAATCATCGCCGAAGGGCGCCGTGCGGTGGAGGCGGGGGCGGCGATTTTACACGTTCATGCACGCGACCCCGAAACTGGCAGACCAGACCAAACTGTAGAAGCATTTGGTCGTATTCTGCCTGCGCTAAAAGAAACCGGTGCGGTGATTAACATCACCACGGGCGGTAGCCCATTCATGAAAGTGAACGAGCGTGTCGGCCCTTCTGCACATTTCGCACCAGAGCTGTCATCGCTGAACATGGGCTCGATGAACATGGGGCTGTACCCGATGCAATCTCGGTTCCCCGATCTTGGGCGCGATTGGGAAAACGACCATCTGGAAAATTCCCGTGATATGGTGTTCCGCAACACATTCAAAGACATAGAACATATCCTTAGTGTATGCGGATCAAACGGCACAAGATTTGAGTTTGAGTGCTATGACATCGGGCATCTTTATACGTTGGCTCATATGAAAGGGTCCGGAAAAGTCTCTGGCCCGTTGTTTGTGCAATCTGTCTTTGGCCTGTTGGGCGGCATCGGCGGACACCCTGAGGACGTATTGATGATGCGTCGAACGGCGGACAGATTGTTGGGTAAAGAGTATGAATGGTCGGTTCTTGGCGCCGGATCCAACCAATTGCGGATCGCAGCCACCGCTGCCGCAACCGGCGGTCATGTTCGCGTTGGGCTTGAGGATTCTCTGTGGACCGGCCCAGGGCAATTGGCGACCAGCAGCGCCGAACAGATCGAAAAGGTGAAAGACGTTTTGTCAGGCCTCAGCATGACCCTTGCCACACCGGATGACGCCCGCTCCATCCTTGGACTCAAAGGCGCAAAGGACGTGAATTTCTAATGAAGATCTCGGTTCTATGTGATGTAAAACCGTTGTTGGGTGAAGGCCCGATATGGGATGTTGAACGCCAACGGCTCTGGTTTATCGACAGCCTTGGCCGCCGCATTTTTAGCTGTACAGGACAGGGTGGTGAGATATTGGCATGGACGGTTCCTTCCGCCATTGGTTCGATGGCGCTGCGCAGTGGGGGCGGAGCCATTGTGGCCTTGCAAGACGGTTTTCATTCGCTTGATTTTGACAGCGGTGAGCTGCACCATATCATTGATCCCGAACCCGAGCGCCCTGGCAACAGGTTGAACGATGGCAAGGTCGACGGCAGCGGCCGTTTCCTTTGTGGGTCCATGGATATGAGCGAAACCGATCCAACCGGCACTTTGTGGCGGCTTGATCCCGATATGTCTCTGCACAGGCTTGAGGATAATATCATTTGCTCGAATGGCCCCTGTTTTTCTCCCGATTGGCGCACGCTGTATTTTGCAGACAGTTTCACAGGCAAGATCCGGGCTTATGACTATGACGCTAAGACTGGAACGCCTAGCAATCGCAGGGTATTTGCCGACTTGCCCAATGACCGCGGCGGGGCACCTGATGGCGCGACCGTGGACAGAGAAGGCTATGTTTGGTCGGCTTGCGTGTTTGATGGCCGCATCCACCGGTTCGCGCCGGATGGGAGTATCGACCGAGTGATTGAAATGCCGGTGTGTAAGATCACAAGCTTGGCTTTTGGCGGCCCGCAGCTCGACACGCTGTTCGTTACATCGATGGCAGAGCCTCCCCTGCCACGACATCCCGGTGATGGCCCGTTGCGCGGCGCAACTTTCCGCATTGACGGGTTGGGCGTGAAGGGGCTGCCAGAACCTCGTTTTAAGGGATAAGGGAACGACAACATGACAAAGAAAACTGCAGTTGTAACCGGTGCCGCACAAGGGGTAGGAGAAGCAATCGCAGAGCGTTTGGCGACAGAGGGTGTGCGCCGAATGTTGCTTGTCGATCGAAATGGCCCTGCGATGGCTGATTTGGTCAAACGGCTCAAAGTCCAGGGTGTTGAGGCACATACATTGACGCTGGATCTGGCCGATATTGACGGGTTGATGCGCGTTCTGCCCGCCGCTCTGGAGGATCTTGGCCCTGTAGATATTCTGGCCAACACAGCCGGGTCAACTGCACGAGGCGGCTTAGCCGATACTACGCCAGAGGGCTTTGACCTTCTGTTTGCAATCAATGTGCGTGCTCCTTTTTTCATTATGCAAATGATTGCCCCCAAAATGCGCACGGGCGGTGTGATCATCAATGTCACTTCAATGCTGGCTTATGGAGGGCCTCCGTTCCTGATGACTTACTCCGCGACCAAAGCAGCGCTTGTGGCGATGACCAAAAGCGCAGCAAACACGCTTAAGCGTGACAAGGTGCGGGTGTTAGGCATCAATCTGGGATGGACTTGGACCCCAGGCGAGCACGAAACCCAAACCAACGTGCACGGGCTAGGTGAGGACTGGCGCGAAACTGTAGGGGCAAATCAGCCCTTTGGCCGCTTGTTGATGCCTGAAGATCCAGCAGCGTTGATTGCGTTCTTGGCGTCAAAGGACGCCTGTATGATGACCGGTGCCATCATTGATTTCGACCAATTCGTGGCAGGCACAGTTGACGATAACCCGGGCGCGTGATCCCTGCTCGGCGAAGGATGACAAGAGTTGTCGGCGAAATTGTTCAATGCCACCATGGGTTGATTGGGCAATGCGCCTGCATGAGTTGAATGACGCCTACAGCAAACGCTTTGGTCGCCCTTTTATCATCGCGCGGTATCGTGTGCCGGATCGCGAAACATTGTTTGCCAAAGATCAATTCTACCGGCTGAATGAGGGCAACGACACCATTGAAATCGACTATGGCACCAAATCCGCCACCATGCAGTTTGGCTTGGGATCAGTCTGGCAACAAGCAACGAACTCTATGGCGACGTTTGAGGCTCTTTTGCCATGCGCTAGTGCCAGGTTGAGGCGCAACGTAGTCGCCACCTGACTGGCCGTGAAATCAAAGCAGAAAGCCGAGATCTCATTTTCAACGTGAGATCGCGCAACCCTTTCAACTTGTTCATCTATCGATTGTTCTTTCTGCAAATTTCCTATCCACTCGGCCCTGTCTTCGTTCTCATCTCGTATCCCTCCAAGGGTTACGATGAGCGAAAGACTCTCCTTTAGCAAAACAATGCTGTCTGTGTCCGTCGTCAGGATTTTTGGGACCACTGGCTGCGTAACCTAGGAGAGAGTTTGGCTCATCTGGTTGGTTTGATTATGCGGCACGCTGGCGATGATGCAAGCGGCGCGCTTCGAGTGTCTTACGTT
>SPJP01000128.1 GCA_006844665.1 Paracoccaceae bacterium
GCCTTTGGTTGGGCTGGCCGCTGCCGAAGATATGAAGATCCTGCTACCCTTGACAGCCAACGGCCAGTTGAACGCCGAGATCCGTTACACAGGGCCGTTCACAGCGCCGATTGTACAGGGTCAACCCTTGGGCGAGATGATCATTACGCGGCCCGGCCTGCCCGATGTTACTGTTCCTTTGGTCGCCCAAACAGACGTGGCAGAAGGCGGAATGCTGGGGCGCATCCGGGTTGCTGCGCAGATGCTTTGGATGGACTTGTTCGGGGCGCAGGCTTCAACCCAATGACCCAATCCCCCGGCCTATTCATCAGTTTTGAAGGAATAGATGGGTCTGGCAAGTCCACTCAATCCCGCCGCTTGGCCGAACATCTGCAAGCCCAGGGGCAACAGGTCGTACACACGCGCGAACCTGGTGGTTCGACTGGGGCAGAAGAAATTCGCGCCTTGGTTCTGCAGGGGGATCCCGACCGCTGGTCGCCTGAAACTGAAATCCTTTTGTTTACAGCCGCCCGCCGCGATCATTTAGAACGCACGATCCAACCCGCTTTGGCAGCTGGAAAAACGGTGATCTGCGATAGGTTCGCCGACAGCACACGCATGTATCAAGGGGTCAGTCGCGGGGATCTGCGCGCCGTTGTTGACCAATTGCACGATCTGATGATCGGGGTCGAACCCGATTTGACTTTTATCGTCGACATGGATCCCGCAACTGGGCTAGCGCGCGCAAAATCCCGCCACGGCGTGGAAGAACGGTTCGAGGATTTTGGCACAGATCTGCAGGAAAAAATGCGCGCCGGGTTCTTGCAGCTGGCCCACGAATATCCGGAACGGTGCCGCCTGATCGACGGGGCACAATCCCCCGATGCTGTGGCCGCAGATATCTTGGCTGTTCTGGCAGAGCGTACATGAGCCTAGACGACGCCATTCCCATGTCAGATCAGGCCGAAGGTGCGCCGCATCCCAGCATGGCCCCAAGGTTAATCGGCCACGACCACGCCGAAGCTGCTCTTTTGGAAGCGGTCGCCAATGACAGGCTGCACCACGCCTGGTTGCTGATTGGCCCCAAAGGCGTTGGCAAAGCGACCTTTGCATGGCGCGCAGCCAAGTTTCTGCTGGCCACCCCACCCACTGATCCAAACGACATGTTTGGGGCGGCACCCGCGCCCGACAGCTTGGAAATCTCGCCTGAGAACCCCGTGGTGCGGCGGATCATGGCCGGGTCGGACCCTCGGCTGATGGTTCTGCGCCGCCCATATGATGACAAGAAAAAGCGCTTTAAGCAGGACATCACGGTGGACGAGGCGCGAAAGCTGAAAGGTTTTTTCGCGATGAGTGCACCGGATGGGGGACGCCGGGTCGTGATCGTGGATGCCGCGGACGAGCTGAACACAAGTGCAGCCAATGCGATCCTGAAGGTGCTGGAAGAGCCCCCGAAAGACGTTGTTCTGCTGCTGATCAACCACCAGCCAGCGCGTCTGTTGCCCACGATCCGGTCCCGCTGCCGCACATTGCGATTTGCGCCCTTGGCCCCCGATGATTTGGCTATGGTACTGAACAAAAACGCCGAAGAGCCCCCCGAAAGGGATGTCCTACGTACGATTTCGGTTCTGGCAGACGGATCGGTCGGCTCGGCCCTTAGCTTGCATCAAGATGGCGGCGCGCAGATCTATATTCATATCCTAAAGCTGCTGGACAGTTTGCCCAGATTGGATCGCGGGGCAGCCGTTGCCTTAGCCAATACTTGCGCGGGCCGTGATGGGGCTGCGCGATTTGAATTGACGATCACGCTGCTGCAGCACGCTTTGGCCCGGTTGGCCTTGCGCGGGGCAACTGGAAACGCTCTGCCCGAAGCAATTACCGGTGAAGATGCCATCTTGAACCGACTGTCACCTTGCCCACATCACGCCCGCGCTTGGGCGGAATCTGCCAGCACCCTAACCCGAACCGCAAGACGGGGCGCGGCTGTCAACTTGGATGCCCCAACCCTGCTGTTAGATCTAATCCACAGCCTGCAAGAAACCGCCCAAGGCCTCGCATAGCTTGACGCCCCCGACGGGCTGCGAGATATGTGTTGATACACCCCCTCCTCTCCGGATCAGGCTTTGGCCTGTCTGCCCTACGGTAGGACCGCACGACCATGTCCTTGGACGCTCCATTCATCACCGACAGCCATTGCCATTTGGATTTTTCTGACTTTGACGGCGAACGCGACGCCCTGATCCAAAGGGCCGCGGAGGCGGGCGTGCACCGCCTGGTCACGATCTGCACCAAGCTGCGCGAAGAGCCCAAAGTGCGCGCCATAGCGGATCGCTATGATCCGGTGTTCTACGCCGCAGGCACCCACCCGATGAGTGCTGCGTCCGAGCCGCTGGTTTCCGTGGACGATCTGGTTGCCTTAGCAGCCCATCCCAAATTCGTGGCCATCGGCGAAACCGGTCTGGACTATCACTACACAGCCGAAAGCAAAGACATTCAGATTGAAAGCCTGCTGATCCATATCGAGGCTGCACGCCAAACCAAGCTGCCCCTAATCATCCACGCCCGGGCCGCAGATGACGACATGGCGCGCATTTTGACCGACGCCTATAAGGACGGTGCTTATTCTTGCGTCATGCATTGCTTTTGCAGCAGCGCAGAGCTGGCCAAAGCCAGCCTTGATTTGGGGTTCTATCTGTCGATGTCCGGCATCTCGGCCTTCAAGAACTCTACCGATTTGCGGGCTATTTTTGCCGCAGCCCCTGTCGACCGGATCTTGGTTGAAACCGACGCGCCTTATCTTGCGCCGCCGCCGCACCGTGGCCGCCGCAACGAGCCTGCCTATACCGCCCATACAGCGCGGGTCGGGGCCGAAGTGTTTGGCATGGACTATGCGGATTTCGCGGCCCAGACCGAACAGAATTTTGAGCGATTGTTCACAAAAGCCAAGCTGCCACAGGCCGCCCAATGACAGCAGAGCTGCGCTGCACAATTCTAGGCTGCGGGTCCTCGGGCGGGGTTCCTCGGCTAAGCGATACGGCGGGCGGGAACTGGGGCGAATGTGATCCTGCGGACCCGCGCAATCGCCGCCGCCGCTGCTCGATCCTGGTGGAACGGGTCTGCGATACGGGCACGACCCGGGTTTTGATCGACAGCTCGCCCGATGTCAGGGAACAGTTGCTAAGCGCGGGGATCGGTTCGTTGGATGCCGTGGTCTATACCCACCCCCATGCTGACCACGTGCACGGCATCGACGATTTACGGATGATCGTCTTTAACATGCGCCAACGCCTGCCGGTTTGGGGCGACAAACAAACTCTGGACGCCTTGATTGATCGGTTCGGCTACGCCTTCGTGCAGCCACCGGGCAGCGACTATCCCCCGATCCTGGACATGAACCGCATAGACGGCCCTTTCACAATAGAAGGCGCGGGCGGCCCCATCCCCTTTACCCCGTTCGAAGTGGCCCATGGACGTATTGATGCGCTTGGGTTCAGGATGAATGACGTCGCCTATCTACCTGATGTTTCAGCAATTCCGGACGATGTGTGGCCCGCGCTAGAAGGGTTGGACACCTGGATCGTCGACGCCCTGCGCCGGACGCCCCATCCCAGCCACTCGCATCTTAGCCAAACTATGGAATGGATTGCCAAAGCAGCCCCCAAAAAGGCGGTGATCACCAATATGCATATCGATCTGGATTGGGCCGACGTTCAAAATGAAACCCCGGACCACGTGACCCCAGCCTTTGACGGTATGGTGATCACCCAAGCGCTGACTTAGCCGATGCTGGCCCTGATCAACGTCATCCTACCGGTCTTCTTCGTGATTGGTTTTGGATATTGGGCGGTTTGGAAAGGGTATTTCACCAACGAAGGCGTGGACGGCCTGATGTCGTTCACCCAGCACTTTGCGATACCGTGCTTGCTGTTCCGCGCGATCTCGACCTTGGATCTAAGCGCCAGTTTCGATTTTCGGCTGCTGGGCACTTATTACATTAGTGCTTTTTCCATTTTTTGCCTTGGAACCTTTGGCGCGCGGTACCTGTTCAACAGGCCTTGGGAACATTGCGTCGCGATCGGTTTCTGCGCGCTGTTTTCCAACACCGTCCTGTTGGGCCTGCCAATTGTCGAGCGTGCTTATGGCACCAGCGCTCTGGACCACATGTACACGATCATCGCTTTTCACGCGCCGTTTTGCTACACGTTGGGCATCGTCTCGATAGAGGCCGTGAAGTCCAAAGGCGGCCCGTTGAGGTTGTTCTTGCCGAAGGTCGGGCGGGCTGTTTTCCGCAATGCTTTGATCGTGGCCTTGGCTTTGGGCTTTACTGTCAACTTAACTGGCCTAGACCTGCCCCATCCCCTGACCGAGGCCGTTGATTTGATGGTACGCGCCGCTTTGCCCGCCGCGTTGTTCGGTTTAGGCGGTGTCTTGTATCAGTACAAACCTGAAGGCGACAGCGGGCCGATTGCGTTGGTGGTTTTCCTGTCTCTGATTGGCCTGCCCGCCCTTGTTTGGCTGATCGGTGCGCAATTTGGCCTGGACCGTGACCAAATTCGGGTGGCCGTTATGACAGGGGCCATGGCGCCGGGGATCAATACATATGTCTTTGCCAGCATTTACGGCGTAGCCAAGCGGGTGGCAGCAACCAGTATTCTGCTGGGCACAGCCTTTAGCATGCTGACGTTGTGGATGTGGCTGGCGATCCTGCCCTAGCGGCAAGTAGGCTGCCCCTTGCGTCTAGGTCCCGTTTACGGTCACTCTGCCGCGACGCAAGCGTAGCAGATAGGTTGCCAAAATGACTTTGCCCAGCACGATGAAAGCCGCAGTTCTAACCGGCCATGGCGGCTTGGAAATGTTGCAATACCGCGAAGATTGGCCTGTTCCGGTTCCAACCGCCGATCAGGTCTTGGTCAAAGTCGGGGCCTGCGGGATGAACAACACCGACATCAACACCCGGGTTGGGTGGTATTCGAAAACCGTGACCGCTGCCACCTCGGGCGAGGCCCTGCTGGACGGCGAAACCGAGGACCCGTCTTGGGGCGGCACCCCTTTGGGTTTCCCTCGCATTCAAGGGGCCGATGTGGTTGGCACCGTGGCCGCCCTAGGTGCCAATGCGAACCCAGATCTGCTGGGCAAGCGCGTCATGATGGATTGTTGGCTGCGCGATTGGGACGATCCACTGAACAAAGACAAGACTGGCTATATCGGGTCGGAATGCGATGGCGGTTTTGCTGAATACATGGTGATCGATCACCGCAATGTTGGTGTCGTCGAAAGCGAGCTAAGCGACGCCGAACTGGCGACATTCGCCTGTTCTTATTCCACCGCCGAAGGCATGTTGACCCGGGCCAATGTCACGGAACAGGATGTTGTATTGGTCACCGGGGCGTCGGGCGGTGTTGGATCTGCCTTGATCCAGTTGGCAAATCGGCGCGGGGCCAATGTTATTGCCCTTGCCAGCCCTGGCAAACATCCCGAGATAGCCAAGTTGTCGCCCGCCGCCATCCTGCCCCGCGCACCCCAGGATCTGAAACAGGCCTTAAGGGCCCAGATCGGGCGAGACAGCGTGAGCGTCGTGGCCGATATCGTTGGCGGCGCATATTTCCCGACCTTGATCGAGGTATTGGAGCGTGGCGGACGCTATACATGTTCGGGCGCAATTGGCGGCCCCATCGTCGATCTTGACCTGCGTACCTTGTATTTAAGCGACCTAACCTTCACCGGATCCACAGTGCTACCGCCCCAAATTTTCCGCGACCTGGTGGGCTATGTGGAACGGGGCGAGGTTCGACCCATGTTGGCAGCGACCTACCCTTTAAGAGATATTCACGCCGCCCAAACCGCCTTTACAGAAAAAACCCATACTGGGAATTTTGCCCTGATCCCGTAAAGGGCCACAAAACAAAACCCAAAACGAAGAAAGGCCAGGGTTTCGCAACCCCGGCCTTCCGTTTGACAGGAGACAGTCGTTTACTTGATCAGCTCTGCTACCCAGGCGCCGTCAACAACTTCGCTTTTGCTGAACAGGCCAGCCACGTCGCCATTTTCGTCAAAGTCCTGGTTGCCCGCGCCACCTTCGTAGTTGATGTCGCCACCAGCGGCCAAGATCTCTTTCGCTTTCGCCCACTCACCTGGCAGAATGATTTCGCCCGGTGCGCTAGAGATTTCGCGAAGCGCAGCTGCAATTGCGCCACGGTCTGCGGTGCCAGCTTTCTCGATCGCCAAAGCCATCATGAATGCCGCGTCGTAACCGTTTGGAACGAATGGGTCTGCTGCAGGAACACCTCCTGCTTCGGCAACCGCGCTCCAGGCTGCGTAGGCTTCGGTGGTTGGGTCAGAAGCAGAGGTCGTGAAGGTCACGCCGCCCATGTTTTCTGCACCGATCTGCTCGATCACTTCGTCAGACAGCATGCCGTCGGCACCGATGAAGTTCGAGAATGCTGCAGTTTCCAAAGCGTTCCGCATCACAGTGATACCGCCGGAACCGTAGTAAGCGAACAGGGCCAGGTTGTCAGAAGTGGAACCCAATGTGGCAACTTCGGAACGGTAGGATGCTTTGCTAGGCTCGTGTGCTTCGTTCGCAGTCACTGTGCCACCGGCTGCAGTGTAGGCATCGACGAAGACGGCTGCGATAGCGGCGTTATAGTCGTCGTTTGCATAGGACACAGCCATGTCCATGTAGCCTTTTTCGATAGCCAGTTCAGCCAAGGCAACGCCCTGATATGCGTCAGACGCGGCAGCACGGAAAACCAGGTCTGTGCCGTCTTCCATGGTCGAAATCGCAGGCGAGGACGCCGACACGGACAGTGTCACAACGCCAGCCGGGATCGATACAGACTCGGCCTGCGCGATGGTTGCACCGGAACAAACAGGACCAACGATCGCGGCAACGTTGCTGACGTTGATCAGCTTGGTTACGGCGTCAACCGCAGCTGTTGGGTCGCAAGCAGAGTCAGCGCGGATGATGTTCAGCATTTCACCGCTTTTGAACATGCCGCCTTGCTCGTTAACCGACTTGGCAGCCAAATCGACAGCCGCAGCAATCGGGGCGTTCAGATCTGGGATTGGACCAGTCATAGCCATAGGGTTACCGATCGTCACATCAGCGAACGCACCGGATGTAATCATCGCCAGGGCTGATGCCCCGAAAAGTACATTTTTCATAGGTATACTCCCAAGTTTCCGCTTTTTTACGATTTATCTGCCTTTGGTGATGCGGGTCTCACCTCGGGCAAAATCCCACCGGGATATTTTTGCAGGATGACCTGCATTAGGATGCCAATCAACATCATGCGCAAGAATCCTGCGCGGGTTTCCAAAATGGTCGTGTCCAAATTTTGAAAGACATTTCCAATAAGGCTGATTGTGCCTCCGATTACAAGTTCGCTGGCAGACCAGATCGTCCAGATCAGGAAGGCCCCCAGCATTGCGCCACGGTTGTTGCCCGAGCCGCCACAAATCAACATGACCCACACAAGGAAGGTCACCTTTGCACTGTCGAACGTGTTGGTGGGTTCGATCAGGCGCAGATGCTGCGCGAAAAGTGCCCCTGCCAGACCCATGATGGCAGCGCCAATTACAAAGGCTTCGATCCGACGGGTTGTCACATCTTTACCGGCAGCACGGGCCGCAGGTTCGTTTTCACGAATAGCCGTCATCATCCGGCCCCAAGGTGACATGCGTGCCCGTTCCAGCAACCGGTAAACCACATACATGACCAACAGAACGGTGCCCGCAAAGAACGGCTGCCACCACCAGTTTGGCAGCCAGTCGAAGAAACTTTCCCAAGTCTCGGGCGAGGCAAACCAACTAAGGGGCCAGCTTGAATAGAACCGCTCTTCCGAGAAATGCTCCCACGCGCGGGGTATCTTGTTGATGCCGCGCGGGCCGTTTGTGATTTCGGTCTCGTTCTTGAAGACCAGTTTGATGATTTCGGCGATGCCTATTGTGGCGATGGCCAGATAGTCAGACCGCAGCCTGATACAAATCACACCGATCACAGCCGCGATGGCAGCAGCCAGGATCATCCCGACAAACATACCGAACGGCAAAGGCAGCCCAAAGCCGCCCAAGTGGAACGTGCTTTCGGCGGTGGTCAGCAATGCGTAGGAATACGCACCGACGGCGGCAAAGCCAACGATCCCCACATTGAACAACCCAGCAAACCCCCACTGGACGTTCAAGCCCAGGGCAAACAGCGCGTAGATACCACCGACGGTCAGCAACGACAGAAGATAGAGGAAATAACCAAGGTAAGCTTCCATTAGAAAGACCTCCCCTTAAACAGACCCTGGGGCCGCACAATCAGCATGATCACCATGATCGCAAAAGCAACACCGGTTTTGTAACCCGGGCTTAAAAGCGGTGTGTCGCCGATCCAAGGATAGGCCGAAAGCTCCTCTGCCAGACCAATGACCAAACCGCCGAAAACAGCGCCGTAAGGCTTGCCAATGCCGCCCAGGATGGCCGCCGCGAACATAGGTAACAGCATGCGGAAGCCCATTGTAGTTTCTAGCAGCTGAATATCCATCGCCAGAAACACCCCAGCCGCCATCGCGCAAATGCCACCGACAATCCATGTCGCGCGGATCACTTGGTCCACGTCGATGCCTGTTACATGAGCCAGATCGGGGCTGTCGGACACCGCCCGCATGGCTTTGCCGATGCGCGTCTTGTTCAACAGATAGCTTAGCGCGATGACAATCACGATTGTGCCAAGGAAGATCCAAATATGCTTGTTCGGAACCAGCAACATCAGGTCGATAGAACCGGACACATCCCGCAGTATTTCATTCGGCTTAGCGATGCCGCTGACGAATTTCAGCTGGTTCGGGCCCCAGATTGCCTGCACAGCCGAACGGATGATCAACATCATGCCAAAGCTGGCCATAACAACTTTGATCGTGTCTTCCTTGCGGAACGGTTTGTAAAAGTACTTATCCGTAAGCAAGAATAAAAAGATAACCACTGCAGTTGCAGGAACCATGGCGACCAATGGGTGCAATGTCAGACCAAAGAGTGCCGTCACGATCGCCATGATGGTCCAGGTCAAATACCCGCCCATCATCATCATTTCACCATGGGCAAAATTCGCAAACCGCAAAATCCCAAAGGTGAGCGTGATGCCAATGGCACCCAGAGCATAGATACATCCCAAGACGAGGCCCGGGATCAGGTAGAAGTTGACGAATTCAAATCCAAATGCGTCCCACATATCAGTGCCCCCCACCCAAGAACATCCGGGCGATCTCTCGGTCGGCAAGCAGCTCTGCTCCGGTGCCCGTGTGGCGGTTTGCGCCATCAACGAGGACATAGCCACGATCAGCCACACCCAGCGCCTGTTTGGCGTTTTGTTCAACGATCAAAATGGGAACTCCGGTCGATTTGATCTTTTGAATGGTCGCAAAAATCTCGCCCCGGTATTTGGGTGACAGACCTGCTGTAGGTTCGTCCAGCAACAGAATTTTCGCATCAACCATAAGCGCCTTGGCCATGGCGACCATCTGACGTTGACCGCCAGACAGAGAACCGGCGGCTTGATTTCGCTTTTCAGCCAGATCGGGAAACAGTTCGTACATTTCGGCCAAACGTTCAGGAATGCCTTCAGGACGTGTCCACGCGCCCATTTCCAAGTTTTCCTGAACCGACAGGTTCACAAAGACGTTCTGCGTCTGCGGTACATAAGAAATCCCAAGACGCACGACCTGAGCAGCCGGTGTGTCGGTGATATCGTCGCCGTTCAGCGTGACGTTGCCTTCACGGATGTTCAACAGGCCCAATACGGCTTTCATCGCAGTAGATTTACCTGCGCCGTTCGGGCCGATGATCGCGACGATCTCGTTCGGGTCCACATAGATCGACAGGTCATGCAAAATTTCCGTCTGGCCGTACCCGGCCTTCAGGTTATTCAAAGAAAGAATTGGGTCGGTCATGCTACCTCACCGCCGAAATAGGCGTCGATGACACGTTCGTCATTTCGCACTTCATCCATGGTGCCTTCCATAAGAACCTGGCCCTCGGCCAGAACGATCACCTTGCCACACAGGCGGGCGATCATATCCATGTCGTGCTCGATAATGCAGAACGTGTAGCCACGCTCTTGGTTCAGCTGCTCGATCATCTCGGCCACTTTGCGCATCAGGGTCGGGTTTACACCTGCGCCCGGCTCGTCCAGCAGAACGACCTTGGAATCGTTCATCATGGTCCGGCCAATTTCCAGCAGCTTTTTCTGGCCCCCCGATAGGTTGCCAGCCAATTCACCGGCAACATGGGTCAAGCCTAGGAATTCCAGCGTATCGCGGGCCAGCTCGATCACTTCGGCTTCGCGGGCCCGCACCTTTGCGCCGGCGAACCAGCTTGCAAAAATGCTCTCTCCCATCTGAGAGGGCGCAGCCACGGCCAGGTTTTCCAACGCTGTCATGCGGCCATATTCATGGCTTAGCTGAAAGGTCCGCATCAGACCCTTGTGGTACAGCAAATCGGTGCGCTGGCCAGTTATGTCTTCGCCCAACAGGGTAATCTTGCCTGTTGTCGGCGGCAGCTCGCCAGCGATCATGTTGAATGTGGTCGTTTTCCCTGCCCCGTTTGGGCCGATCAAACCAACGATTGAGCCTTTTTCAACCGAGAAGTCCACGCCTCTCACCGCGTGAAGGCCGCCAAAATTTTTGGCAAGGCCCGACACACTTAGAACAACCTCTTGGGTCGTCATATAGTTAGTCTCCCAGAAAACGAGTACTCAATTTCTAAACGCAAGACGAACACTTGCCCGCGCATTATTCCGCGATCAGAACACGGTTTCCCAGTTTGGTAGCAACGTGGAAACACGTTGTCGACGCTCAATTTCAGAGCAGTGTCGCGAAAAGGAGCATTCGGCTACAATTTTGGCAACTGTTTGATTACTTGATCAGCACTGCCAGACAACCTGAGTGACACCGATGAAGCGCGCCATGCGGTGAAGTTCGGATTGCAGTTTCTCATCGCGCGCTGCAGACCAGCGTGTTTTGGATTCTGGCCATAGCTTCAATACCCTAAGCTCGGATGCGCGGCGGTCCGCCTTTAGTTCTATTCGGCCGACAAACCGATCGCCTTCCAGGATTGGGTAGACGTAGTAGCCCCAGATACGCTTGGCTGCTGGCACGAACATTTCGACCCTATATTCAAAGCCAAACAATCGCTTAAGGCGGTCCCTGTCGCGGATAACCGGGTCAAACGGGTTTAGGATTCGCAGACGCGACGTCGGCGGCGTCAACTTTTCGATTCGGGAACCGATGTCTTTCGGGGCCAACGCCAAAACCCAAGCCCCATCAAAGGTTTCAATTTCAACCTCGTGCAAAGTGGCTGTGTTCTTGGCCCAGTCTTGCACTTCGGATCGGGAAACCGCGTCCCAAAACCGCTGGATATCCCCCAATGACCCAAAGCTCATCCTATCGAGCGCCCCATGGCACAACCAATCAACTTGGTCCTGATCAGGCATTTCTACCTGCTGCAAATGGCTGGGAAAGACGCGTTCGGCCAGATCGTAGAACTTGGTAAAATTGACCCTGTGGCAGGTGGCCAATTCGCCTGCGTACCACATAAAATCCAAAGCCAGTTTGTGGGGCGGGCGCGACCACATTTCCTTGGGACCTTCGATTTTTGTGTCGAACGCTTTGGTCGACAGCGCGCCTTCGGCCCCGATCCTGTCTTTGATCTTCTGTCGTTCGACGGCATCGGGCAGTCCCCGAACCCAATTGTAGTTTTCCATCTGCTGACGTTTACGCTGAAATTGGCGTTGCCACATCGGCAAGAACTGCATGGGCAGGACCGAGGCATCATGGGTAAAATGCTCGAACACGCCCCTGTCCTTTGCCAGTACCTTGTCCAACATGGGTTCACGGTAGTTTTGATTGCGGCTCCATAGGATGTGGTGATGGGCCCGCGACACCACTTGTATCGAGTCGAGCTGCACAAAGCCCAAACGTTCGATCTGACCTAGCACGTCCAATTTGCCTGTCGGTGTGTCGCCCAAACCCTGGGAATGTAGCCATAGATGGCGCGCTTGGCGGTTGGTGATCCTTAGTCGCGACACGGCCTGTTCCTTTCACGTTTCAGTCCCACCATAGACGACGCAAGCCAAGTGTGGCTATTGAGACCTGAGCGCTTGCGCCCAAGTTCCAGGCCCCGACCACAAAGGACATCGTCGTGGAAAATGCCATTCCCCCAGACTTGCAGGATTGCAAAGTCTCGGCCAGCCAGATCCACGCGCTTTGCAAAGCCGAGCGCCCGGCCCTGTTGCGCAACTGCGATCTGCAAGATCTGGACCTGTCCCAAACCGACCTGACGGAATGGCAGTTCGACACGTGCAACCTATCGCGTGCCTCACTCAATGGAGCGATATTGGACAACACGATGTTCACTGGGTGCCGGGCTTCTGGTTCCAGCTTTATCGGCGCTACCCTGACCGAGGCCCAAGTAATTTCCGGAGATTTCAGCAATTCGGTGCTGCGCGGCGCGACCCTATCGTCTGTCATGCTAAGGGGATGCAAAATGATCGGCGCGGATTTTAGCGAGGCCCGGGTGAACGACTTAAATCTGCAAGACGTGCTGTTGGGGT
>SPJP01000129.1 GCA_006844665.1 Paracoccaceae bacterium
AGGGATGGAGCGGGAACGCTGGATCAACTTTGAAGAAGGTTTGGGCCAGCGCCACATCATGGTGAATATTGTCGATTTCCATGCTCAGATTATCGATGACGGCAAAGTTACGTTCGACACCGTTTCTGTCGTCGGTCGGTCAAGGGTCGACAAACAAACGCCAGAGTTTTCGGATGTGATGGAGCATATGGTCATCAACCCGACCTGGCACGTGCCACGCTCGATCGCGACCAAAGAATATCTGCCAAACATGCAGCGCAATCCAAATGCGAACTCTTATTTGGAGCTCTATGACGGGGCAGGGCGCAGGGTAAGCCGTTCTTCCATTAACTTTAACGCGTATAACGAGCGGAATTTTCCATTTGATATGCGCCAGCCCCCGTCCAACCGGAATGCGCTGGGATTGGTAAAGTATATGTTCCCGAACCAGTGGAACATCTATCTACATGATTCACCTGCAAAAAACCTGTTCAATACCGAAGTGCGCACCCATTCATCCGGCTGCATCCGCTTGGCGCGTCCTTTCGAATTTGGCTATGCTTTATTGGCACGTCAGGAAGCGGATCCAAAGGCGTTCTTCCATTCGATCTTGAACACAGGACAGGAAACTCATGTGGATTTGGTCGAAGATATTCCGGTCCATATCACCTATAAAACGGCCTATGTGCCCGCGCAGGGCAATGTTCAGTACCGCCCAGATGTATACGGGCGCGACGGTCGGCTTTGGTCCGCGTTAGAGCGTCTGGGCGTATCTGTTCGGGCAGTGCAAAGCTGAAACAGCTGACATAAGACTTTATTGTTTTGCGGCGATCGGAGACTTCCGGTCGCCGCTTTTTTCTGTGACAAAGGCCTTATGACTGAACATTCGATTGCCGCCATCGCTGCATCTCTGGGGGCCGGTTTTGCCGGCAATCCGGATTTGCCAATCACTCACGCGTCAGAACCGCAAAGCGCGGGCCAAACCGCCTTGGCTTTGGCCATGTCGGAAAAATATGCGGTCGGTTTGCCCCAAGGGCGGGCAAAGGCCGCGCTGATGTGGGAAGGGGCGGATTGGCAATCTTACGGGTTAGAGGCCGCGATTTTTGTGGAACGCCCCCGATTGGCCATGGCGGGCTTGTCCAAAGTTTTCGATCCAGGCCCCGAGGTTGCACAGGGTATTCATCCCATGGCAGTGATTGATCCAAGCGCTGAAATCGGCGAAGGCGCTGCGATTGCACCATTTGTTGTGATTGGTCGGGGCGCAAAACTAGGGCCGAACGCCAAAATCTTGCCTCATACCAGCATTGCAGAAGGTGCTCTCATTGGGGCGGATACCTTGATCGGCGCAGGCGCACGGATCGGCGCGCGGGTCGTAATCGGCGACCGTGCGATCATCCATGCAGGTGCTGTAATCGGGTGTGATGGGTTTTCTTTTGTAACGCCTGAAAAATCCGCTGTCGAACAGGTGCGGGAAACCTTAGGCGACCGGGGCGACGTTCAAAACCAATCTTGGACACGCATTCATAGTTTGGGAAGCGTTGTGATTGGCGACGATGTGGAAATCGGGGCCAATTGTGCTATCGACAGGGGCACAATCATCAACACCTCGATCGGCCGAGGCACAAAACTGGATAACCTCGTTCATATTGGGCACAACGTCCAAGTGGGCGAAGACACTTTGCTATGCGGACAGGTCGGAATCGCGGGTTCAGCCAAGATCGGCAACCGCGTGGTTCTTGGCGGACAATGCGGCGTCAGCGATAATATCACTGTCGGCGATGATGTAGTTGGCGGCGGGGCCACAAAGATTTTCACCAATGCGCCAAAGGGCCGGGTTTTGATGGGCAGCCCGGCGATGAAAATGGAAAGTCAGGTCGCCAGCTACAAAGCTTTGCGACGCCTGCCGCGCCTTGTCGCACGTGTCGAAGCTCTGGAAAAAATGGTTTCAAAATTGAAACAGACCGACTAAGTGATCGCTTACAACTTGTAGGGGGTCATCATGACGTCAAGTGTACAGGATCGCGTGATCGCAATCATCGCCGAGCAGGCATTGCTCGAGGTCGAGGATGTGAAACTGGATGGAACTCTGGAGGATGTCGGAATCGACTCCATGGGATTGGTCGAATCCATTTTCGCGATAGAGGAAGCCTTTGATATTCAGGTACCTTTCAATGCAAACGACCCGAGCGAGAGCGATTTTGACATCTCGAGCGTTTCTGCAATCGTAAACGCGGTGGAAACACTCGTGGCTGCGCAAAAAAGCTGAACATTATGAACCGAGTAGTGATTACAGGGCAGGGCACGATTAACGCGCTCGGCACCAATGTTGCGGACACTCTGGACGCCTTCGCCAATGCCCGTTGCGGGATCAGCAATCTGGAATTTCGCGATGTCGACCGGCTGCAGATCAAGATCGGTGGGCAAGTCAAAGACTATGATCCCGAAGCCCAGTTCAATCGCCAGCAGATTGCCCTGTTCGACCGGTTCACCCAATTCACCCAGATTGCCGCGAACGAAGCGGTTGCCCAGTCGGGCTTGGTCTTTTCGGGTGATCTATCGGCTAATTCCGGTGTTATCCTGGGGACCGCCGGGGGTGGTGTTCGGACATGGGACGAAAACTACCGCACTGTTTATGAAGAGGGCAAAAACCGGGTCCATCCCTTCGTTGTGCCCAAATTGATGAACAATGCTGCGGCAAGCCATGTATCAATGGCCCATAATCTAAAGGGCCCCAGCTTTACTGTCGCGACAGCTTGTGCGTCTTCAAATCACGCTATGGGCCAGGCCTTTCAGTTCATCCGTGCCGGGATGGCCAAGGTCATGTTGACGGGCGGTTCAGAATCGATGCTGTGCTTTGGCGGTGTTAAAGCGTGGGAAGGCCTTCGGGTTATGTCAAAAGACGCTTGTCGCCCTTTCAGCGCAAACCGCAACGGCATGGTTCAGGGCGAAGGCGCAGGTGTATTCGTGTTTGAAGAATACGAGCATGCAAAAGCCCGCGGTGCCGAGATTCTGGCCGAGGTGATTGGTTTTTCTATGACCTCGGACGCATCCGACATTGTTATGCCCTCAAAACAAGGGGCTGCGCGGGCTATTGCTGGGGCGATGACTGACGCCAAGATCAACCCCGAAGACGTGGGCTACATCAACGCCCACGGAACCGGCACAGCCGCAAATGACAAAACGGAATGCGCTGCGGTTGCTGACGCGCTGGGACATCACGCTGATAAGGTGATGATATCCTCTACCAAGTCCATGCACGGCCACCTGATTGGCGGAACCGGCGCGGTAGAGCTGTTGGCCTGCATTATGGCGCTACGGGACGGGGTCGTTGCCCCTACAATCGGGTATCAAGAGCCTGATCCCGAATGTGCCTTGGATGTCGTACCGAATGAAGCCCGGAAGGCAGATGTTTCGGTAACCCTGTCAAACGCCTTCGCGTTTGGGGGGCTAAACGCAGTGATTGCTCTGCGAAAAGCCCCCTAAAGCTTATTGGTTTGCGACAGCTTGAACCCGGTCCAACAACCAATCAAACGCTGCGGTAAAACCTTTTAGGGAAGCGTCCAAAACGACGGGCGTTTGGGGGGCACCGACCGCCACAATGCGCACTTTCGCAACACCGCCCGTTTTAAAACGTGCGATCTCGGCTTCGGTAAACCCAAGCTGCGCGTAGCAGCCGTCAACTGTGCAAAAATCAAACGGGAAACGCTTTGGATCGCCTTCGTCGATTCTGATCAGCAAATCTTGTGTCAGCAGTGTTTCCAGCGGTGACACGACCGTTGCACCAGCGATCGCGGTCCCGCCTGGGGGCAGCGCGA
Source organism: Paracoccaceae bacterium (assembly GCA_006844665.1). GTDB lineage: Bacteria > Pseudomonadota > Alphaproteobacteria > Rhodobacterales > Rhodobacteraceae > Dinoroseobacter. Next base: position 3,795 of record SPJP01000129.1, read on the forward strand.
TAAAGGTGAACTCCGCGACTGGGCTTCCAGCCTCGTTCATCAAAAGCTGATACATTTGGCATGGCTCTAACAGCCCGTCTTCCTGCTTGACGCAGCGGAGTTCCCAATCTGTGAAGACCTCTTTCAAATAGGGCGCGCCGATTTTAACATCGTCACGGCCCCCGAGTGTAGCAGTCTGCGCCGATGCGGAACTGGTGAGTGAAAGCATCAAAGCGGCGCCAACCATTGAAGCAAGAATACGGGCACGAAGGGTCATGTGGCAGTCCTGTTGTCAGAAAATGTTGTTGGGCACTGGCTACCACGTGGGCTTTGCCCTGTCAGCGCGATTTTTGTTTTGGTCGTCTCAATCGGCAATTTTTTGAAGGGTCAGATTGCCCATAACCCAAGAAAAAAGGGCCCTTTGAATAGGACCCTTTTCACATTTTTTTACCCTGTCGGACTGGCCAACTTGTTATGGGATGCACGCTACGGTGCTACGCCACGTCGGTCAACATGATTTTTTTTAAGGAAATGGCAAAAAAATACCGTGCCCGAAGGCACGGTCAGTCTGACAGGGAGGAAGTCAGAACTTAATTAAAGATCAATAAGATCTGACAGGAATAAACTGGCACAGATTGGTTAAGATTGTATTGTCGGGCGCAACAATTCCATGCGTTTCACCCCAAGGAGCCCCCTATTATGCATCTGGAAGATCGAATTTTCGTTGGCGGAGGCGGTACCGACTATGCCGAGCCTCAGTATCTTCAGCTGGGTTACGCCAACCGTCACGGTCTGATCGCGGGCGCAACTGGCACGGGCAAAACCGTGACCCTGCAGATTTTGGCGGAAGGGTTTTCCGACATGGGGGTGCCGGTGTTCTTGTCTGACGTCAAAGGCGATCTGTCAGGCTTGGCACGGGCCGGGGATGCGGGGCACAAACTGCACGAACCTTTCATGTCCCGCGCCGCAAAGATCGGCATCGCAGACAGCTATATGTACAAAAGCTTTCCTGTCACGTTTTGGGATCTGTTCGGCAAATCTGGCCATCCTGTCCGCACCACTGTGGCGGAAATGGGCCCATTGCTGATTTCTCGGTTGTTGGAACTGACCGAGGCCCAGGAAGGAATTCTGAACATCGCGTTTCGTGTGGCAGATGAACAGGGGCTCGCGCTCTATGATCTCAAGGACTTACAGGCGATATTGGTCTGGGTGGGTGAAGAACGGGCCAGCTTGTCGCTGCGATATGGAAACGTGTCGGTGGCTTCGATCGGGGCGATCCAAAGGCGTTTAATGGTGCTGGAAAACCAAGGTGGGGCCGAGCTATTTGGCGAACCTGCTTTGGATCTGGAAGATCTGATGAGCACCGATTCCGAAGGTCGTGGCCATATCAATATCTTAGCGGCCGACAAATTGATGGGCGCGCCGCGTCTGTATGCGACCTTCCTGTTGTGGCTGCTCAGCGAGCTGTTCGAAACCTTGCCAGAGGTCGGTGATCCAGACAAACCCAAATTGGTTTTCTTCTTTGACGAGGCGCATTTGCTGTTTGACGATGCGCCCAAAGCCCTTGTTGACAAGGTCGAACAGGTGGCGCGTTTGATCCGGTCCAAGGGCGTCGGTGTATACTTTATCACGCAGAATCCTGACGATGTGCCTGAGGATATCCTTGGTCAGTTGGGCAACCGGGTGCAGCATGCCTTGCGCGCCTATACCGCGCGGGATCGTAAAGCGTTGAAAATGGCCGCCCAAACCTATCGCGACAACCCCGATCTGGATATCGAGACCGCGATTCGCGAGGTCGGGACCGGCGAAGCTGTGACCAGCTTTCTGGAACGAAAGGGCGCACCTGGCATGGCCCAGCAAACGCTTATTCGCCCACCATGTTCGCAGCTTGGTCCGATCACCCCGATGCAGCGTGCGGAAGCCGTCGCCCAAAGCCCAGTTCGCGGGAAATACGAAACGCGCCTAGATCGCGATTCTGCCTTTGAAAAGCTGAAAGCCCGCGCAGACAAAGCCGCCGCTGAGGCCGAAGCCGCCGAACAAGAAGAAGAAACCGCCCCCCCGATGGAACGGGACTACAAAGCCGGGCGGCGCTATTCGGGAACCCGCGTCACACGCTCGACATCCCGGCGCAGCGCGAAGGAACAGAATTTTGGCACGACCATGACGAAAATGGTGGTGAAAGAGCTGTCGGGCACCACAGGCAGACGCCTTGTGCGTGGGATCTTGGGCAGTCTGTTCAAAGGACGCTAAATTGTAGTTATATTTAGGTTAGGCGATCTCTCGGACCTTCAATCTTACCAAACGATTATCCTTGCGGGAAACGACTTCGAACCGAAAACCGTGAAAGCTGAAGACTTGGCCTTGGGTTGGGATGGATTGGGCTTCATGGATCACTAAACCGGCCACGGTATGGGCTTCGTCGTCGGGCAAATTCCATTCCGTGCCGCGGTTCAGGTCGCGGATGGTCATGCTGCCGTCAATCAGATAGCTGCCATCTTCAGACACGCGCAATGTGTGTTCCGCCACTGTTGGGTCAAACTCGTCCGTGATTTCGCCTACAATTTCTTCCAGGATGTCTTCCAGAGTGATCAACCCCTGTAAGGCGCCGTATTCGTCAACCACCAGCGCGAAATGGGTGTGACGCTTTAAGAATTGGCGCATCTGGTCGTCTAGGGTCGTGGTTTCGGGCACGAAATAAGGCGGGGTAGACACGTCTGTAACCTTGAATACCGACAGGGCTGCTGGGCTGGCATCGGGGCCGCGCATTAGCTTGTCCATGGCGCGCAGCAGGTTCTTGGCATGGATCACGCCGACAATGTTTTCTCTGTCGGCGCTGAAAATCGGCAAACGCGTGTGACGGCTTTCCAGACATTGGGACAAAATCTTTTCGGGCGTGTCATCGACATCAATCATCTCGATTTTCGAACGGTGAAGCATAATTTCTTCCACTGTCCTGTCGCCCAGATCTAGAGCGCCCAGTAAACGGTCGCGATCTTCTTTTTCCACAAACCCTTCTGAATGGCCAATCGTCAGCGCGCCCATGATTTCTTCGCGAACCGAAAGCATGTTTGCGCCAGCGTCGATGCGCACACCAAAGGGCCGCAGCACGGCGCGGACAATCAAGCGCACAAAGGCCACGGCGGGCGAAAGAGCGGTCACGATAATCGACACAAGCGGAGCGGCGCGGGAGGCTGATGCCTCGGGCGCATTGATGGCGTATGTTTTTGGCAGAACTTCAGAAAACACCAAGACAAGGGCGGTCATGACCAAAGTGGCCAGCGCGACGCCGGATTCGCCGAAAACCCGAGTAAACAAGGCGGTCGCCAGCGAGGTCGCAAGAATATTCGCCAGGTTGTTGCCCAAAAGAATGCCGCCGATCAGGCGTTCGTTGTCCTCTTTCAGATCCAAAGCCCTTTGAGCGCCCTTAGACCCCTTGTCCGCATTGGATTTTAACTTGCCCCTGGATGCCGCTGTCAAAGCGGTTTCAGAGCCCGAAAAGAACCCAGAAAACACCAAAAGGCAAAGGATCACACCCGTGGTGATCCAGAAAGCCGTGTCTAAAGCAGAATAATCCATGCCAAACGCCCGAGTTGTTGCATAACTTGTTATGGGGTCGCCAAGACCGCCAGACAAGCCATGTTCAAAGCGACATTCAGTCTAGTTCTTTGGCCAGCGGATGATGGTTTAGCACCAGCTGGCGCAAACGCTCTTCCAGAACATGGGTATAGATTTCCGTGGTTGACACGTCTGCATGGCCAAGCATCGTCTGGATCGAGATCAGATCAGCGCCACCGGCCAGCAAATGGGTCGCAAAGGCATGGCGCAATCGATGTGGCGTAACCTTATCAGGGTCGATACCTGCCAGAACAGAGATTTCCTTGATCAAGCCGTAGAACCGGTGGCGGGTCATATGGCCAAGCTTGCCCCGGGATGGAAACAGAAACTTGGAAGGCGGTATCCCTTTTTTGCGGGCCGCTTCGTCCATATTATCCCGTGTTTCCAACCAATTCGCCAACGCCTCGCGCCCTTGCGCAGACAATGGCACCATACGTTCTTTGCCGCCTTTGCCCCGAACCAACAACATTTCCGGGTTGCCGCGTGCTGCACTAATTGGCAGTGAAACCAGTTCCGTTACCCGCATGCCCGTCGCGTATAACAGCTCGACCATGCACATATTGCGCGTGGAATCAGCCGGGGAACGCCCCGAGCTTTGGGCAGCCAAAAGAAGTCTATCGACTTCTTCTTCAGATAGGGTCTTGGGCAAGTGTTTCGCGCGGCCCGGCCCCTTGATCATGATCGCTGGGTCATCACCCCGCCACCCTTCATCATAGGCAAAGCGATAAAACGTCCGGATCGCAGACAAGCGCCTGGCCCTTGTGGACTTGGAAAGCCCTTGATCTGACAGGGAAATTAGATAACTTTCAATAGTTGCACGGGACGCTGTCTGAAGGCTGCGGCCTTGGTCCTGCAACCAGGAATCAAAGTCCAAAAGATCTCGGCCATATCCCAAAAGCGTGTTTTCGGATGCGTTCTGCTCCGCCGCGTGAGCCTCTAGAAACGCCGAAATTTCGCGCCCTTGGTTCATGTCTACTCCTGCAGCTCATGGACAGCGAAAAACAGCGCAATTCTGCGTGCATCACTTTCAAATCCGATCCGGCGGAGCGTTCGTATCGCGATTTCCAGATCGTTTGCATCTGGCGTCGGGCTCTCGATTAACAACAAGGCCTGCAACGCCGCTTCGCCAAGGCGGCGATCGGACAAAAGCGTTTCCAATCGATGGGGCAGGGGCGTCGATTGGGTTGGTTCGAAGGCCGAAAGCAAAGCGTCCAACCGATCATTTCCTGTCTTGGAAACTGTGGACTGACCCCGTGCAAAATCGACCAATACCGGGTTTGTTATGCGCCCTGCCATGGCTGCTGCTTCGGCATAGGGGCTAAGCGCTATGATCTGTTCAGCCAAAGTTTCAGCCTGATCTGGCAAATCAAATGCCGAGAGGCGTTCGCCGTAGTAGTGAGCAAATTCCGGTATCAGATCCAATCGGCCCAAGCTTCGCATCACATCCATTAACGAGCGTTCGATTCCTTCAATGTCTCCGGCAAGGAGGGCCACATCGAAATCTTGCACGGCTTCAACCCTGTTCCAGACCCCGCCAGAGGCGGCAGCGCGGCGTTCTGTATAAATCGAAAATAGCTGACTGGTCGAAATCCCGCCCCGTCGTGCCAGACGCTCGGCAGCCTCGATCCGGGGTTTCCAACCGGCTTCTGGGCCCAGTTTCGCATGGGCAAAGGCAAGGGGCAAAGATCCAGTAGAAGGGGCCTCGCCCAAGGCCTGCAGCATACGGTATGATAAGGGTGTCAATGGGTTAGGCAATTTTCCAATGGGTTGCCCTTCAAATAACTCGGGGTCCAAAAACCGTGCCATTAGGTCGGCCTCTTCCGGGCTGACATAGTTTAAGGCGCGGGCCGTTTCCAAGCTTAGCGCCGCGGCCGCCCAATCGTTTCCACGGGCCAAACAGAAAATGCGTGCCGAAAAGGTTGGCGCAATATCAGGCGCTGCCCGCATGGTCGCGCAGGCCCGGTCTTCGCTACCGGTCAGCAAGCTGACATCAAACCAACGTCTGAAAATACTCGCTTTCGTGGGGCCTGCACGCTCCAGCAAACCTTGGGATTCTTCCAGCGCGCCATAGCGCAGCAACAGGTCGACGCGGGCCAGAAACAGCAAATGATCGGGGTTGGAATCGATTGGGGGATCAAGTTCCGCCAGCACTATCTTATGCAAAAGGGCCCGTGCAGGTCGAGGCAGAGAAATGGATTGCGACTCGATCAAGGTCACCAGGTCATTCGATGGGGTTTTGCCCCAAAATGACTTGGGTATTCCCGACAGCGAGGTCGGCAAAAGCCCGACGCCGTCGATTGCCAATGTTTCCAGCGGAGCAACTTCAATCGTTTCAGTTTGAACGGATCCAGCAGTGGCCGGGCCATCTGGAATTGAAGGCTCAACGACCGTGTCTGACAACCAATCTATCGCAGACAAAGGCGTTTGCGCGGCCACTGGGGCCGCAAAAAGGGCAAGCAAGCAGACCCTAGTCCACATCAAGCTCTACCGGCACGACGATTTCAGTTTGATTTGGTGTTAAATCGGCCAGCAAGGCGTAGCCGACAAGAAATACCCCGCCAACCAACGACCCAAGTATCACCGTTTTAATCAAAAACCTCATACTGATCCCTGTTCTTGAGGGCAGAAACTGCCATTGCCCCGGAATGCAGCCCTGATCTGGGCCATCTTATACGCCATAGGTATTGTCGCTTCGCGCCGCTCATGCAAGGGATGAACGCGGAAATTGAGAGGAGCGGCAAGGCTTGGCCGATCATAAGAACACATTGAGCGCCGATGCGCCTCGGTTGCGGAAGACAATTGTCCTTGTGGGCATGATGGGCTGTGGCAAGACCGCTGTAGGAACTGAATTGGCGCGCCAGCTGAATGTTTTGTTCGTTGATTCTGATTCCGAGATTGAAAGAGCCGCCAACGCTCCAATAGCCGAGATTTTTACCCAATATGGCGAGGCGTTTTTTAGAGCCAAAGAAACGTTGATCCTAGAGCGACTGCTAAAGGGGGATCCTTGCGTTTTGTCCACAGGAGGGGGCGCTTTTCTATCTCAGCATAATCGAGACTTGATCAAAACCCACGGCATCTCTGTTTGGTTGGACGCGTCTTTGGAAATTCTTTGGACAAGGGTTCGTCACAAGACCACACGGCCTCTTTTGATGACGGAAAATCCAAAGCAAACATTGGCAGATTTATTGAAGACCCGTCAGCCCAGCTACGCCCAGGCCGAGGTTTCGGTTCAAACGGATGGTCGAGTATCCATTGCGGATATGGCACACCGTGTACAAGATACGCTAGTCGCACAAAGCAATGTTATTAAATAGAAAATGAATGAAACTATGATGTCAAACATAGATACAGTTCCCGTTAACCTGCCTGATCGTGCCTACAATATTCGCCTTGGGCCTGGGCTTTTGTCGACCGCTGGCGCTGAAATCGCGCCGTTCCTACGGCGCCCAAAAACGTGGATTGTAACCGATCAAACCGTCGCAAATTTACATTTAGACACACTACAAAAAGGTCTAGATAATGCTGGTATCTCAAGTGCAAGCCTTGCCTTGCCACCAGGTGAGAGCACAAAATACTGGCCTGAATTTACCCGCACAGTTGAATGGCTTTTGGAACAAAAGGTCGAACGCAACGATGTGATCATTGCTTTTGGCGGCGGCGTGATTGGGGATTTGGCTGGCTTTGCAGCGGCCGTTCTGCGACGTGGGGTCAACTTTATCCAGATTCCGACCAGCCTGCTTGCCCAGGTCGACAGCTCGGTTGGGGGCAAAACTGGGATCAATGCGCCGCAAGGCAAAAACCTGATCGGGGCCTTTCATCAACCCAAACTGGTCTTGGCCGATAGTGATGTTCTGAACACTTTGCCGAAGCGAGACTTTTTAGCGGGGTATGGCGAAGTCGTTAAATACGGTCTGCTTGGGGACGCGAAATTCTTCGACTGGTTGGAACAAAACGGGGCGGATGTTGCGTCTGGGGATCTTGCCGCGCGCCTGCACACTGTTCGCCGCAGTGTCGAGATGAAGGCAGAGATTGTGTTGCGTGATGAAACAGAGCAGGGCGACCGTGCCCTGTTGAACCTGGGCCATACATTTTGCCATGCGCTTGAAAACGTTACCGGATATTCGGAACGCCTGCTTCACGGTGAAGGGGTTGCTATTGGCTGTGCTTTGGCGTTCCAGCTGTCGCAAAAATTGGGGCTGTGCAGCCAAGAAGACCCGTCCCGAGTGCGCGCGCATTTGAAGGCGATGGGGATGAAAACGGATCTGGCCGATATTCCGGGCGATTTGCCCGATGCGGAAACCCTACTGGCAATCATGGGCCAAGACAAAAAGGTCGTCGATGGTCAGTTGCGGTTTATTTTAGCCAAAGGGATAGGTCAGGCGTTTGTGGCCTCCGACGTTCCGTCAGAGGCCGTCTTGTCCGTTTTGCAAGAAGCGCTCGCAGCTCGTTGATTTAGAATGGAATTTCGTCATCTAGATCAGAACGACCGCCACCGCTGCCACCACCGGAAAACCCGTTGCCGCCAGAGCCGCTGTCAAATCCGCCGCCACCGCCAGCGGGTTCGTTGATATAGCCACCCCCGCCGCCACCGGAGCCGCCGCCCATATTGTCGTTGCGGCCATCCAACATGGTCAATGTGCTGCTATAAGGGCGCAAGACAACTTCTGTCGAATAGCGATCCGCGCCAGACTGATCCTGCCATTTCCGAGTCTCTAACTGGCCTTCGATGTAGACCTTAGAGCCTTTTCGCAAATACTGCTCGGCAACGCGGGCGAGGGGTTCAGAGAAAATCGCAACCGAATGCCATTCGGTCCGCTCTTTCCGCTCGCCAGTTGTGCGATCCTTCCAAGTCTCGGACGTCGCAATGCGCAAGTTACACACTTTGCCGCCATTTTGGAATGAACGTACCTCTGGGTCGCGTCCGAGATTGCCCACCAGAATGACCTTGTTCACAGATCCCGCCATTGGGGCCCCCTTTTTTGTATGTCTACAGTTTGTGTCTGATTACATCAAAACAACAAGGTAAAGAAATGGTATATAGCGAGATATCCACAAGGACTTGGCGGAGCAGGGTGCGGACC
>SPJP01000027.1 GCA_006844665.1 Paracoccaceae bacterium
GGCCCGCCACCCCAAGGACGGCGTCACAAAAACCCAGCCCCCGTTCGACGACAAGGCCAACTCGCCCTCATGGCCGCTCCATTCGTTCACGGCCCCGCTCGCGACGGCCCAGACCAAACCGTCAGCAACCCCAACAGGCGGTGTGAACTCCGTGTCAGATTGAATGACCAATTGCGCCATCCCGTCCAATTTGGCCAACGCCTCGTTCACCGTCACATGCTTTTGCGCTTGGGCCGCTTGCACCAGCGGAAGCAACAGATTTGCTGTCTCAGTCATTTAGATCAATCCTTTTAAAAGAGCCCGGCCCAAACCGGTCCGAAACCTGCGCTACGCTGATCGCGTAGGCACCCGAAACACCATCCACGGCCCGCAACCCCGCCGGGTAAATCCAACTTGGGGTGCTTAGGGTCACCTCCCGCAGCACAGCACCTTGGTCATCCTGCACGCGCACCAAATAAGCCTCGCTCGTCTCGCCCAGGGGCACATCGGTCAGATCCCAACTGTCACCTTCAATCCGGGTGCGGCGCTGCCAGGACAAGTACAGATCCCCTGCCGCATCTTTGACCCCGCGCAGATGCGCAGGCGACAAAGGCCGCAAGCCCCGCCCCTCGAACGCGTACGCCGCATATGTATAGGAACTGTCATCATAGCCGCGCAGCGCAGGCCCAGTTCGGAAATGCCGGATCAAGCCGCGCCCACTGGACGGCAAACCAATCTGCTCGACCGAGGCATTCAGGATCACTACATAGCTGCCCATTGGCCAAACATCTGGGATCTCAGGTTCGGACCCCGCTTGGCCACGCAAGCGCCCCGACAGCTCGTATACCCCCGGCGACACCAGGTCGGCGGTCTGGAACTGGAACACTTCCCATGTGGCCGGATCACCCGACCCGATGGCCGCAATATTAGCCCCGCGCAACAGCTGCGCCTCGGACACGCTGGACAAACCATCAGACGCGCTGAACCGCACCCTTAAGGGTGCGCCCCGGTCATAAAGCCCCGGCGCCGCACGGGGCAGCACCGTTTCTGTTTGACCAACGATAGACGGCGCACCGACCAGATGATCCAGCGTATAATCGCTGTCCTCATCCGATCCATACACAGCCACACTGCCCGGCCAAGGCTGGGCCGCTATCGCAATATGGGGCGCATGAGGCAGCTCGTCCCCGGTCAACAACGGTAAATCCATAAAGAACGGTGCCACAGGCACCGGCGGCACAAAGGCTTTGACGGTACTCGGTGCCTCCACTTCATCCGAGGGTTCAAACAACCCGGTCTCGATCCGAACGACCTCAGAAACCCGCGCCCCACGATCCTCGATCCGATCCACACGGTAAACCGCATCATCGCCTTCAATCTGAACAACTGTGCCTGGTTCCACATCCGCCATCGACATCGGCAGCGCAAATTTTGCCGTGTCCCGCGCCACTCGGGCTTCGGCCAACCAGCGTTCCGCCATCGCTTGCCCTTCCCAGGGCAGCAATGACATTGCCAGATCCGTTTGCGACGCCCCACGCGACACCTCGCCGGGGAAAATAGCCTCGGACGCACGGGTCGCATAATCGGCACTGGCATCGACAAAGTTCACCCGAACCCGGCCCGCCGTTTCCGCCGCAGGCGCTCGTGTCCTGGCCACATCGCCTGGCACGTCAGACACCACCGCCATCTCTTCTGTGTCCAGCGCCAAAGGCGCTTTGGCCCGCCGCGTTGCAAAATCCAACACGCCGTTCTTTTCCACCACATCCAACCCATGGGCCAGCATCAAAGGCTGCAACACCGACCGGCCAGAGCTAACTTCGGTCTGTGCATAGCCCCTCACGATTCCATAAAGCTGCTCGACCGAAATTTCAGAAACCCCGTTGCGGGCACAAATCTCGGCCACAACCGCGCTCAGATCCTGGGCCGAGGTCCGACCATTCAGCCAATGTCCCGCGCTGTGATTGCCCCCGTCGCGCCACAGCTCCACATTATTCGGAAAAGCAGGCCAAGGCCGCGCATCCCAGGCCCAAACATGGGTCCGCGACACATCAATCATCGGCCCCCCATAAACGCCCGAGGTCGGATTGCGTGCCTCGTCGCCCCAGTAGTCCAAAACCGAGTGCAGATATTGCGCTTGGATCAGATCATCCCGCTTGCCATTGGAGTAATTTGGCAAGGCGGATTCTGACGATTGCACATCCACAAACTTGTTCGGCTCGTTCGTGCCTTTGTCGACTGCGGCGCAGCCAATTTCCGTGAACCAGATCGGCTTGCTTTCGGGCACCCAATCCGTGGCCGCTGCCTGCCTGACCCCGCCTATCCGGTTGTGATGCGCGTTCTGCCACCAGTTGCGAATGTCCTTATAGCGGTAGATCCAATCCTCGCGATGGGCCCCATCCACAATTGGACGGCGCACCTGAGCATCCCGGTCCGCCTGGTCATTATAGTACCAATCGTAACCTTCCCCGCCCTCGACATTTCCTTGCAAATACAAAGCATTATAGATCGATCCAACCACCGCATCCGCATGGTCCAACCCATCGCGCCAATCGGACAAAGGCATGTAATTGTCGATGCCGATAAAGTCGATATTTCCATCTGCCCACAGCGCATCCAGATGGAAAAACACATCCCCCGATCCGTCTTGCGGGTGGTAGCCAAAATATTCCGACCAATCGGCTGCATAGCCAATTTTTGCTGAAGGCAGCAAAGCCCGCACTTCAGCCGCCAGCGCTTGCAGCGCCGTCACAGAAGGAAAGCTATTACCTGCCCCCCGGATTTGGGTCAGCCCGCGCATCTCGGACCCGATGACAAACGCTTCGACCCCACCAGCCGCCGCACAAAGGGCCGCGTTGTGCAAAATGAACCGCCGAAATCCCCATTCTGATGGTCCTGAATAGATGACCGAGCCTGCCCCGACCGTGAAATCCGACGCCTGCGCGGTACCAAAGAACGCCGCAACTTCGGCATCAGCCGCAGCGGTTCCATCGGGCGAGCCGACCTGCCCCAAAGCTTTCGAAGATGTAATCCGCCCCCGCCATGGCATCACCGGCTGCGAAACATTATCGCTATAGGGATCGGCCCGGCCATTCTCCGCAACTTGATCCATCAAAACAAAGGGATAGAACGTAACATCCTTGCCCACCGCCTGCATCGCAGCAATCGCCTCAATCACGGATTGGTCCGTGGGCGTCCCGCCATAGATTGACCGGTCATCGGCATCCTTCGGCACCAGATCCGCAGTGCTACGAGTCTGTCCGCTAACGTTCCAGGCCATGCCAACGCCGTCAAAATCGGCTTGCTCAACCTTGGGTTTGATCTGGCATTGGTTACAGCGCAGATCATCCCCAAACCAACTGACCACCAGCAGGCCAGACCCACAGCCCGGCAGCTCGTCGGACAGTTGTTCAAGCGAGACCGCGAAATCCGTTTTGCCCGCAGGCGTGTTCACATTGGATGACGCGTTCTGACCGACCCCATAGGAAGAATGCACCGGTGTCGTCGCCAGGCTGTATTCCCCGGTCCCTGGAATGATCGCGACCCCTGGAATTTTGGACTGCAAAGGTTGAACGCCTTCGCCTTGGGCCGGGCGGATCACTTCGAAGCTAAACTGAGGCACCCGGTTGCCAAACCGTCCCAACTGAAGGTCTTCAATCACCACATAAGCAAGTCCTCGGTAGGCCGGAACAGTGCCCGCGCCCTCAACCGCCTCGATTTTCGGGTCCGGCAATTGGTCCGCTGCACCTGAATAGACGCGCATGTTGAATTCTTCTTTACCGACCTCAACCCCATCGGCCCAAACCCGGCCCACGCGCGTAATTTCGCCCTCGCACAACGCCAGCGCCACACTGACCGAATAGCTATGCTCGGTCGTGGTCACGACGTTAGAAGAGGCTCCACCACCACCACCTTTGCCGCCGCCGCCGGTGCCTCCAGTGGTCGAAGTCGTAGTCGTATCCAGAAACCGTGAAGACCAGATCACCTGGCTGCCAACCCGCATGGCCCCCCAGACCATGGGCACCGCAGCCCCCTCACTGGCCCCTGCAAGGCGAAACCGATCAATCTGCCCGGTTTCCACAGCCTGACTGCCAGCCCCTAGAACTTGCTGGTTCATGTCGATCACGCGACCGATCGTGGCCCCCACAGCGCGCCCAATGACCGTCGAGGTCAACCCAAGCACACTGCCCCCGACCGCAGACCCGACCGAGGCGCCAACCGCCGATAATACCAGTGTCGCCATGTCAGCGCTCCTTTACGGGCAGCAGAAGGCCCATTCGAATACAAAATTTGTGAAAAATCAGGGAATTACGAAGCGATTTTAAAGCAACTCCGGAAACCGAAACCGCGCCACAACACGCCTGGCCCATGGCCCAGACAAAGCGTTTTCGATCACGCCGTGACCAGAATACGCATGGATAAACGCCGGTGTTTCCACACCCGACTGAATCCCCAAATGCTTGGCAATCCCCCGCGCGCGCATTCGAAACAGCAACACGTCCCCCACCCACGCATCCGCCAGATCCACGGCCTGCAGATGACGGGCAGCGGCCTGCCACAGCACCTCTTGGCGCTGGGGTTCATCCCAATCGGAACTATAAGGCGGCACGGCTTCGGGCTCTGTCCCGTAGACCTCGCGCCACACGCCGCGCAGCAGGCCAAGGCAATCGGTCCCGGCGGCTTTGGTGCTGGCTTGGTGCACATAGGGCGTGCCCAGCCACCCCCGCGCTGCTTGAACAACAACAGGCCCAATCATATCAAAGATCCCCCGTCATTGACCCCGGCACTGACCGGATAGCTCATTAGCCAGTCCTCGCCCGGGACATGGGGAAAGCCTTGATAATTCAGCAGGTTCTGGAATTTCAACCGACAGGTTTCCGCTCGCTTATCACAACCAGCCTCTAACCGGATCAAATCGCCGGCCTCCAATGGCAAACGCAGTCCCTGCCACAGCTCGATTTCTCGGCCATCTTCCAACCACCGGTCATTCTTGATGATGGCAACAAGCCCGGCAGCTTGCCCAGTCAGAACCTCCGCCTTGCCGCGTTCAAACCAACGCAGATCAAAATCCACCAAGGGCGCAAAGCGTAAAACCCGCGCGTCCTCGGACGACACCAACGTCACTTCAGTCCGGTATCCCGGCGTCGCCAGATCAAACCCGCAACCCGCCTGCCCCAACACAGCCGAGCACGGCTTTTGGAACACACGACCTTGGGGCTGGCTCAGCGCCTCGGACACACCGCGCAGCTCGGCTTGAAACGCCCCGGCCCCTTCGGTGATTTCCCCAAGCGAGCCTCGGAACACCACCCGGCGCTCGATGATCTTGGCCCAGTTGACCTGCCAGATCACGATCTCGGCCCCATCATAACGCCCAGCCCGAATATCCTCGGCTTTAATGCCGACATGGCTAAGCACGCCCAAAGCTTCGGTATTGTCCACCGCCAGCCCGTTTTTCGAATCCAACGCCTGGGCGCTCATCCCGCCATCGGCGGCAAACGTGATACCCTCGAACGTGATTTCTCGGTCGTGATCGGTAAAGCCCAGAACCGTCCCGTCGGTCCGCGTCAGTGCCCAACAAGAACACACCGTGGTGTGCCCGGTCTTCAGATGCGCGATCAGCGCCTCGGCACTCATACCCGCACCTCGACCACTGGAACCGCAGGCATATCCCCCGCCTGGAACGACGCGACCGAGGTTTGGATCCGGTCCGTGTCAAACCGCACAGGCACATCAAATTCAAACCCCGCCCGGATCGGCACGCCAATCCCCGGCGCATCCTGCAAAGTCACAAGCCCGGTCACCGTGTCGACTGTGTAATGCACATCTTCCGCCAATTGCAGATCGTCGATGCCGACCTTCACACTGCCGGCAACAGGCTTAGTGATCGGGCGCGCATATCCCTGGGGGCCGGACTGGTACAGTTTGACCAGCTGGAACACCTTGGTTTCACCGTCGCCTTGGGCAATTTCCTGATCCTCGAACCCAACCTCGGCCGAGGGCGAGCAGGATTTGTAATCCGACCAGTCTTTCCAGCGAAACCCGTTCAGCTGCCCCTGCCGCGCCTCGAAAAATGCGACCAGCTGTTCGATATCATCCAAGCTGCGCAGACCCACCCCCGCATCATAGCGCCGCCGCGCATGGGCCCAAGGAGAGTTCCGTTCCTCGAACCCATTAGCCAGGGTCACAACATCCGTGCGCCGTTCTGGCCCCCCGACCGAGCCAAAGCTCAAATTGGCGGGGAAACGTACCTCGTGAAAAGCCATATCCGTTCCTTTCAGCTGCTAATTGGGCCTAGCGGTTGCGCGATCCCCGCGCCAAAGCGCGATTCATCTCGGCTGCCACTTGGGATTTTGACCGGCGGAAACTGTCGGCATCGGGGGTCGAGATATTCATCACCACCGAAACCGCGCGTCCTCCTCCGCCCGAAGACGCCACCCCTAGGCGCCCATCTGCGCCCCGGGTCAGCGGCATGATCGCTTCGGGGCCAGCTTCGCCCATCAAGCCTGTTGCCCCGCGCATTGGAAAATAGGTTGGGCTGGTCACCACACCGCCCCGGGCAAAAGGCATCACGCGCCCTTGGGCAAACCCCGCCCCGTCGGCAAAGGGCAAAACCGCCCCCGCAATCCCGTTGATCCCTTGGGCAATCGCACCGCCCAAGGCGTTTTGCACGGGGCGTATCGCTGTGTTGTAAGCGGCATCAGCCATAGATTTCGCCACGCCTCGCAGCGCGTCCGACAGCTTCAGGCCATCAAACACCACCCCGTCAAACGCTCCGCGCAAACCGGTGCCGATAGTGCGCGACATTGATGACACCTCGCGCCCGGTATACAGCATCTGGTCCTTCATCCGGGCCAGCTCGGTGTCAAACGCTGCAGTCATATTGGCCGCTTCGTTCAACGTGATTTCCAGACCGCCAACGCGATCTTCAAGCCCTTCCAGGCTGTCCAAGGTAGCCATTGGATGCTCTCCCTAACTGTTTGAATTCTGGGACGGTTTGGCGAACGGATCAGGCTGAGTATCTGGGAACTGCGCCGCCAGCTCTTCCAACCGGGACCGCCCCAAAGGCCCGTCAGCGCCCTGATCCGCGCCCAGCATCACCAACAGCTCTGCCGGGGTCAGGGACCAAAACACATCTGGTTGCAGCCCCAGCCCCCGCAGGCCCACCCGCATCAATCCCGGCCAATCCATGATTGTCTTCATTGCGATGGCACCGCAAAGGCCCGTGCCAACAAGGATGCCGCCGCACGGGCGGCCTCGACCGGGCCACCTTCGATTTCGGCCTGACCCAGATCGGTCGCGGTGCAGTCCCACCCACCCCCGCGCAACCCTGCCACCAGCAGCAACAGCACGTCTTTCGCGCCATATGCCCCGGTTTCAAAACGGTCCACCATTTCCACAAGCGAGGTCGTCTCCAACCCCGCTTCCAGTTCAGCCAGCGCGCCCAGGGTCAGCTTCATCACCCGGCGCTCGCCATCAACGACCAGCGCCACTTCACCTGCGTAAGGGTTTGCCATATCGACCCTACAGCGCGTTAAAGATCAGTTGCCCGGCCGAGGCCAACGACATCTCGTAGGTCGCCTCGCCATTATGGCTGCCCGCATATTCGATCGAGGTGATCATAAATTTGCCCTGAACAATCCCGAAATCCGGGATGATCACCTGAAATTCCGGCACATCCCCGTCGAAAAAAATCTGACGGGCCCGTTCGTCCGTGTTCGCATCGCGAAACACACCAGACCCCGACATCGTGGCCGATTTGACCCCGGCGCCGCCCAACAGCTCACGCCAGCCCCCCGCAGATTCAAGCGAGGTCACATCAACGGATTCTGCGTTAAAGCTTAACCGTGTGGCCCGCAGCCCCGCGATGGTTTCGAATTGGCCCGCACCTGTCAGGTCCAGCTTGATCAGCAAATCTTTGCCCTTTTGCACGCTCATGGCGGCCTCCTATCGTGAAATACGTTTTAGAAATCGTCCGTCAGCGCTCGGAAACGCAGATCGATCTGACGCTGCGCGCCACTCTCCAGCCGCCGCGCATTGGCTTTTCGCAGCCAAATGCCGGTCAAGCCGCCCCGTGCCAAAACCAGGTTGGCCGCCAGCAGATTGTCGGAAATCGCCACCGCCACGGATTTGGCCGCGGCAAAGCCAGGCGCGCTGGACACCACAGCAACCGTGAAATCATGCTGCGCGCCCGCCCCGGTGCTGTCGCCTGTCGTCGTGACATCCTCACCGCCCAAAACCACATAGGTTTCTGGCAGAACCCCGGCGGGCAAGGCGTCATAAATCGGAACCGTGATAGCCACATCACCGGAAAGGGCGGTAAAAACAGCCTCTTGCAGCGCATTTGCAACCCCATAGCTCATGTCGGGACCTCCTCCTCGGCAAAGCATGTCAGGTAGTGCCCTTGGGCATCAGCCTCTGCCACCGCTAGAATTTTGAACAGCCGCGTGCCTTCGGCGAAACGCTGATCCGGCCGTGGCCGGGACGGCGCATCCACAGGCGCGCCGCGCACAGTGATCCGGTAGCTGGCCTGTGCGACAACCGCCTGGCCAAAGCGCACGTCCCGTCCCGAACGCAGCGCAACATCCGCCCAAACCGAGCCGATCGTTTGCCACGTGGTCACGTAACCGCCCGCCCCATCCGGGGTTTCAACTCGGTCCTGCAATTCTAAGGCGCGGTTCAGAACCGGTTGTTTCGACCGGTTCATCCTGCACGCCCCAAGGTCAGACGGCCCACGCGGAACTCAGCCAGCAGCGCATTCACAGTTGGGGTCAGGATATCCCCGCCCACCGCAGACCGGCCTTCATACAGACCAGCAGCCACCATGATCACAGCCTGACGCAGCCCCGCAGGCACCGCGTTCCACGCCGCTCCGTAACCTGCGACCACATCAATCTCGATCCGGCCATGCTGGGGAACTGTCGGAAACGCGCCCAAAGCCTCAATGCTGGCGCGGTGCTTGGACTGGACCAGCCGGTACACCGTGTTGGCCAAGACCTCTACATCGTCGTTCACATCATAGATCCGGACCTGATCCACCGACACAATCGGACAGATCGGCAAACGTTGAGAATACAGATCGCGCCAACCCTGCAAGATCACGCGAAACGGGCGGGACAAAACGGCTTTTCCGGTGCGTGCTTCGACCAAAGCCAAAGCCGCGCGCAGGCTTGCAATCAACAAGCCATCTTGCAAACTATCGTCGGAAAACCCTGTCCCCAGCCGCAAATGTTCACGCAGCGGCGCGACGGGAAGGACAGCCTCGTCCACTGAGGTAATTTCGGTCAACATGCGCTGAACTCCTAATCGCTCCGTCGCGAAAACTAACTTGGAATAAGGGTGCGCGCGCCTGCCCCGCTCGGACGGAGGAAAGCAGCTAGACAGCGCAGGCAAGGGATCCCCCAGCTGCGCGCACCCCGCACGGCGCTGGCCCCAATGGACCCGCACCGCACCTTCAACGGTTAGGAAACCGCGAAGTTCAGGGCCTTGATCGCAGCAAAGTCGCTAACATCACCGCCAACGCGCTTGGTCGCATAGAACAGCACATGTGGCTTGGCCGAGAACGGATCACGCAGCACGCGCAGGTCCGGACGCTCGGCAACGGTGTAGCCCGCGTTGAAATCGCCAAACAGGATCGCCGCAGTGGCAGGTGCAATGTCAGGCATGTCCTCGGACACCATCACAGGGTAGCCCAGCAGACGTGCAGGCTCGCCTGCGCTCAGACCGTCAGACCACAAAAAGCGGCCATCGGCGTCCTTGATCTTGCGTACAACACCCGCGGTTTTAGAGTTCATGACAAAGGTCGCATTGGCGCGGTAGCGTGCACCCAGAGCATAAACCAGATCCACCAGCGCGTCCGCAGGGGCAGCGGCGTTGAATTCGCCGTCTACACCGGTGACAACATAGCCGATATTGCCCCAGGCCCAGCTGTCCTCGGCCACCAATGTATGGTCCAGAACACCCTTGGGCTTGTCCACACCGTCACCGTTGATAAAGGCAGACGCTTCAGCGCGGGCAAACTTGTTGGCGATACGGTCGGCCAACCAGGCTTCAACGTCGAACGCGCTGTCGTCCAGCAGACGCTGAGACGCCTTTGGCAGAGCAGACAGCTCGTGCAGCGGGATGCTGATACGGTCGATCTGGGGTGTGCTTGTTTCAGTCACAGCCGCGGTTTCAGACGCCCAACCAGTGCCGATTTCAGTGTGGTCAACCAGTACGTCGTAAGAGGTCGCCTCGACATTCACCACCTGGGCGATGCCACGCAAAGACGCCATGTTGTGCATCACGGTCTTGACCGTGTCGCTTGTCTGAGGGTCCACAAGGTAGCCGCCTTCAGCCGCAACAGTTGTAGACAGCGCCTTTTCTTCCAGCGCCAAACCACGCAGCGCGTCGTCGTCGCCAGACCGCAGATAGGCCTCGAACGCTTTTTGATGCGGCGCCTCATGGGCAATCGCCCCAGACAGCGCAGGACGGTTGGCAGATGTCATTGTTTTACGATCCAGCATGTTCAGTCGCTCTTCTTGCTTTTGAAGTTTCGTTTCAATTTCAGACTGCAGGCCTTTGAATTCCTGCACAAAACCCGTCAACGCGTGCGCGACGCTTTGGGTTGGGCTTGTTGATTTCCGCTCGACCGGGGGCATAGGTTCCCCGGCCCGAGAGGTGATCTCGGGGTGGCTCATCGTCTTCTCCTTGATGAGGGTTGGTTACGGGATCGGTCGGCCCAATTAGCCCTGACCCGTCAGCGTCAGACGGGCCGCGTCCAGCGCCTCCGCCAACTCTTGCAGGCTGTCGTCCAGGCTCTCGCCCTTGCCGCCCAGCCGGGCCTGCGGCAGCATGGGGAAGGTCACAACCGACACTTCCCACAGCTCCAGCTCCGCCAATAGGCGCTGGCCCTTTGTATCTTTGGATGCTTTGACTGTGCGGTAGCCGATCGACAAACCGTCAATTGCGCCCGCTTCGATCAAGGCTGCTGCCTCGCGGCCCTTGGCCACGCTGTCCAGCAAACGTCCTTTGACATACAGGCCCTTGGCGTCTTCGCGGATCTCGTCCCACACGCCAATCGGCTCACGCGGGTCGTGCTGCCACAGCATCTTGACCTTACGCCCGGCCCCTTGCAGCGCGGTCAGCGAGGCCCCGTAAGCCCCCGCCTGCACGATATCCCCGCCTTGATCCTTAGCCCCGAACAAGGACGCATAGCCCTCGATCACAGTGCCATCGGCCACCTGTACGTCCTCGCCAAACCGGCAGAACTTATGTTCCAGCTCGTTTGCAAACCCGGTCCCGGGCCCGCCTTCATAGATCGTCATGGAAATCTCCTTTCCCGCGCTCATGGCGCACTGCTCAGCACTGTTTGCACCGCATCTGCCAACACCACGCCTGCGACGCTGACGATGGTCATCCACAGACGTTTTTCCAGCCGCTGGATCATCGCCTCGAACAAGGTCAAACGCCGCTCTAACCCAATCCAGCGTTCGGCCATCACGCGCTCGTAAGCGTCCAGGGATTGGGACGGTCCACATTCAGGCTTGGCGCACTCAAAGGGCTCATACAAAAACCGCGATCCCCCCCGCGGCAGCCCGCCTCTCATGACGCATCCCCGTCATCAGCTGGCAGCCCCAACAGACGGCGCTTTTCAGCACGGCTTAGAAACTCTGCCGATCCAACCCGGTTCCACAGCGCTTCACGTTCGGGCGCTAGGGCTGCAACCTGATCCGGGTCGGGCCAGATCTTAACGTTTGATCCGTCAAAGCCCGCCAGCCAATTGCCCATCGCCTCGCACACTTTGCGCGCCAAAGGCAGCACGGTCAGGCGGTAGAACGCCCGGTGGGCTTCGGCGTAATTGGCATAGGTCGCGTCGCCCGGAATACCCAACAGCATCGGTGGAACCCCAAAGGCCAGGGCAATCTCTCGCGCCGCGGCTTCTTTGGTTTTCTGGAACTCCATATCGCTGGGCGAGAACCCCATAGGCTTCCAGTCCAAGCCCCCTTCCAGCAACATCGGACGCCCCGCATTGCGCGCGCCCTGATGATAGCTTTCCATTTCCACCTGCAATCGGTCGAACTGGTCCTGGCTCATCACCCCGTCATCGCCGTTATAGACAATCGCCCCAGACGGGCGCGCCGCATTGTCCAGCAACGCCTTGGACCACCGCGTGGCCGAGTTGTGGACATCCATCGCACTGGCCGCCGCCTGCAACGGACTAAGGCCATAGTGATCATCATGGGGGTGAAAGCTCTTGATATGGCAGATCGCCGGGCGCGGGCCGGTCACGTCAAACCGGTGCTTCTTGGCCCCTACAACGTAATCATAGGCCATTGGCCAACCGTCTGCGCCGGGCACAACCTGCATCCGGTCCGACCGCAGCGCATGCAGCTCAGCCGGCGTTCCTTCCTCGGCTGCAACAGCCTCGATATAGCCATTGCCGGTCAACAGGATCTGAGCATAGATCGCCTCTAGCAGATCGCTTTGCCCCTGGGCCTGATTGGGCCGTGCCAGCAAGGCCAGCAGCGGATGCGTGTCATAGCGCTGCCCGTCATCTTGGGCCACCAGCGGCAAGCTCGCAGCCGCCTCAGCGATCATCTTGACCGACCGGAACCCGACCGGGTTGCCCGCGAATCCGTTGCGCGCCAGGCTCACTGCATCCCGAGGCGTCCACGCCACCCGGCCCACGCTGCCCATCGACACAACACGCCCCGTGGCGCTCGCCTTTGCCTCCGGCGCCGCAGAGCGACCCGGCTGAAATAGATTGAACACCATGCAGATGCCCCCTTTTGAATGACAGGAGTTTTCGTTCGGCCAGCCCAAAACAGCCCGCACGCGGCGCGAACCGTTTCTCTACCGACATGTCTAAGTTATCCTACAGAACCCGCAGCTTGGGGCTCGATTTCGGCGCGATCATCGCCGCTTGCAGCGCCCAAACCAAAGCATCCACCCGGTCAGGCGACCCCTGGCCCTGAAAGCCCTGCACCGTCATGCGACACATCTGGTCTTCCAATGCTGCGAACCGTTTTGTGTGATGCACCCGGCCTTGTTCATACAAGGCTGCAATCGGTTCGGCCCGGGCGCTTTTGCCCGTGTTGGCCCGCACTTTGGTCACCGGCAAAGCCCCGTCCACTTGGCGCAAGACCTCCTCAACCAGATCGCCGCCCTGGTTCACTTCCGCGACCACACGGTCAGCACCCCAACGCGCGTAAACCCGCACCACTTGCTCGGCCCACGCCCGGGGCGAGACACCCTGGACCGTTGCGTCCTCTAGCACAAAGGCCTGCCAGTCCCGCCGCTCGGGCCCGTAACAGACCCCGGCGACCACGATCCCGCAGGCATCGCTGTTCTTGTGCCCGGTCACCGGCGGGTCAACCGCAACCACAACCCTGTCAAATTCCGGCAACGCCTTCACGCGCCCTGCATCCAGCACCGCGTTCGTCCACAGCGCGCCGCCCACGTCCTCTAACAACTCGCCGTCCAATTCCTGCCGCCCAAGGCTTGTGCCCTCGTACCGCGCGCGCACCTCCGCCAGAAACGAGGCCGCCAGATAGGCCGCATTCGCCTCGGTCGCCGCATGGGTCATCACGGTAGAGCTTTGCTGGATCAGCGATTTAATCAACGGGATCGGTTGGGGCGTTGTCGTCACCACCTGCTGGGGATTATCTCCAAGCCTCAGGGCAAATTGCAACATGTCCCAAGCGTCCTGGGCATTCGGCCACTTGGCCAGCTCGTCCACCCAGGCCGCATCGAACTGCGGGCCCCGTATCGCTTGCGCGTCGCGGCCCGAAAAAACTTGTGCCACCGCCCCGTTCGGCCAGATCAGCTGACGACGCGACGCGACCCAGGTCGGCTTGCGGTCTGGCGGTGTGATTGCCAGCAGACCGCTTTCGCCAAACACCATCACCTCGCGTGCCTGGTCATAGGTTTCCCCGACCAAGGCGACCCGGTGGGCCCGGCCTGGATCCAAAGGGCCAGCGCCCTCGACCTGCGACCGGACCCACTCTGCACCAGCGCGGGTCTTGCCCGCACCGCGCCCCCCAAGGATCACCCAACTGCGCCAATCCCCTTCTGGTGGCATCTGGTGTTCAAACGCCCAGACCTCCCACAGATAGGGCAAGGCCGCCAAAGCATTGGGGCTTAGCCCATCAAGAAACTCCTGAACCTCCTGCGGCGCCGCGCAGGCAAGCCAACCGGCACTCAATTTCAGCCCGGGCTCCGTCAAGGTCCAGCGCCTGTCCTCCGGCTGCACCGTTAAGTTTTCTGCTGAGGTCATTCAGTTTGTCTCCCTCTTTCAGAAGTAACACCTGCATAGAACGCATCTCGTCGATGCGCTTTTTCACGCTCGCGTCCAGCTCGTTGCTGGCCTCTAGCGCGTCTGCGGCCCCGTCCAGGGCGTCATACAAGTGGTCTAAGATCTTCTCGGCGCGTTGCACCGTCTGTCCCGAGTGCCGGTCTGGCGTGTCGTTTAGGACTGGGTTTTCTGTCATACGGAAGTCCTGCCTTTGGCTTTTCCGCACGAGAGCAGCAGGCATAAAAAAACGACCGAGGCCATAATGACCCGGTCGTTTTTTGCCCACTTCTTCTAGCTTGCCACAAGGTATACCTCAGGGCGTACGCATTGTCAATCACTAAACTTTAGGTTGCACAACTTTTTTGCAGAACCATGGGTTTGGATCAGTTGCGATCCCGCTCGATCTGGCGCCACTTGGCCACGTTCGCATTATGCTCGGCCAAGGTCACCGCAAAGGCGTGCCCACCCGTCCCATCAGCCACAAAGAAGATATAGGGTGTCTCGTCAGGGCTCAGCGCCGCTTCAATCGCCTTACGACCCGGATTGGCAATTGGAGTCGGCGGCAAAGCATCGATTACATAGGTATTCCAAGGCGTTGGACGACGAAGCTCTGACCGACGCAGACCACGACCCAAACGACCCTGACCATTGGTAATGCCATAAATCACTGTCGGGTCCGTTTGCAGGCGAATACCCCGGCGCAATCGGTTCACAAACACGCTGGCCACCTGTCCACGTTCGTCCGCAACACTGGTTTCCTTTTCGATGATCGACGCCATGATCAGCGCCTCTTCCGGCGTGTCATAAGGCAGGTCGTCATCCTTCAACGCCCAAGCTTCGGCCAAAATGAACTCCTGCGCATCAGACATACGACGAATCACATCTTCCCGAGTCGCCCCCTTCGTCACCTCATAGGTGTCGGGCGCCAGCGAGCCTTCGGCCGGGGTTTCTTCCGGCACATCGCCCGACAAGAAATCCGCCCGCTTCAACGCTTCAACAATGTTCCAGCTGGTCACACCTTCGGCAATGGTCAGACGGTAGGCGACCGGAATATTGCGTTCCACAAGGTCGGTATATTCCTCCGGCGCGCCCTCTTCATATTTAAAGGACACAACTTCAGTCAGACCTTCGCCCGCGATCCGTTCCCGTAGCCGCATCTCAGACCCGAACTCGCTGATCGTATATTGGGCGATGTAACGGTAGGTCGGCGCGGCAGCTTGGGTCACAATATCCAAAATCTGCTGCATAGAGGCACCGGCAGGCAGCTCGTAATTGTTGAACTTCAGTTCATTCGCCTTGCCCGAATACTGCGCTCCGATCCGAAAGATCCGCGCATTGGTGACCGCGCCCGCCTCTTCCAGATCATTTGACACCCTAATCAAGCTGGCCCCACGGGGCACCTCAAAAAAAGTGGTCTGTTCTAGGGGCCCGATTTTGCGGAACTCGTTCTGGCCCCAGCTGATCATGCCAATTCCCATGATCAAAACAACAATCCCCAACGTCATCGCGTTCGAGGCGAAATTCTTCCACATCAGTCAGTTACCTTCCCAAGGACAAGCGATGCATTCGTTCCGCCAAAGCCGAACGAGTTCGAAAGAGCCACATTGATTTCTCGTTTCACAGCCTTGTTCGGCGCCAAGTCCAGCTTGGTGTCCACAGCAGGGTTATCTAGGTTGATCGTCGGTGGCGCAATCTGATCCCGGATCGCCAGGATCGAGAAGATCGCCTCAATCGCGCCCGCAGCGCCCAGCAAGTGGCCGGTTGCAGATTTGGTCGACGACATTGTCGCCTTTCCGGCCTTGTCGCCAAGCATTCTCTCCACAGCTGCCAGCTCAATCGTGTCTGCCATGGTCGAGGTACCGTGAGCGTTGATGTAGTCCACGTCACCAGGCTCCAACCCCGCGCGCGACAAGGCCGCCCGCATGGACCGTTCAGCACCGTCGCCATCCTCGGACGGGGCCGTAATGTGGTATGCGTCGCCGGACATGCCATAGCCCAGCACTTCGGCATAAATCTTTGCACCGCGGGCCTTTGCATGTTCGTATTCTTCCAAAATAACGATACCAGCCCCTTCGCCCATCACGAACCCATCGCGATCTGCATCATAAGGACGGCTTGCTTTTTCAGGCTCGTCCCCACGCTTAGTGCTTAGGGCTTTGCAGGCGTTAAACCCAGCAATACCGATTTCAGAAATCGAGCTTTCTGCGCCGCCGGCAACCATCACATCGGCATCACCCCATTGGATAATCCGCGCCGCATCGCCAATGGCATGGGCCCCGGTAGAACAGGCCGTCACAACCGCGTGGTTGGGGCCACGGAAACCAAACTTAATGCTCACCTGACCGCTAATCAAATTGATCAAAGCGCTGGGAATAAAGAAGGGCGAAACCCGGCGGGGGCCGCGTTCCTTCAACAAAATTGCCGTGTCAGCAATTGCTGACAAACCGCCGATTCCGGACCCGATCATAACACCCGTGCGGCACTGATCCTCTTTTTCAGTGGGCATCCATCCCGAATCCTGCACAGCCTGAATAGCCGCCGCATAGCCGTAAAGGATAAACTCATCGACCTTGCGCTGCTCTTTCGGCTCCATCCAATCGTCGGGGTTGAACGTCCCGTCCGTACCATCACCGCGGGGAACTTCGCAGGCATAGGTTGTTGCCAGACGGCTCGCGTCAAATCGCGTGATCGGTCCTGCGCCCGATTGACCGTCCAGAATCCGAACCCATGTCTCTTCGACGCCGCTTGCCAGCGGTGTAACCATTCCTAAACCGGTGATAACTACTCGACGCATGCCCGCTCCCATCTTGTCCGCATTTGCTTACGCTTTTCTTCTGTCATTAGTTACACGCCACAAGCCCTATGGGGCAAGAGCATGCCACGCCGCAAATTGTGCTAAACCCAGCCTGTGTCGCAAAATTAGCATCCAAAAATCCCGATTCCAGACCTGAAAGATCCATTAGTCGATCTTCTGGCACAAAAAAACGGCGGCCCCACCTGGGACCGCCGTTTCATCTGCGCAAATGCGCTAAACCTTAGGAAGCTTCAGTGATGAATTTCACTGCGTCGCCGAAAGTCTGAATTGTTTCTGCTGCATCGTCAGGGATCTCGATCGAGAACTCTTCTTCGAACGCCATAACCAGCTCAACTGTGTCAAGGCTGTCTGCGCCCAGATCGTCGATGAAAGACGATGCTTCCAGGACTTTTTCTTCAGTAACGCCGAGATGCTCTACGACGATTTTCTTAACGCGATCGGAAATGTCGCTCATAGTGATGTCCTCATCTATAATTGGGCAGTTCAGCCCTTGAATTGCAATTCTTTGCCGGGCCAACGGCCAGCCTCAGACAAAGAACAAATACCCCCGGCGGGGGCGGCTCTGGCCTGAATGTGCGCCGCCTATAGCAGAACGGGCGGCAAAGGCAACGCGAAACACGCCACTTTTCGCCGCACTCTGCTAGGGGAACGGTTGACGCTGCGCCGCAGTATCGGCAAGAACTATGTCAGTAAACCCTGCAAAAGGAAGATCCAGTGGACGCGTTTCTGAGCCAAATTCAACCTTATCTCGACCAAGCCCAGATCGCGGCAATTCAAGTGTACGAAGCAGCCCTTGCGAATCCGACGGAAACGGCGGCATTTGCAGCTGTTTTTCTGCTGTTGATGTTCCTGCGCCGCCGCCGTCTGCGCATAGAAAAAGCGCAAAGCATTGCGCGCGAACAGCGCAAGACAGAAGCTGCGGCCGCAGAAGCTGCCCCAGCAGTTGAAACAGTCGAAGCGGTTGAAGAAGTAGAAGAAGCGCCCGAGCCTGTACAACAAGACCCACGCGAAGCCGAAGCTCCCACTGCTGCCCCAGCGGCCGAGGGCACTCGCGAAGCACCACTTGTTCTGAAAGAAAGCGCCAAAGCGAAAGCCCCGCTGACCCCGAACAAAGTCGTGCGCCGTCCAGCCGTCAAAACCCAAGCCGCTGGCGCCGCCCGCCCGGTCAAGCGCGCAGCCACAGGCCCCAAGCTTGTCCACATTCTGCGCCGCATCACCCGCGCCAATGACGCTGGCTTCGAAGTCAAGCGCAACGTCGCCCTGTCCAAGATCCTGACTGACACCTCTGAGCTGAGCCCTCGGGATCTGAACAAAACCGTCGACTACGGTATCTTTTCCCCCGAAGGCAAATTGGTTGCAGCCATCGAGGACCACACCGAAACTCCCAAAGGGTCCGAACCTGCCCGCGACGCCGAAAAGCGCGAAATCCTGCGCAAAGCGGGCATTCCCGTGACCGAGCTGCTGGCAGGCTTCACCGAAGCGCAATTGTCGACCCATCTGAACAAACTGATGGGCAGCACATAGCCCCCTTCTGCACATAGACCATGACCTAAAGGGCCGGGTTCTCCCGGCCCTTTTTTCACATCCACTAATGAAAAAGCCCCCAGCGCAACCGCCGGGGGCTTTTCTATTTCACCAAGCCACAAATACTCATGGCTCGACGGGTGCCTACAGCATCGCCATGCCGCCATTGACGTGCACTGTGCTGCCGGTGACATAGGCCGCCTCTGGGCTGGATAGATACAGCACTGCTGCAGCAATCTCCTCGGGCTGACCCATGCGGCCTGCAGGGATCTGGGTGTTGATCTTGGCTTTCTGATCATCAGTCAGCTTGTCGGTCATAGCCGTCTGAATAAAGCCCGGCGCAACAGCGTTCACCGTGATGCCCCGGCTTGCAACCTCGTAAGCCAAAGACTTGGACATGCCGATCACACCGGCCTTGGACGCCGCATAGTTGCCCTGCCCCGGATTGCCCTTGGCCCCCACGATAGAACTGATATTCACAATGCGGCCCCAGCGCGCCTTCATCATGCCGCGCAGAACGCCCCGGCACAGACGGAAGGTCGAGGTCAGGTTGACCTCCAACACACTGTTCCATTCTTCGTCAGACATGCGCATGAACAGGTTGTCCCGCGTGATGCCGGCATTGTTGACCAGAATATCCACGGACCCCATGGCCGCGGCGGCCGCTTTGGGCAGGCCGTCAACGGCCTCGGGATCGCTTAGGTTGCACGGCACCACATTGGCCTGCGCGCCGATCTCTGCGGCCAGGGTCTCCAGCGGTTCAACCCGCGTGCCAGACAAGGCCACTTGCGCCCCCGCCCCGGCCAAAGCTTTTGCGATATCTGCACCGATGCCGCCCGATGCGCCCGTTACAAGCGCGCTCTTTCCTGTCAAATCAAACATATTTCTGCCCTTCCGTTTTCCATCTATTCAGTCGCCGCGCAAACCTAGCCCGCTTTGACCGCCGCCACATCATCCGGTGTGCCCACGGCCTTGCACGCCACCGACCGGTCGATTCGCTTGACCATGCCCGACAGCGCCTTGCCTGCGCCAATCTCCCACATCTCTGTCACGCCTTGGGCGGCCATATAGCCTACGCTTTCGCGCCACCGGACAGAGCCCGTTACCTGATCCACCAGCAATGACCGGATCACAGCGGGGTTTTCCACCGATTGGGCCAGCACATTGGCCACCAATGGCACGGCGGGGGTCTTTATCTCGACATCATTCAACGCTTCCGCCATGGCCTCGGCCGCGGGCTGCATCAATGCGCAATGGAACGGGGCGCTAACCGGCAACAGCAGCGCGCGCTTGGCGCCCTTGGCTTTGGCGATCTCGCAGGCACGCTCGACAGCTGCCTTGTGGCCAGACACCACAACCTGGCTTGGATCATTGTCATTGGCGGCCTGGCACACCTCGCCCTGGGCGGCCTCTTCCGCGACAGCTTGGGCGGTCTCAAAATCCAGACCCAGCAAGGCAGCCATGGCACCTACACCAACGGGGACCGCTTTTTGCATCGCATCACCGCGAATTCGCAACAGGCGTGCGGCATCCGCCACGCTAAGTGATCCTGCGGCGGCCAGCGCAGAGTATTCCCCCAGCGAATGGCCCGCCACAAAAGACGCGTCTGTGACCTGCACGCCTTCGGCCTCTAGCGCGCGCAGGGCTGCCAAGGATGTGGCCATCAAGGCAGGCTGCGCATTCGCTGTCAGGGTCAGGGCCTCGATCTCGCCCTCCCAAATCACGGCGCTTAACTTTTCGCCCAAAGCTTCGTCTACTTCGTCAAACACGGCCTTGGCGGCGGGATACGCATCGGCCAAAGCCTTGCCCATTCCAATGGTCTGGGCCCCTTGCCCGGGAAAAACAAATGCGCGCATAGTTGGGTGTCCTTATCCTGCGGTCTGGCCCATGTTCTGGTCCATCAAATTACCGCCCCATCTACCCAAAGCGCCCCCCGCGCGCAATCACCGCGGCACATCTTGAAAGATTGGCCCCAAAGCAGTTGCATCCTACCCCAAAGCCGCTATACCCCGTCCGTCCCGAGACGACGTATTCCGCGCGGTCCCTCGTAGGTGGCACTCGGGACATTGCCCGCCACCCAGTGAAACCCGCCTGTAAGAAAGAGCATCTCATGTCACTTTATGAGCATGTCTTTATCGCGCGCCAGGACCTGTCCAACACACAGGCCGAAAGCTTGATAGAGCATTTTGGAACCGTTCTCGCAGACAATGGCGGCCAGTTGGTCGACAGCGAGTACTGGGGCCTGAAGACCATGGCCTACAAGATCAACAAAAACCGCAAAGGGCACTACGCCTATCTGCGTACAGACGCCCCAGCCCCTGCCGTGCAGGAAATGGAACGTCTGATGCGGTTGCATGACGACGTCATGCGGATCTTGACGATCAAAGTGGACGAGCACAAAGAACTGCCGTCCGTCCAAATGCAAAAGCGTGACGAACGTGGCGAACGCCGCGAGCGCCGCTAAGCGAGGAGATCTAAACCATGGCAACTAAACCATTTTTCCGTCGCCGCAAAGTTTGCCCATTCTCGGGTGAAAACTCTCCTGCGATCGATTACAAAGACACACGTCTTCTGCAGCGCTACATTTCTGAGCGTGGCAAAATCGTGCCATCCCGCATCACTGCCGTATCGGCCAAGAAGCAACGCGAGCTGGCCCGTGCCATCAAACGCGCCCGCTTCCTCGCCCTGCTGCCTTACGCCGTGAAATAAGGAGAGACTTAGATGCAAGTTATCCTACTAGAGCGTGTGGCCAAACTGGGTCAGATGGGCGACGTCGTCGCTGTAAAGAACGGCTACGCCCGGAACTTCCTGCTGCCCCAAGGCAAAGCGCTGATGGCTTCCAAAGCCAACATCGCCAGCTTTGAAGCGCAGAAA
This sequence comes from Paracoccaceae bacterium, assembly GCA_006844665.1. Lineage (GTDB taxonomy): Bacteria > Pseudomonadota > Alphaproteobacteria > Rhodobacterales > Rhodobacteraceae > Dinoroseobacter. Next base: position 21,462 of record SPJP01000027.1, read on the forward strand.
GCCCAGCTGGAAGCCAACAACCTGGAAACCAAAAAAGAAGCAGAGGCCATGGCCGAGCGTCTTGATGGTCAATCCTTCATCGTGATTCGTTCCGCGTCCGATTCCGGCTCGCTATACGGCTCTGTCACCACACGTGACGCGGCCACTGCAGCGACCGAAGCTGGTTTCACAGTGGATCGTCGTCAGGTTGCCCTGACAGCACCGATCAAAGATCTGGGTCTGCACGACCTGTCCGTGACCCTGCACCCCGAAGTGGTTGCAACGATCTCGGTCAACGTTGCGCGTTCCGTTGAAGAAGCTGAGCTGCAGGCATCCGGCAAGTCCATTCAGGAACTGGCCGCCGAAGCAGAAGCAGAAGCAGAATTCGAGATTTCTGAACTGTTCGACGATATCGGCGGCGCTGCTTCCGATGACGACGACGGCGAAGAGCGTCCGGCTGCCTCGGAAGAGTAAGCTTTCTAAAACTGTTAAAAAAGCCGCGTTTCCTGATGGATAACGCGGCTTTTTTTTGCGCCTGCAAAACCTGCGGCAAAACTTTTACAAAAAATAACTGGCCAGGTCGCGAATGTCGCGCTTAATCTATTGAAACCAGATAAGGGAGACATAGATGAAAAAGTTATTTTATTCAGTCCTTGCTTGCATAGGTTTTGCCACAGGCGCGGCCGCGTGCCCCGACATTCAAGCTTACGGATCAACATTCCATTACACCGGTGCGCAGTTGTACAACCGTGTTGAATTGCCAGTGGTTGCTGGCGGCAACAATTGGATTTCCCAATGCCGCAACGTCCGCCCTGCCCCGGATTCCCATGATTGGGGCGACGGCACTGTCGCGACCGCGCCAGATTTTTCGATCCAGCTGTCCGGTATGGGCCGCTTCAAACTCTCCGTCGGTGCTTTGACCACTGTAGCAGGCTGCGACCCGATCCTGTTGATCAATACAGGCTCAGCCAATTTCTACTATGATGACGATGATTGGGGCGACGGCGATGCGAAAATCGATCTGCGACGCCCATCAAACGGATGGCTAGACATCTGGGTCGGCACGTTTGACGGCAACGTTTGCGACGCTTATTTGGTGCTAGAGACTTTCAACCGATAGCCCGGCACCCTACACAAAGAAAAAGCCCCGCAAGCAACAGCTTACGGGGCTTTTTTAACATCTTTCAAACCGAAGTCCGGTGAAAGATTACTCTTCTTCCAGCGCCTCGATAGCGGTCTGAAGTTCGTCTTTCGACACTTCTTTGTCAGACACTTTTGCCAGCTCGAAGATGTAGTCGACGACTTTGTCTTCAAACATCGGCGCGCGCATCTGCTGCTGGACTTGCGCGTTCTGCTGAACAAACTCAAAGAACTGACGTTCCTGGCCAGGATACTGGCGCGCTTGGTTCATGATCGCTTGGGTCATTTCAGCGTCAGAGACGGTGATATCGTTCTTCTGGCCCAGTTCCGCCAGCAACAAGCCCAGGCGAACCCGACGCTCGGCCAGTGTCTTGTGCTCGTCTGTGGTCTCGATCTCAGGGTGATCGTGGCCTTCGACTTCTGGGTTTTCTTCGTGCCACAGCTGGTGGGCAATCTGGCCCGCTTCTGCGTCAACCATGGACGGCGGCAGGTCGAATTTGACCAGCGTGTCCAGCTCGTCCAGAAGCTTACGCTTCATGATCTGGCGAGACGCGCCTTTGTATTCAGCTTCCAGACGTTCGCGGATCTGACCTTTCAGCGCGTCCAGGTCATCTGCCCCAAAGCCTTTGGCCATCTCGTCGTTGATTTCCGCCGCGACCGAGGCTTTGACGCCTTTTACGGTGCAGGTGAAGACAGCGGCCTTACCGGCCAGGTTTTCAGCTTGGTAATCTTCTGGGAAGGTCACTTCGACGTCTTTTTCGTCACCGGCTTTCACGCCAACCAGACCTTCTTCGAAACCAGGGATGAACGAGTTCGACCCCAGTTCCAGCGGATAGTCTTCTGCCGCGCCGCCATCAAAGGCTTCGCCGTCAACTTTACCCAAGAAGTCAAAAACAACCTGATCGCCCATTTCGGCGGCACCGTCTTTGTCTTCAAAGTTCTTCGCTGTTGCGGCCAGGCTTTCCAGCGCCTCGGTCACTTCGGCGTCGGCGGCGGACACGACCATGCGATCCAGTTCGATGCTCGAGAAATCCGCGTCAGGAACGTCAGGCAGACGCTCGTAGGACATGTCGACGATGACATCGTCGCCCTCTTTCCAGTCGTCATTGGTCATTTTGACTTCTGGCTGCATGGCAGGACGATCGCCGCACTGTTCAAAATGCTCGGCCATCGCGCCATCGATGGTTTCCTGCATCGCTTCACCCAGCAAACGCTGACCGAACTGCTTTTTCAGCAGCGGCATAGGCACCTTACCCTTGCGGAAGCCCTTCATCTCGATCTCGGGCTGCGCTTCGGTTAGCTTTTCGTTGACCTTAGCTTCAAGTTCACCAGCCGAAACGGTGATGGTGTAGGCCCGCTTCAGGCCTTCGTTCAGAGTCTCGGTGACTTGCATCAGTGAGTTCGTCCTTTTCATCAGTCTTTGGTGCGGGTGAAGGGACTCGAACCCCCACGCCTTGCGGCGCCAGAACCTAAATCTGGTGCGTCTACCAATTCCGCCACACCCGCATTGAAACGTATCGACGCCCGCGCGAACGGGGCTTCGAAGTTGCGGCCTTCTAGCAAAGCAAATCGGGCGATGCGAGCGAAAAACGCGCAGTTTGGAAATCGACAAAAGCTTTTCGACTTTCGGGGCGGTTCTGCTATACCCGGCGGACTATGTAACTCAGAGAGTGTCCCTTGATGAACGCTTCTCCTCCTGCCGCCTCGGCGACCGACGAACAAACCAGCCTTCATCTTGGAGGCATGGCGGAAGGTACGTCGATTCTAACCGCGAAGGGCCTTGTGAATGTCGAGGATCTGTCCGCAGGGGACCGTATCCTGACCCGCGACAAAGGGGTTCAGCAAGTCAGCTTGATCACCCAACGTTTTATGGGTTTGGGCGAGGTTTTGCACGTCTCGCCAGCGGCTGTTGGCCATCCTGATGATGGCACAGAAATTGTCGTGGTCCCGTCCCAACGTCTGGTGCTGCGGGACTGGCGCGCCAAGGCAATGTTCGACCGTTCTATTGCACTGGTTTCGGCAAAACGGCTGATCGACGGCGAATATGTCCGCCGCCGTCCAGCGCAGAATCTGCGGATCTTTTCCCTGCATTTTGACGCGCTTCGGATCATCTATTCCGGCGATATTGAACTGGGCACCGCAACGCCCGTCACGCAAATGTTTGGCGCTTAGCGCCAGGGCCGCGCCTTAACCATTCGTTTTTTCGATCAGATCCTGCAACACAGCGGGCACCGAGTCGACCAGATCGTCAGCGATCAATCCTGGCCCGAACCGCCGGGCCAGGTCCCCGTGAATCCATGTTGCATCGCTTGCCGCCTTAAACGGTTCCCACCCCCGCGCCACCAGCCCCGCAATCAGGCCGGCCAGCACATCGCCTGACCCCGCCGTCGCCAGATCCGGCGCAGCGCGGTGCGCCCCACCATGAACCGCAACCGCCCCGTCCGGCTCTGCAATCACCGTCGCGGGGCCCTTCAGCAAGACCACCGCCCCCAAGGCCTGGGCCGCATCCTGGGCCGCTTGAACCCGACTATAGACCGGTGCGTTGTCTGCCGGGGCAGCCAAACGCTGGGCGATCTGGGGGCACAGTGCGGCAAACTCTCCTTCGTGCGGGGTCAGCACGCAGTTGGTATGCAGGCTGCGGCGGAAATCATCTGACCGGGCCAACAGACGCAAGGCATCCGCATCCAGTACAGCCGGGGTTCGGGCGGACAAAGCAGCCTCTACCAGATTCACCGCCCGCTGGTCCTGCCCCAAACCTGGCCCCAGACATACGCACGTCACCCGGGGGTCTGACACGGCTTGGGTCAAATCGCCTGCATCCTCAATCACTCGCTGCATCAAGGCCGCCGTTGGGCCTAGGCTATGCTCAAGCAGCGCGTCTTGCGGGCAGCCCACAGTGACAACCCCTGCCCCAATCCGCAGCGCCGCCCTTGCGGCCAGTTGTGCCGCCCCGCCGCTGCCCAAAGGACCCGACAGAACAACGCAGTGCCCATGGCGGAATTTGTGACCTGTAGGGGATTTCGCCAAGGCCTGCCCTTTGGACGCGCTTATCTGAGCAAACAGCCCGCCATATTCAGCGCGTGCTGCGGCCACAGAACGGCCCAGCGAGGCCACGACGATTTGGCCGCAGACCTGTGGGCCGTGGTCCAGCACATGGCCCAGGAATGGCGCCTCGAATGTCACGGTCAGATCAGCGCGCAGGGCGTCATCTAGGTTGGACGCCCCCAACACACGCCCCGAATCCGCGCACAGCCCCGACGGCACGTCCACCGCCACGACATAAGGTGTATCGGGGCGGCGCGCGGCAAGATCCCGGCGCAGGTCACGCAAGATGCGAAACGGCCGGGTCAACCCGCTGCCAAAGATCGCGTCGATGACAAGCGCGTAGTCCGACATCTGCCGTCCCAAAGCAGAAAAGCCACCTGCACTGAACTGTTTGCCCAAACCAACCCATTTTTGCGCCATTGCCTGCGCTGCTTCCCCTTTGGGCGGTGCAGTCTGCACCAGATCAACCTGCCATCCGGCATGGGCCAGCAGCCGCGCAATCACATAGCCATCGCCCCCATTATTGCCCGGACCACACAGAACCAATGCCCGTGCGGGGCTTTGTGCAAGGCGGGGCCATTTGGCCTGAATCGCCGCCCAAACCGACCTGCCTGCTGTCTCCATAAGCTCTTTTGCCGTGACCGCGCCTGAATTTATGGCAAGCGCCTCTATTTCACGCATTTGGGCCGCGGTCAGCAGGGGGAAATCATCCATCGGCAAGTCCTACTTTTCTTTTTGCACCATTTTCGAACTTAACGCACAAAAATTAGGCATCGGGTAGAGATTCACTCTTACAACCTGCCCCACGCGGGGGTCGTCAATTGTAGGACCCAAGTGAAAGTGTTTTTCAAGGCTCGCCACACGTTAGGGAGTCGAGGCCATGAAGAAAATCGAGGCGATCATCAAGCCATTCAAACTCGACGAGGTCAAAGAGGCCCTGCAAGAAGTCGGGGTACAAGGACTCTCGGTCATCGAGGTGAAAGGTTTCGGACGTCAAAAAGGACATACCGAGCTGTATCGCGGCGCGGAATACGTCGTCGACTTCCTGCCAAAGGTTAAGATCGAAGTCGTACTTGCTGACGATCAAGCCGAAGCAGCTGTTGACGCAATTGTTTCCGCTGCCCGCACCGACAAAATCGGTGATGGCAAGATCTTTATCAGCGATGTCCAGCAAGCGATCCGCATTCGTACCGGCGAGTCCGGCGAAGAAGCGCTGTAAATCAGAATTACGGCGCGAGGGTCCTCCCCCGCGCCGCCGACCACCCGCCGGTGCTGTTCCGGCGTAAGATATTCAAACCGAAAGGGAACCTCAGATGAGCAACGAAGCCGTTCTGTCAATGATCAAGGATGAAAGCATCGAGTATGTCGACATCCGCTTTACCGATCCACGGGGCAAACTCCAGCACGTGACGGTCATGTCCGATCAGGTTGACGCCGATTTCCTCGAAGAGGGCTTCATGTTTGACGGCTCTTCCATCGCGGGCTGGAAGTCGATCGAAGAATCCGACATGAAACTGATGCCGGACACAGATAGCGCCTATCTCGATCCGTTCTATGCAGAAAAAACACTCTGCATTCACTGTTCTGTTGTCGAGCCTGACACAGGTGAGCCTTATGCCCGTGACCCACGCGGCACAGCCGAAAAAGCCGAAGCTTACCTGAAGTCTTCCGGCATTGGCGACGTTTCCTACTTTGGTCCAGAAGCCGAATTCTTCCTGTTTGACGACGTTCGCTTCTCGAACTCGATCAACAAGGTTTCCTACGAAGTTGATGCCCAGGACGCGTCCTGGAACACAGATACCGAGTATGAAATGGGCAACATGGGCCACCGCCCTGGCGTCAAAGGCGGTTACTTCCCAGTAAACCCAACTGACGCTGCCCAAGACCTGCGTTCGGAAATGCTGTCCACCATGAAGCGCATGGGCATGAAAGTTGACAAGCACCACCACGAGGTTGCGTCTTGTCAGCACGAGCTGGGCCTGATCTTTGGATCGCTGACCCACCAGGCGGACGAACTGCAGAAATATAAGTACGTGATCCACAACGTGGCCCACGCCTACGGCAAATCTGCAACCTTCATGCCAAAGCCAATCGCAGGCGACAACGGCACAGGCATGCACGTGAACATGTCCATCTTCAAAGACGGCAAGCCTCTGTTCTCTGGCGACCAGTACGCTGACCTGTCCGAAGAAGCCTTGTTCTTCATCGGCGGCATCCTGAAGCACGCCAAAGCGTTGAACGCGTTCACAAACCCATCGACCAACAGCTACAAGCGTCTGATCCCTGGTTTTGAAGCCCCCGTTCTGCGTGCTTATTCCGCGCGTAACCGGTCTGGTTGTGTTCGGATCCCATGGGCCGAAAACCCCAAGGCAAAGCGTGTAGAAGCGCGTTTCCCTGATCCAGCATCCAACCCATACCTGTGCTTCGCAGCGCTGCTTATGGCTGGCCTGGACGGCATCAAGAATAAGATCCATCCTGGTGAAGCGTCTGACAAAGACCTGTATGACCTGCCCGCAGAAGAGCTGGCCGGCATCCCAACAGTTTGCGCAAGCTTGCGTGAAGCCATGGACGAGCTGGAAAAAGACCACGAGTTCCTGCTGGCCGGTGACGTGTTCACCAAAGACCAGATCGAAGGCTACATGGAGCTTAAGTGGGAAGAAATCTACGCTTACGAGCACACTCCGCATCCGGTTGAATTCCAGATGTATTACAGCTGCTAATCCAGCCTGTAGCGAACTACGAAAAGGGCGGCCCATCGGGTCGCCCTTTTTGCTGCCCTGCCGGTTTGCCGCCATTTAAAGATCACATTTTGGCCCCGTTTCCGCGTTAACCATTTGTTACGAGTAACCAGAAGGGGCGTAGTATGTCCGACCAAACAGCCGAATTGTATGAAGATGAAGATCTGACGGAACCGCCGCTCAGCAAATTTTCTAGCCGTTTGCATGACGCAATCACTGCGTTCTTGTTGCTGGTCGCCTTCCCCTTCGGCTTTGCGCTATTGGCCTTGTCCAGCGTTTTTGGACGCTCGATGATCCGGGCGTTCAGCGTCGTGGTATTCCTATGCGCCGTGCATCTGGTCGCCGGGGTCAACATCATGCTGGGCAACGAATCCGTGGCCCATCTGTACGAACATGGCCCCAACTTAGTGACCCTGTTGGGCAAAGGGCTGACCGCCTTGTTGCCAAACGCCTAGGCTCAGGTCCCACGCATTTTCCTGCTCCGGTTTCGAACATCGCGCGAACCCGTGCCAACAGGCATAACCGGGACACCACCTTCGTTCCCATAGCCTGGCGCATCCCGGCCGATGCCTCGGTACCGATCCGCTGGGCGCGGTTTGGGTACGGACATAGGGCCTATGCACCTCGACTAGCCCGAAACCTGCCCCACTCGGACAGTGAAAAACGTAAAATGCGACGCTAAAACATGTCGGAAATTGAAAGGCATGGGCGCGAATCGCGGGGCAGTCTTGGGCATCACCAGCCAAAGGCCGCCATGACCCAGCATTTCCGAGAGACCCGCAAAATCGACCCGACCCGTGGCGCGTTTCTGGGCGACGGCACGCCGAACGATGCCGACCGGGTGGAAATTGGCCCGACCCAGCTGGCGTTTCAGGAATTCGAACAGGCCGGCCTACAGCTGCCCAATCTGGCCGATATGCGCCGCTACCGCTGGGAACGCCTGACCCAACATATTGTGCAGCGCGACTATGGCGGCGTTTTGCTGTTTGACCCGCTGAACATCCGCTACGCCACCGACAGCACCAATATGCAGCTGTGGAACACCCATAACCCGTTTCGCGCCGTGCTGGTCTGCGCTGACGGCTATATGGTGATCTGGGACTATAAGAACTCGCCCTTTCTAAGCGGCTTTAACCCCCTGGTCCGCGAAGCCCGCTCGGGCGCGGATCTGTTCTATTTCGACCGCGGCGACAAGGTGGATGTGGCTGCCGACACCTTTGCGAACGAGGTCCGCACCCTGATCGCCGAGCATGGCGGCGGCAACAACCGGCTGGGCGTCGACAAGGTCATGATCCACGGCCTGCGCGCGCTTGAGGCCCAGGGCTTCCAGGTCATGCCGGGCGAGGAGCTGACGGAAAAGGCCCGCTCGATCAAGGGCCCGGACGAACTGCTGGCCATGCGCTGCGCCGTCCATTCCTGCGAAATCGCCATGGCCGAAATGGAGGCCGCCTGCCGCCCCGGCCTGTCAGAGGACGAGCTGTGGTCGGTCCTGCATGCCGAAAACATCAAGCGCGGCGGCGAATGGATTGAAACCCGCCTGCTGACCAGTGGTCCGCGCACCAATCCGTGGTTTCAGGAATGCGGCCCCCGGATCATCCAGAACAACGAAATCGTGGCCTTCGATACCGATCTGGTCGGCGTCTACGGCATCTGCAGCGATATGAGCCGCACCTGGTGGGTCGGCGACCGCAAACCCCGCCCCGATATGATCCAGGCCATGCAGATCGCTCATGACCACATCATGATCAATATGGAGATGCTGAAGCCCGGCGTGAATATCGAGGACCTGTCCCGAAACACCCATGTGCTGCCCGACAAATACCAACAGCTGAAATATGGCTGCCTGATGCACGGGGTGGGCCTGTGCGATGAATGGCCCCTGGTCGCCTATCCCGACCACATGGTCCCCGGCGCCTTCGACTACGTGCTGGAACCCGGCATGACCCTCTGCGTCGAGGCCCTGGTCGGCGAGGTCGGCAGCGACTTTATGATCAAACTGGAAGACCAGGTGGTGATCACCGAGGACGGCTACGAGAACCTCTCCAAATACCCGTTCGATGGGCAGCTGATGGGGGCGTAGCCACGCCTTGCCCGCGTCGCTATTTTTGCTCCAACGCTTCTAAGGCCCGACACCCAAGCTCGTCCCCGCCGTCACAAGCTTCCTCAAAAAGCTCGACCGCACGCGAAACGTCCCGCGCAACGCCTGTTCCTTTGTAGTAGAGAGCACCGAGTATTGTGCAGCCAATCGCATTCCCACCGTCGCAATCTTCTCTAAAGATCTCGATCGCGCGCGCAACGTCCTGCGCAACGCCCGTTCCTTTGTAGTAGAGAGCACCGAGATTTCTGCAGCCAAGCCAATGCCCACCCTCGCAACCTTCCTTATAAAGCGCGGCCGCGCGCGCAAAGTCCTGCGCAACGCCCGTTCCGGCCCCGTAAAGAGTTCCAAGGTATGTACAGCCAAGCGCGTCCCCACCGTCGCAGCCTTCCTTATAAAGCGCGGCCGCGCGCGCATAGTCCTGCGCAACACCCGTTCCGTTATCATAGAGAAAACCGAGGATTGTGCAGCCATTCGCATGCCCACCGTCGCAGCCTTCCTTATAAAGCTCCGCCGCGCGCGCATCGTCCTGCGCAACACCCGTTCCGGTCCCATAGAGAAAACCGAGTTTTGTGCAGCCAGGCGCATCCCCACCATCGCAGCCTTCCTCAAAAAGCGCAGCCGCGCGCGCATAGTCCTGCGCAACACCCGTTCCGTCCCGATAGAGATAACCGAGGTTTGTGCAGCCAGCCGCATTCTCGCCGTCGCAGGCGGCTCGAAAATGCTCGAATACCACCTCTGGGTCGATCTCATATCGACTTAGCCCTTTTTCAAGGCAAACAGCGCTTGCCCCCGTCGCGCAGCCTTGCAGCACCCGTTGCGCCTTGGCTTCTTCATCCTCCGTCAGCCGGGCGACCGCGTGGCATGTTTGCCCGCCGAACGCATTGCACAGGGTGTTTTCAAACCGGGATACCCCATCGGCGTCTTTTTGCAGCGGGACCAAGGCCACTAGGGTGCCTGCCCCGATCACCAGCCCGACAAAGGCCGCCAGCACAAAGGCCAGGTTGTCTTGGGCATCAAACCGTTCGGCCAGCCGGTAGCGGGCAAACAGGCGGATCGTCCAGCTGGACAGGATATACCCCCATGTCCAGACCGAAGTGATGAAGGTGGAATAAAAGAAGATCGAATAGATGCTAAACACGCCCAACAGCTCGCCTACCGAAAAATCACCGCCCTCGTTTAGCGGGGAAGCGGCGTAGGCGTAGATGGCCCCCAAGATGATCGCGGCGGTTATCGCCAAATCGGCCAGCAGCACGCCAGCTTGCGCCCAAACGCTGCGCCAGCCGCGCATGCCCCTCAGCAACCAGCGGGTTTCCAGCAAGGACACATAGTCCGCGACCACATTGATCGCCAAACCGATGACCAAAACCTGCAAGAACGGGCGCGCATCCTCGGTCCGGGTCTGCATCGTCCCCTCGCCCCCCAGGACAATCCACAACGCCGTCACCGTTGTCAGGGACATAATGACCGAAAGAAAAATACACCGCAAGCTCAGGTGATTGCGTCCAAAGAACCCGTCGAACAGGGAACAGACACTGTCGCTCCACCGCTCTTCCTCGACCCCCATCAGGCGCAGGGTGATCGTTTCCCGCACATTTGGCGAAGCGATGCGCACCAGCAGCAAGGTCGCCGAAAACATCGCGCCCCCGACCCATAGCGCAAGGAACCATTCGTCAGCCAGGTTGCTGACAATGACGGCTGGATCAAATGAACTCATAACGGGTACTCACAGTCGCGAATGCACCGCCAGCTTAGCAGGTTATTTCAAACATTCATCTGTTTGCGGCCCCTGTAGGGCAGATTTCCGCGCGTCCATTTCCCAAGGCACCCCGGGGGACAACAACAAGCTATTCTGACGTTTTGGCCGCCTTGGCCCGTGGCTTGCGCGGGTTTTTTGCCTTGGCCTCGGCCGGGGATTTGGTGGACGTCTTGGCTTTGGCCGCGCGGGGTTTGGTGGCGGCTTTGCGGGCGGGTTTGGCTTTGGGCTTGGCCGGGCTAAGCGCGTCGATGGCCTTTAGCCAATGCTCTTGGTCGCGGCCCATAGGTTGGCCTTCGTCCAGCCACAGCAAATAGGCGGCTTCGCGGATCTGGGCTTCGTCAAGGGTTGGGGTCGGCATAGGGTGGCTCCTTTGTGATCTGTTGTCAGTGAAATCCCTAGTGGTCTTTATCGGAATGCAGTTACGATGCGCGAATTGCTGCACCTGCACAATGGGGTGAATTTTGCGGGGCTATCCGTGTTGCACCGCTGCAATTTGGGCTTGGATCGTCACCTCCCCGCGACTTGGCTGTAACACATCTTGCGTCTGTGGGATTGTGCTGCCACCTGTTGGTCTGTCTTAACGGAGCGTTCGCGATGCCTACTGAAAAGCTGTCATTCCCCGGTCATTCTGGCGCGACCCTGGCCGCGCGGCTGGATCTGCCCGAAGGCCCGGTTCTGGCCACCGCCTTGTTTGCCCATTGCTTCACCTGCTCTAAAGACATCCCCGCTGCTCGCCGGATCGCAGCACGTCTGGCGGCCATGGGGATCGCGGTTCTGCGGTTTGATTTCACCGGGTTGGGCCATTCGGAAGGCGAGTTCAAGAACACCACGTTTACCAGCAATGCCGAGGATCTGATTGCCGCCGCAAACGCGCTGGCTGCCCGCGACATGGCCCCCAGCCTGCTGATCGGCCATTCCCTAGGCGGGGCTGCAATGCTGCGCGTCGCAGGCGATATCCCAAGCGCCAAGGCCGTGGTCACCCTGGGTGCGCCCTTTGATCCGGGCCATGTGACCCATAATTTCGGCAACGCACTGGACCAGATTGAAAGCCAAGGTCAGGCCGAGGTGCATTTGGGCGGCCGTCCCATCACCATTGGCCGGGACTTCGTGCGCGATGTTGCGGCCTCGGCCCTCGGGCCCCGGATTGCGGCGATGAAACCGGCGCTGCTGGTCATGCACGCGCCCCAGGATGATGTGGTCGGCGTGGAAAACGCGACCCAGATCTTTGTGGCGGCCAAACACCCCAAAAGCTTTGTCACCTTGGATGATGCCGATCACCTGATCAGCCGGACCGAGGATGCCGAATATGCAGCAAACGTGATCGCCGCCTGGGCGGGCCGTTATCTGGACCTGCCACGCCCCGCCCCGCCTATCGGCGCGCCCGAGGGCGTGACCCGCGTGGTAGAGGCCGATCCAAGGGGGTTCCTGCAAGATGTCCATGCCGGGCCCAAGCACCACATTCTGGCCGACGAGCCTTTGGCTTACGGCGGCGACGACAAGGGCCTGACCCCGTACCAGCTGCTGGCCGCCGGGCTTGGGGCCTGCACTTCGATGACCATCCGGATGTATGCGCGGCGCAAGGGCTGGCCGCTCGACAGCGTCTCGGTCGATGTGACCCATGACAAGGTCCATG
>SPJP01000275.1 GCA_006844665.1 Paracoccaceae bacterium
GATTGTTGGGCACCATTGCCTATCAATTCGACGGCAAGCCAACCTATGCGCTTGAAGGGTCGATCTTTAATGCAGGCACGGTGGTGCAGTGGCTGCGCGACGGGCTTAGCGTTGTTCAAGCGGCCCATGAAACCGACGGTTTGGCTGCAAAAGCGGATCCTGCGCAAAACGTTATGATCGTTCCGGCCTTTACAGGGCTGGGCGCGCCGTGGTGGAACCCTGATGCGCGCGGCGCGGTGTTCGGGATCACGCGGGCAACCGGCCCGGCCGAGCTGGCGCAGGCCGCTTTGCAAAGTGTCGGTTACCAGACTGCGGATCTGATCCGGGCGATGCAGGCCGATTGGCAAGGGGGTGACGCGGGCCAGGTGCTGCGCGTGGATGGGGGCATGACCGCCAGCAACACCGCGATGCAGTTCCTGTCTGATATTCTTGGGGCTCAGGTTGATCGGCCCAATGTTTTGGAAACCACGGCCCTTGGGGTTGCTTGGGTGGCGGGCATGCAGGCGGGTGTTTACCCGGCCCAGGAAGAATTTGCGAAATCCTGGGCGCTGGAGCGCCGGTTCGAGCCTGCGTTGAGCGCACAAGACCGGGCCGCAAAGCTGGCCGATTGGCACAGTGCTGTTGCCGGAACGCAAGCTTACAGAGGTTAGTTGTCATGTCTGTAAAGAAGTCTCGCGCACTCGACTTGTTTAGCGGGCGGGTGCAACTTACATCGCTACTATGAAAATCCGTCTTCCCTTCCGCAAAAAACCCCCTCTTGTCGCCGTGATCCGCCTGTCTGGTGTGATCGCAACTGGGGGGCGTGGGCAATTAAACGACGCCAGCCTCGCCCCGGTGATCGAAAAAGCATTCGCCAAGGGCAAACCTGACGCCGTGGCCTTGGTGCTGAATTCGCCCGGCGGCTCGCCCGTGCAATCCAGCCTTATCGCGGCGCGCATTCGCAGGTTGGCCCAGGAAAAAGACGTGCCTGTTTATGGGTTTGTCGAGGATGTCGCCGCCTCGGGCGGGTATTGGTTGGCCTGTGCGGCGGACGAGATTTATGTCGATGAAAGCTCGATCGTGGGGTCCATCGGCGTGATTTCGGCCAGTTTCGGGTTTCACGAGCTGATGAGCCGCCAGGGGATTGAACGCCGTGTTTACACCGCCGGCAAGGACAAAAGCATGCTGGACCCGTTCCGGCCTGCGCGAGAAGACGATGTGGTTCGGATCAAGGATTTGCAGCGCCAGATCCATGACGCGTTCATTGCTCATGTGAAAACGCGCCGGGGCGACAAGCTGCCCGAGGGCGAAGACCTGTTCACGGGCGAGATTTGGGTTGGCGCGAAATCGGTTGAAACCGGGCTGGCCGACGGCATTGGCCATGTCGTGCCGGTGATGAAAGCCAAGTTTGGCGACAAGGTGCGGTTCCGCGCCTATGGCCAGAAAAAAGGTTTGCTAAGCCGGTTTGGCGCGCAAGCTGTTCAAGCGGCTCTTGGCCAAGTCGAAGATCGCGCCCTCTGGGCGCGGTTCGGGTTGTAGGCCAATGGTAAAAGTCATCACGCTCTTTTTGGTGGGAATGGCTGTGCTGGCCATGTTTGGCCGGTTGCGTTTGCCCTATGTTGGCAAGGTTGCGCTTCAAAAACCGCGCAAATGCCCTAAATGTCGGAAATTCCTGTTTAACAATGATCCTTGCGGCTGTACGCCGCGCGGCCGCAAAGGATAATTCATGCTCGTGATGGATTTTGTGTATGTGGCGCTGGGCCTGTTCATTCTGGTGGGCGCTGGGGATTTGCTGGTGAAAGGCGCGGTCAATCTAGCCCTGCGCATGGGCATCCCGGCCCTGATCGTGTCCCTGACCATCGTGGCGTTCGGTACCTCTGCGCCAGAGCTTCTGATCTCGATCAAAGCGGTGTTAGAGGACGCGCCGGGTATTGCGCTGGGCAACGTGGTTGGATCAAACATCGCCAATGTGCTGTTGGTTTTGGGCGTTCCGGCACTGTTGGTTGGGCTTGGCACCGCTGACTGCAATTCCAAACGCAGTTATATGCAGATGTTGGCGGCGACCGTGCTGTTTATCGGGATTTGCTTTATCGGGCCGATCACATGGATCCACGGGGCCGTTCTGCTAGCGGGTCTTGGCTATATGCTGTGGGATGCCATGGCCGAGGCACGGGCCCATAAGCGGGAACAAGCTGCCCTGGATCTGGAAGAAGAGCTTGAAGGCGTGGACCCGGACATGAGCTGGGCCAAGATCGGGCTGTTCCTTTTGATGGGTTTGATTGGTTTACCGCTGGGTGCGGATTTGCTGGTGGATTCAGCCGTCAGCATCGCGACGGACTTTGGGGTGTCTGAAACCGTGATCGGATTGACTTTGGTCGCCTTCGGGACATCCCTGCCCGAACTGGCCGCTGTGGTGGCGGCCGCCTATCGCGGGCATTCTGACGTGGCGTTGGGCAACGTGATCGGATCGAACATGTTCAACCTGTTGGCCATCATCGGCGTCGCTTCGTTCTTTGGTGACATGGCTGTGCCGCGGGACTTGTTAAGCTTTGATCTGTGGATCATGGGTGCGTCGGTGTTGGTGCTGATCCCCTTCGTTTATTTCCGCCGCAACATCACGCGGGTTTGGGGCGGCGTGTTCACAGGCCTGTATCTGGTCTACCTTGCCGTTCTGTTGGCGTAACGCGCGATGCCTGCGGCTTTGATCACCGGTGCAAGCAAACGGCTGGGGCGCGAAATGGCGCTGTATATGGCCGGGCGTGGCTACGACATTGCTGTCCACTATTCAGGGTCGAAGGACGACGCGGAACAGACGGTCGCCGATTGCATCGCGCTGGGGGTTCTTGCCGCCCCGGTGCAGGCGGACTTGCTGGATTTGGATGCTGCCGAAGGGCTGGTCGGCCGCGCGGTTCAGGCCGTTGGCGCGTTGGATGTTCTGATCAACAATGCCTCGATCTTTGATTATGATCGGCTGGAAACGGCGACCCAGGACGGATGGGACCGCCATTTTCGCACCAACCTGCAGGCCCCTTTCATTCTGATCCAGAACTTTGCGGCCCAAGCGCCTAAGGCGAGTTTGGATGAAAACGGCGAACCCGTCGCCGGGGCCGTGGTGATCAATATGGTCGACCAAAGGGTGCAAAAGCTGACGCCCGAATTCATGACCTATACGCTGGCAAAGACCGGGTTGTGGACGCTGACCCAAACCGCTGCCCAAGCGTTGGCCCCTGATGTCCGGGTCAACGCCATTGGACCGGGTCCAACCCTGCAAGGCACCCGCCAAAGCGACGCGCATTTCGCCGGGCAGCGGGCTGGAACGCTTTTAAGGCGGGGGTCCAGCCCTAAGGGTATCTGCCAGGCCTTGGGCTATTTTCTGGATGCGGATGACGTCACCGGGCAGCTGATTTGCGTCGATGGCGGGCAGAATCTGGGTTGGAAAACCCCGGATATCCAAGGGGTCGAGACTGCGTCAAAACCTGACTGATTCAGGTGAGCCGTTGAAATTACCCACCACCTCACCTTGTGTAACGGAACTGTAAAATTTTAGTGAAGATTATCAAGGGCTTGGTCGGTGATATATTTAATATGAAATAAAATCAAAGTCTTATTGGTGTGCTCAAAAATTAAGCAACTGCCTTGATCCCCTTTATTTGCTAGGGAATGGGCTCTGTTCCGTAGCTTTACCCACCGAGTTATCCCCAGATTTTGGGGATGTCTTTTTCCTTGTAACGCTTGCCAAATTCGTCTTCGCACCCGAGAATCGCACCATGTCCCACAATAACCAAACAACACCGGAAATGGATGCGCCCAAACTGACGGGGCATGCTTGCATTCAGGCCTATCTAAAGACGCTGGACAGCTCGCCCGGGGTGTACCGGATGCTGGATAGCGAGAACCGTGTTTTATATGTGGGTAAGGCCCGGAACCTGCGGGCACGGGTGTCGAACTATGCCCGGCCCAGTGGCCATTCGGCCCGGATTGATCGGATGATCCGCGAAACATCTTTGATGATGTTCCTGACGACCAAGACTGAAACCGAAGCGCTGTTGCTAGAACAGAACCTGATCAAGCAGCTAAAGCCACGCTACAACGTGCTGCTGCGCGACGACAAAAGCTTTCCCAATATTCTGGTGTCCAAATCCCACGAGTTTCCGCAGATCAAAAAGCATCGGGGGGCCAAGAAGGAAAAGGGCAACTACTACGGTCCCTTTGCCAGCGCGGGGTCTGTGAACCGGACGCTGAATCAATTGCAGCGGGTGTTCTTATTGCGCAACTGCTCGGATGCGATGTTCGAAAGCAGAACGCGGCCTTGTTTGCTGTATCAGATCAAGCGTTGCGCGGCCCCGTGTGTCGGCAAAATCTCGGATCAGGATTACGCCGGGTTGGTCAGTGACGCCGAACGGTTCTTGTCGGGGAAATCCACCAAAGTGCAGGGGGATTTGGCGCGGCAAATGGCCGAAGCGTCGGACGCGATGGAGTTTGAGCGGGCGGCGGCGTTGCGCGACCGGATCAAGGCGCTGACCCAGGTGCAGACCACCCAGGGGATCAACCCGCAAACGGTGTCCGAAGCAGACGTAATCGCACTGCATTTGGAAAAGGGGCAGGCCTGTGTTCAGGTGTTCTTCATCCGGGCCAATCAGAACTGGGGCAACCGGGATTACTATCCGCGCACCGGCGCTGGCGCCGAGGAGCCCGAGATCCTGGAGGCGTTTCTAGGCCAGTTCTATTCGGACCGCGAACCGCCCAAGCAGATTTTGCTATCCCATGGGATCGAGGACGAAGACCTGATGCAGGCGGCTTTGTCCGAAAAGCTGGGCCGCAAGGTCGATCTGCTGGTGCCCTTGCGCGGTGAAAAGGCCGAATTGATCGAAGGGGCGGCCCGAAATGCCCGCGAAAGCCTGGCCCGCAAGATGAGCGAGAGCGCCACCCAAGGCAAATTGCTGGCCGGATTGGCCGAAGCGTTTGATCTGGACGGCCCGCCCAAGCGGATCGAGGTCTATGACAACAGCCACATTCAGGGCACCAACGCCGTGGGCGGCATGATCGTTGCGGGGGCCGAAGGGTTCCTGAAAAGCCAGTACCGCAAGTTCAACATCAAGGGTGAAAGCCTGACGCCGGGTGATGACTTTGGCATGATGAAAGAGGTGCTGGAGCGGCGGTTTAAACGTCTGTTGAAAGAAGATCCGGATCGGAAAACGGAAAATTGGCCGGATCTGCTGTTGATTGACGGCGGCGCGGGGCAGGTCAGCGCTGTTGCCGAAATTCTGGCAGAGCTGGGGGTTGAGGACGTGCCGTTTGTCGGGGTCGCCAAGGGCGAAGACCGGGACGCGGGCAAGGAAGAGTTCTACCGCCAAGGCGCGCGGCCCTTCGCGCTGCGCCATAACGATCCGGTGTTGTATTTCGTCCAGCGCCTGCGGGACGAGGCCCACCGCTTTGCCATTGGCACCCACCGGGCCAAGCGATCCAAGGCGATGTCGGCGACGCCTTTGGACGATATCGCAGGGATCGGCGCGTCGCGAAAACGGGCTTTGCTGGCCCATTTCGGATCCGCCAAAGCCGTTGGGCGCGCCCATCTGGAAGATCTGAAAGCCGTTGACGGGATTTCCGCCGCGATGGCGGAACGGATCTATGATTTTTTTAATACCAGCGGCTAGATCAGCGCCAATTTGCAAACTGGGGCCGCAGGGCCCATCGCAACCCTTCCCCCCGGCGCGAAGCGAGGCTACAACAAGCCTATGATATGGACTTTGCCTAATATTCTAACGATTCTGCGGCTGCTTGCGGCCCCCGGTCTTGCGATTTTGTTTTTGTATTTCCACCGGCCTATGGCGGATTGGTTCGCGCTGGTTCTGTTCGTCGTCGCGGCCCTGACCGATTTTGTCGACGGCTATCTGGCACGGGCGTGGAAACAGGAAAGCAAGTTCGGCGCGATGCTGGACCCAATCGCCGACAAGGCGATGGTGGTGATCGCATTGACGATTATCGTCGGCTATTCCGGCATCACCCCATGGCTGGTCTTGCCCGTCACTGTGATCCTGTTCCGAGAGGTCTTTGTATCCGGCCTGCGGGAATTCCTGGGCGCGGATGCGGGCAAGCTGGCGGTGACCAAGCTGGCCAAGTGGAAAACCACGGCGCAGATGGTTGCGATTTCGGTGCTGTTCGGCGCAATGGGGATCGAACATGGCGGCTCTCTGCCGACGCTGCACATGATCGTGGAATGGTTAGGTCTTGCGCTTTTGTGGGTATCGGCGGTTTTGACGCTGATCACCGGCCTGGACTATTTTGCGAAATCCCTGCCTTTCCTTCGGGGCGCGAAATGAAGCTGCAGGTTATGTATTTCGCATGGCTTCGCGAACGCATTGGCCAAGGTTCAGAGCAGGTCGAAACAGACGCTGCGACCGTAGCTGAACTGGTGGCAGAGCTGCGCACGCGCGAGGCGCGGTATGATCTGGCCTTTTCCGATCTAAGCGCGGTGCGCGTGGCGATTGATCAGGAGCTGACGGATCTGGATGCGTCCCTGGACGGCGCGCGCGAGGTCGCATTCTTCCCCCCGATGACGGGCGGCTAAGCGGTGCGGATCGCGGTTCAGGCCGACAGCTTTGATCCCGGGGCCGAGCTGACGCGCTTTGCGGCGGGCCATACGGATCAGGGCGCTATTGTCTCATTTTCGGGCCTGGTGCGGGACGTGACCGGCGGGCTGGAAGCGATGCAGATCGAACATTATCCCGGTATGACGGAACGGGCGATTGAACAGATAGCGTTTCAGGCCAAAACCCGGTGGAATCTGGGCGATGTGCTGGTGATCCACCGCTACGGGTCTTTGACAGTGGGCGAGATCATTATGATGGTCGCCACCACCGCGCCCCACCGGACCGATGCGTTCGAGGCGGCGGAATATCTGATGGATTACCTAAAATCCCGCGCCCCGTTTTGGAAGAAAGAAGTAACATCCCAAAGCGCAGACTGGGTCGCCGCCAAGGACGAGGATGAAGATGCCTTGTCCCGATGGGATGGGTCCTAGGTTTTAAAGGCTGGCCTCAGGCCGGAAAGCGTCGGGGATCGCATCGGTTCCGTCCATCGCCAGATCTGCCATGACTTGGGCCACTTTGGGGGCCATGCCGAAGCCGATTTTGAAACCGCCATTCGCGATGAACCTGTCCGGGCGCAGGGGATGAACGCCGATCATCGGCGCCCGGGACTTTGCCCTTGGCCGCGCACTGGCCCAGCGTTGGATCACGGGCGCATTTTCCATGGCGGGGCACAGGGTGCGGGCCTTTGTGATCAGCTCGTCCAATTGGTGGTCGGTGGTGGTTGGGTCGGTAAATTCCCGCTCGGACGTGGACCCAATCGCAGTTGTACCATCGCCATGGGGCACGAAATGCACGGAGTCCAAGAACAGTTGCGGCAGGTGGCGAGTATCGTATTCTAACAGCGCCCCTTGGCCCTTCACACCGTTGCCAACGGATTTGCCCAAGGTGTCCGAAAGCTCCACCAACCCGGCGACGCCTGTCGCCTCGATCACTGTGCCCTGGACCGAATGATCGCCCAGCAGCACCTCTGCCCCCTTGTTTTGCAAGGCTTGGGCCAGTGCCGTGCAGGCTTGTTTCGGGTGTAAGCGACCTGACAACGTGTCGTGAATCAACCAGCCGGTGGGCGATCGCGGTGCCCAGCCTGCAAAGCTGTCGTCACGCACAATCTGCCAATCGGCCTTGCCCTGCCATAGGTCCTGCGCGCCCACAGCGCGGGCCCGGGCCAGATCCAAACCCCGCTCGTTCTGAACCGTCTGGATACGGCCACAGCGCTTGTATCCGGGGTTACGGCCCGAGGCTTCGGCCACCTGTTCCCAGAAACCAGCCGCCATCAGCAGGCTGTCCAGTTGAAACGCCTTTTTGCTGTTCCAGTTTTCCGGCGTGTGGGGGGCCAGCGCGCCAACAATCCCGCCGCTGCTGCCAGCGCCTATTTGGTTGGCCTCGATCAAGCGGACCTGTGCGCCGCGTTGGGTCAGGGTCCATGCAATGGACAGGCCAAAGATCCCGCCCCCAAGTACGGTGAAATCTGCGATTGCCAAGGTCCGGCCTCCTGCCCATGGTGCGATTGATCACTTCAAAGGCTTAGGGCAGATGAACGACAAGGACCATGGTGCAGATGTCGCGTGGCGCGGCAAGGTTCCCGTCGCCACACGGTTTGACGACCCGTATTATTCGTTGGAAAACGGGCTGGACGAAACAACCTATGTGTTTCTGGGCGGCAACGACCTGCCTGATCGGTTCCGCCCTGGGTTCCATATTGTCGAGCTGGGATTTGGCACCGGGCTTGGGTTTTTGACAGCCCTACAGGCCAGCCCGTGCCCGTTTCACTTTACCTCGTTCGAAGCTTTCCCAATGCCGCAGGAAGATATGGCCCGAGCGCTTGGGTCTTTCCCCGGGCTGGATGCCGCCCATTTGCTGGACGTGTGGACGGGGCAGGGCGGGGTCTGGACCGTTGGCCATGCCACGCTAGAGGTGATCGTAGGCGATGCGCGCGCAACCTTGCCCGCGTGGCAAGGATGGGCCAATGCGTGGTTTCTGGATGGGTTTTCGCCCGCCAAAAACCCCGAGCTGTGGGAAGGCAGCTTGATGCAGGCCGTCGCAGATCACACGGCCCCCGACGGCACCTTTGCGACCTATACTGCAGCGGGTCATGTGCGGCGGGCTTTGCAATCGGCGGGCTTTACAGTCAGCCGGAAAAAGGGGTACGGGCGGAAAAGGCACATGAGTGTCGGCGTCATGGAAGCCCCCCAATGAAACAGAATAACACCCTTCTTGGCATCTGGCTTATGATCGCGACGACGCTGATATTTGCCGGGCAGGACGGGATTTCCAAGCATCTGGCGGGCGAATATAACGTCTTTATGGTGGTCATGATCCGCTATTGGTTCTTTGCGGCCTTCGTTGTGGCGATTGCCCTGCGCAAACCAGGCGGTTTGCGCGAAGTTGTCAAAACCAACCAACCGGCGTTGCAGATTTTCCGCGCGGTGCTGCTGGTGCTGGAAATCTACGTGATGGTAACGGCCTTTACATTGCTGGGCCTAACGGAAAGCCACGCTGTGTTCACCAGCTATCCGCTGTTGATCGCGGCCCTGTCTGGCATCGTATTGGGTGAAACTGTCGGTTGGCGCAGGTGGAGCGCGATTGGCGTAGGCTTCATCGGTGTCGTGATCATTCTGCAGCCCAGCGGCGGGGTGTTTTCGATCTATGCCCTGGTGCCTTTGGCAGCCGCTTTGCTGTTCGCGCTATACGGTCTACTGACCCGCTATGCCGCGCGCCAGGACAGTGCGGCGACCAGTTTCTTTTGGACTGGCACGGCGGGGGCTGTTGCGGCCACCCTTGTTGGCGCCTGGTTCTGGGAGCCGATGACCGGGCCGGATTGGGGCTGGATGGCGCTTTTATGCGTCGTGGGCGCGACTGCGCATTATTGCTTGATCAAATGCTACGAGGTTGCCGAGGCCGGCGTCGTCCAGCCCTTTGCCTTTTTGCAATTGGTATGGGCGAGCGGCCTGGGCATCGCTCTGTTTGGCGAAACCCTGCGTATCAACGTGGCGATCGGTGCGGTGATCGTTGTGGCCGCTGGTTTGTTCACCCTTTGGCGTGAAAACAAACGGCGCCAGCTTAGCGCTGAGTAAGCCGTTTGGTGGGTTCTAACGGGATAGGTTTGCCCGCCAGCATCATCTCATACACCAGCATCGATTCTGTGACCCGCATGATGTAGTTGCGGGTTTCGCGGAAGGGGACGTGTTCCACCCAATCGACGATATCGACGCGGCCACCCCTTGGGTCGCCAAACCGTTCGATCCAGTTGTTCGCCCGTGAAGGCCCTGCGTTATAGGCCGAGGCCACCAGCGCTATGTTGTTTCCGAAATCCGAAATTTGTTGGGACAGGTATTCGCTGCCCAAGCGGGCGTTCAGATTGGGTTCCGATAACAGCCGCGCCGGACGAAAGCCGGACACCCCAAGATCGCGGGCCATCGCCTCGCCCGTGCGAGGCATCAGCTGCATCAGGCCTAAGGCGCCCGCTGGGCTGACCACGGCTGGGTTAAATTCGGACTCGCGGCGTGCGATGGCCAGGGCCAGGGCTGGGTGCACTTGCAAGGGGCTGCGGGCCAGATCGGTGACCGGATGGTAGGCGCGGTGTAGTAACTGGCCTTCGCCCGCGGCAAATTTTGCCAAGCGCAGGGCTATGTAAGGTTCATTCAACGCCAGGGCCAGGTCGCCCAACTGACCACGTTGTGTGCGGTCCAGCCGTTCAGACAGATGGCCGAAGAAACGGTTGGCCAGGGTGCGATTTCCGGCCTCCTGCAGAAACAGCCCTGCGCGCATGACCGAGGTTCCCAGAAACGGAGCTTGCCGCCAATCTGGGAAAACCTCGGCCCCGACAAGGGCAGGATCGGTGGGCAAGCCCGCGCGTTCCACCGCCAATTGTCCGTAAAAGCTGGTTTGGTGCTGGGCAGCGCGCATATAAGCGGCTCGGGCATTGGCGCTGTCGCCCATGGCCTCATACGCGCGGCCTTCCCAATAGCCGGCCCGGCCAAGCGAGATTGGCGAGGCGACCGAGGCACGGTGGTTCTGGAAATGGCGCAGGGCGGTGCGCGGGTCGTTCAATTTGCGCAAGGCAATATAGCCCGCCAGCCATTCCAGATCGCTGTAGTCGTTGCCCCGAGGCTCTTCCCCCGGGCCTTGGCCAATGAAGTGATTGGCAGCCAATCGGTAGGCGGTTTGGTTCTTGCCATCGCGCATCAGATCGCGGGCAAAGGATCGCCTGCGACTGCCCCAAGCGGCAGGGCGTCCAAGGGCCGCGGCCGAGGTGGAGCGTTCCAACATCAGCTCTATCGCGCCGGCGGTGCGGCGTTTCTTTAGCCGCCACAAATAGCGTTCATAGGCCAGGCCAGCGCCGTTTTGAAACCCGGTGGGAACAGCCTCGATTGCGGCATCGACGCCGTTTTGGTCATTGCGCAGCTTGATCCGCGCCTCGGACGAGAGGCGCCAATCATTTGAAACCAAAGGAAACATCCGGCGCGCGGGGCCTGTCAGCCCCTGCCACAGCAAATTGTCCAGCCGAGCGGTGTGGTGATCGGCCAATAGGCTGCCATAGCTGTTTAGAAACTTGGCCTCGGTTTCGCTGTCCAGGGTGAATTCGCGCCAGGCCTTTACGATCAGGGCGTTGGCTTTGCTGGTGTTGCCCCGTGCACGTTCGGCGGCCGCCAGGCGCAAACTGCCTTCGCCGGTGCGGGGGGCGTGGTTGGCGAAATAGGTTAGAACATCCGCAGGCCGCGCGTTTTCAGGGATTGAGGCTTCGCCCCGGGCCGCCAACAAAGGCATACCGGGCCAGTCGGCGTTTCGGGTCAAGAAATCCAAATATTCCGCAAAGCTGCCTTCGCGGGCGCGCAGTTTGGTCCATTGAATGACGTCCCGGGCGGGCTGTTCAGACAGGGCACGCATCGCGCGGTCAGCATTGGCCCAGTCGAGATCGTCAGCGGCCTGGAGGCCCTGGGCAAGAATCTGCGCGCGATTCGATTGTGCATCTGCAGTCTGCGCAATCAGGCTTAAAAGCGCGATTGCGGCGGTCAAAACTATTCGCATCGGGTCTATCCGCCCATTTTTTATGTCTGCCTCACCCTTTATGTAGGGGCGAAAAGGGCTCAGGTCCAAATCACATTTTGTCAAAGGCCTTGAACAATGGGTCAAAGGGCGGGTATCCGCCCAGTTAACGCCGCCCAAACCAAGAAGGAGATTGCGATGTTTAAAGGATCCATGCCCGCCTTGGTGACCCCCATGAAAAAGGGAGAGGTGGATTTCGAAGCCATTGGCACAATGGTCGAATGGCACATCGCCGAGGGCTCTCATGGCTTGGTGCCAGTTGGAACAACCGGCGAAAGCCCGACCCTGACCCACGGCGAACATCAAGCCGTAATTAGCGCTGTGATCGAAGCCGCCGCTGGACGTATTCCGGTTATTGCCGGTGCTGGCAGCAACAATACTGCCGAAGGCATTGGCTTGCTGCAGCACGCCCAGAAAGCTGGCGCAGATGCGGGCCTGGTTGTGACGCCTTATTACAACAAGCCGACCCAGGCCGGGCTGATCGCCCATTACACGGCCCTGCATGACGCGTGCGAGCTGCCGATCGTGATCTACAATATCCCTGGCCGGTCGGTCGTGGATATGACGCCTGATACCATGGGCAAGCTGGCGCAGCTGCCCCGGATCGTCGGCGTGAAAGACGCAACCGGCGATATC
>SPJP01000277.1 GCA_006844665.1 Paracoccaceae bacterium
GTGATGCTGACCGGCGGTGGCGCATTGCTGGGCGATCTGGACCTTGCGCTGCGCGAACAGACCGGCCTGCCGATTTCCATCGCGGACGAGCCGTTGAACTGTGTTGCCATGGGCACTGGCAAAGCTCTGGAATATGAAAAGCAATTGCGCCACGCTATAGACTTCGAAAGCTGAGCGCATACCGCCATCGGCTAGACTGAGCGAGAGACAAGTCCTTGGCCCGTTTCCATTCTGACGACGATGCACAACTGTCAACCTTGCGCCGTATCCTGTTGGGAACGGTGTTGTTGCTGGTGTTCTTGTTGTTCCTGGTCTGGCGGATCGATAACCCTCGGGTGGAACGCCTGCGCACGGCCGCCATTGAGGCCATCGTGCCGAATATGGAATGGGCCTTGGTGCCGGTGACCCAAGGCGGCCGGATGATCGACGATTTCGAAAGCTATGCCCGGGTCTACGAACAAAATCAAGAACTGCGCCGCGAATTGCAACGCATGCAGGCCTGGCGCGAAGCGGCGCTTCAGCTGGAACAGGAAAACGCCCAGCTGCGCGACCTGAACAATGTGCGGCTGGACCCAGAGCTTAGCTTTGTGACCGGGGTTGTTGCGGCAGACAGCGGATCCAGTTTCCGCCGGTCATTGGTGCTGAATATCGGGTCGGATGATACGATTCAGGACGGTTGGGCGGCTATGGATGGTCTGGGCCTTGTGGGCCGGATCGCCGGTGTGTCGGAACGCACCAGCCGGGTTTTGCTGCTGACGGACAATGCCAGCATGGTGCCGGTGCGCATTCAGCCTTCGGGTCAGACAGCGATTTTGACCGGGGACAGCACCGCCGCCCCGGTGCTTGAATTCATCGAGACCCCGGAACAGGTGCGGCCCGGCGACCGGATTGTGACCTCGGGCGATGGCAAGGTGTTTCCCGATGGGTTGCTGATTGGCCAGGTTTCGCTTGATCGGGACGGACGGCTGCGCGCGCGACTGGCCGCTGATTTTGAACGGTTCGAGTTTTTGCGCGTGTTGCGGGCCAATCCCCATCAGCGCATCGGCGACGCCGCGCCCCTGATCGCACCCCAGCCTGAACCAGCCCCTGCCGATCTAGACTCCGCCGAGGAGCCCGCGCCGGACGCAAACGATGGTTGATCCGTTTACGCTGGAAATCTGGCTGAAACGGCTGCTTTTGCTGTGTGTGATCATCTTTATGGTCTTTCTGAAACTGCTGCCCTTGCAATCGGGCGGATCAAATCTGCCTTGGCCTGATCTGATCCTGTGCTTTATGGCCGCTTGGGCGATACGCCGCCCGGCGCTTGTATCGTTGGGGATGGTGGTCGTCGTGGGCTTGGCGACGGACTTTCTGTTTATCCGTGCCCCGGGGGTCTGGACGATCATCCTGATTCTTACATTTGAGGCCCTGCGCGTTCAGGCAAGGCGTGAAGGCACGATGTCCTTTGCCTCGGAAATGGGAATCATCTTTGTTGTGTTCACGTCTGCGTTTATTGCCAATCGCTTGATATTGCTGGCCTTTGGCGTCGCGCAACCGCCTTTGGGCGCGACGGTTCTGGAATTGTTCATGTCGCTGCTGTTCTACCCCCTTGTGGCGCTGATCACTGTCTTTATCTTTCGGGTACGCCACCCTGACCCAACCGACCTGCAAGGCCTGCGAGGACGCGGATGAGACGCCCAGACCGAGACAATCAGCGCTCTTTGCGCAAGATCCGTCGCCGCACGTTGCTGCTGGGCGGAATGCAGGTGGGTGTGCTTGGGATTCTGGGCGCGAGGATGCGGCAGCTGCAGATCAAGGAATCCGAAAAGTTCCGACTGTTGGCCGAAGAAAACCGCATCAATTTGCGTCTGCTGCCCCCGGCCCGTGGCCTGATCTATGACCGCAACGGCGTGCTGCTGGCAGGCAACGAGCCGAATTACCGCGTGGTGATCGTGCGCGAAGATGCGGGCGATGTGGACAAGGTGTTGGGGCTGCTGGCCCAGATCATTCCACTGTCTGAAGAAGATTTGGACCGGGCACGGCGGGAAATTTCGCGCCGGTCGCCTTTCGTGCCAATTACAGTGGCCGACCGCCTGACCTGGGATGATTTCGCCGAGGTTGCTGTCAACGCCCCTGCCCTGCCCGGCATCACGCCCGAGGTCGGCCTGTCGCGCACCTATCCGCTGGACAAAGATTTTGCCCATGTAGTGGGCTATGTCGGCCCGGTATCGGATTTCGACCTGCAGCGCATTGATGATGACGATCCGCTGTTGCAAATCCCTCGGTTCCAGATCGGCAAAACCGGGGTGGAAAACAAGCTGGAACGCAGTTTACGCGGGTCGGCCGGGACCAAACGGATCGAGGTGAACGCCGCAGGCCGCGTGATGCGCGAGCTGGACCGAGAAGAAGGCCGCGCCGGGGCGAATGTGCAGCTGACCATTGATTACGCCCTGCAAAACTATGCCGAAGCGCGGATGCTAGGCGAAAGTGCGGCGGCCATTGTGATGGATGTCGAAACAGGCGAGATCGCGGCCATGGCCTCGGCCCCTGGGTTTGACCCAAATAAATTTGTGCGGGGTATATCCAGCCCCGATTTCAAAGCGTTGCTGGATGATCCCTACCGGCCATTGGCAAATAAGACGGTACAGGGCACTTATCCGCCCGGATCGACGTTCAAAGTGGTCACAGCGCTGGCCGCTTTGGAAGACGGGCATATGAGCCTGGATGAAACTGTGCGGTGCGTCGGCTACACAGAGCTGGGCGACCGCCGTTTCCACTGCTGGAAGCGGGGCGGTCACGGCGCGATGGATCTGACGGCCAGCCTGCGCGAAAGCTGCGACGTTTATTACTACGAGATCGCCCAGCGCGTTGGGATCGACCGGATAGCGGATATGGCGCGCAAGCTGGGGTTGGGCCAGCGCTATGATCTGCCGATCAACGCCGTGGCGTCTGGCCTGATGCCGGACAAGGTCTGGAAGACCGAGACAAAGGGCGAAGACTGGTTGATTGGCGACACGCTGAACGCCTGTATCGGGCAGGGTTTTGTTCTAAGCTCGCCCCTGCAACTGGCAGTGATGACAGCGCGTATTTCCACCGGAAAAATGACAGTGCCAACGCTGATCAGGGCCGTGGATGGCCGCAGGCGCCTGCAGCGCCCTGCCGCCACATTGGACATCTCCGCTGGCAACCTTCGGGCCGTGCGCGACGCGATGGACGAGGTTGTGAACAAGCGCGGCGGCACGGCCCACCGGTCGCGTCTGCTGGGCGAGGACATGCAGATGGCGGGCAAGACCGGGACCAGCCAGGTGCGCAACATTACGGCGGCGGAACGGGCGTCCGGCGTGATCCGGAACGAGGATCTGCCTTGGGAACGCCGCGACCACGCGTTGTTTGTGGGCTACGGCCCGGTGGAAACCCCACGCTATGCTGTGTCCGTCGTGGTGGAACATGGCGGTGGCGGCTCGGCGGCGGCGGCCCCTATCGCGCGGGACATCATGGCCTATGCCCTGCATGGCGGCCTGCCCCCGGTCGAGGCCTATCCAAGCGAAATTCGCGATCGCATTGCCAGCGAGCAGGACGCGCTGATCCTGCGCGAGCCCATTGCCCCAACAGAAGGTCGGATCCGCGCATGAGCTATCTTGAGTATAACCTCCGTTCGGTCCCTTCGGGGCTTGCCAAGGTCCTGTATCTGAACTGGGGCTTGGTGCTGCTGCTGACGGCGGTGTCCTCTATGGGTTTCTTGATGCTGTATTCCGTGGCCGGGGGATCAATCGAACCTTGGGCCGACCCGCAAATCAAGCGCTTTGCCCTTGGCATGTCGGTGATGCTGTTCGTAGGATTTGTGCCGATCCATTTCTGGCGCAACTCGGCCGTGCTGGCATATGGATTGTCGCTGATCTTGTTGCTGGCAGTCGAGCTGTTCGGCGTTGTGGGTATGGGCGCGCAGCGTTGGATTGATCTGGGCTTTATGCGCCTGCAACCGTCCGAGCTGACAAAGATCACTTTGGTGATGCTGCTTGCGGCCTATTACGACTGGCTGGATGTGGAAAAGGTATCCAAGCCCCAATGGGTCTTTGTGCCCGTCGTGTTGATCCTGGCCCCTGTGGCTTTGGTGCTGGGTCAGCCCGATTTGGGAACCGCCCTATTGCTGTTGATCGGCGGCGGCGCTGTGATGTTTCTGGCCGGGGTCAGCCTATGGTATTTCGCCGTGGTCATTTCCGGCGGCGTCGGTTTGGTCACGGCCGTAATGGCGTCACGCGGGACCGAATGGCAGCTGATCAAGGACTATCAGTTCCGCCGGATCGACACGTTTTTGGACCCGTCCAATGACCCTTTGGGGGCAGGCTATCACATCACCCAGTCCAAGATCGCCTTGGGATCAGGGGGCTGGACCGGACGGGGCTTTATGGAAGGCACACAAAGTCGATTGAACTTTCTGCCCGAAAAGCACACCGACTTTATTTTCACCACCTTGGCCGAAGAGTTCGGCTTTGTCGGCGCGACCTCGCTTTTGTTCCTATATGCATTGATCATCGCGTTTTGCATCAGCTCTGCCTTGAAAACCGATGATCGCTTTTCATCCCTGCTGATCCTGGGCATCGCGGTGACGTTCTTTTTGTACTTTGCCATCAACATGGCGATGGTGATGGGGCTGGCCCCGGTGGTTGGTGTGCCATTGCCATTGGTCAGTTATGGTGGATCGGCCATGCTGGTTATTCTGGCCGCCTTTGGCCTTGTGCAAAGCGCCCATATTCACCGCCCTCGTTTAAGGTAGCCTGCCCTTGATCAAAGCCCTTTTTGCCGCCCGGCCTGACCGTTGGGACCAGTACCGCCCTTGTCTGCATGACGCCTTTGCTCAAGCAGAGCTAGAGGTAGATCTCGTGACAGAAGCCGCGCCTGAAACCGTTGATTACATCATTTATGCGCCCAACAGCCCGTTGAAGGATTTTGCGCCCTATACGCGCTGCAAGGCGGTGTTGAACCTATGGGCCGGGGTCGAAGGGATCGTAGACAACCCGACCCTGAAGGTGCCTTTGACGCGCATGGTCGACCCCAGCCTAACGGACGGCATGGTGGACTGGTGCGTCGGCCACACGTTGCGCCACCATCTGGGCATGGACGCCCATATCCACGGACAAGACGGGGTCTGGCGCGCAGGCATTGTCCCGCCTTTGGCGCGCAACCGCGTGGTCACCGTTCTGGGGCTGGGCGAGCTGGGATCCGAGACAGCTAAAGCGTGCAGCGCCTTGGGCTTTCAGACACGGGGCTGGGCGCGTTCGGCCAAAGCGATTGACGGGGTCGAGTGTTTTGCCGGGCCCGACGGGTTGGCCAAGGCCCTAACCGGGGCCGAGATCGTGATCTTGCTGCTGCCCTGCACGCCGCAGACCGAAAATACCTTGGATGTGGACAATCTGGCAAAGCTGGCCAAGAGCGCGTTTGTTATCAATCCGGGCCGGGGGCCTTTGATCGACGATGACGCGATGCTGGCTGCATTGGACAGCGGGCAAGTGGCCCATGCAACGCTGGATGTGTTCCGGATCGAACCTTTGCCTCAAGACCACGCCTACTGGACCCATCCGAACGTCACCGTTACCCCCCATATCGCGTCGGAAACCCGTGCAGATAGCAGCGCCGTTGTCATCGCCCAGAACATCCAGCGCGGCGAGGCTGGTTTGCCGTTTCTACATCTGGTGGATCGCGGCGCGGGGTATTAGCGCAGCTTTGGCGGCTGATCGGGGTTCATGCCCGGGGCGCCGGGGGTTTGGGGCTGTTCCGGTTGGGGCAGATCAAACCGCAACCCGTGGCGGGCGAGGCTTGCGGCCAGCGGGTCAGAGGCCGCGAAAAACGCGACATCCATAGAGGCTGCATCAAGCCCGGCAAAGACCAAAGCCTCGTTCGCGGCTTGGGCCAGGGCGGCTTCGGCACCAGGCTGGCTGTCGACAAAAGCCAGCAAGGACGCTAGGCCGCCGGTGTCATAGCGGGCGGTTACAAGATAAGCGAACTTGGCCAGCCCTGCGGCCGAGGCCAATTTTGCATCCAACGCGGTGACCACCTGTTCGGGCAATGCTCCGGGGGGCGAGATTTCGGACGGCGTGGCCTCCATCTGATCGGGGGCGTGGGACAGGGTGTCGTTCAGCCAAGACAGGGCATCATGGCTTAGCATCATCGACGATGGCGCGACCTCGGGGTTTAGCATCATGCCCAGACCTTGGCCGACCAGTAGTGGGACCAGGGCCCGGCCAGACAGGGCGGCATAGGCATGGGCTCCGCCCAGGAAATCCGTCAAGCGGTCCTGGCGGTCAAACACCAACACCAGCTGGGCGTCTTCGACCGGGAACACCAAGGGTGTGATGTTGTCGCCTTCGGGCTCGCCTTCCAGGGCCAAGAACAATTCGCAATCAGCCAGCCTGCCGTAGAAAGCCATGCGTTTGGCTTCATCATTCGGGGCGGCTTCCATGTCGCGATGGGCGGCATCCAGAAAGGTCAATTCAGTCATCGGCCAGAACCTTTGCTAAGTCAGAGCGCAGAGCGGGCAGTAGATCAGCCTCGAACCACGGGTTTTTCTTGAGCCAAGCGGTATTGCGCCAGCTGGGATGGGGCAAGGGGTAGACGCGCGGCCCATGGGCGCGCCAGCCCGCGACGGTTTCGGTGACGCCTGTCTTGACACCAAGGTGATGTTTCTGGGCATAGCCGCCCACCAGAATGGTGATGCGGATGGCCGAAAGTGCTGCCATCACCCGGGTATGCCACAGCTGGGCGCAAATCGGCGGCGGCGGCAGATCCGCGCCTTTGGCGTCATAGCCGGGAAAACAGAACGCCATGGGAACAATTGCGATGGTGCTGCGGTCGTAGAACTGATCTTCGGCCAGGCCCAGCCAGCTGCGCAGACGGTCGCCTGACGGGTCTGCAAAGGGGCGGCCTGCCTTGTGCACTTTCATCCCCGGCGCTTGGCCCGCGATCAGAACTTTGGCGCGCGGGTCAAACCAGGGGACCGGGCGCGGGCTATGAGCGGTTTTCGTGGCTGCAAAACGCGGTGCACACTGACGGCACACAGCAATTTCATCGAAAATCTCCGACATTTTTACGCTTTCCTTTCGAACGCGTCAGGCAGCAATTGCAGGTTGGTAAACATTCTACTATCCCGAGGCGCAGGAAAATGAAGGATACCGAAATATGTACCGTGTTTGGAATTTTGTAGCGAGCTATTCGCTGCTTTTGATCGCAGGGGCGACGATTGCGCTGATCTGGGCCAATATCGACGCGACCTCTTATCATCACTTTGTGGATTTTGTGATCCTCGACGATTTTATCATCGGACATCCCCATGACGACGGTCATGGCGGTATCCACCGGACCCTGACGCTGCACTACCTGGTCAATGATGTGCTGATGGCCTTCTTCTTTGCCATCGCGGCCAAGGAAGTTTGGGAAGCCGTTATTCTGGAAAACGGCAGCCTGCGTGGCAAGAAAGCGGCGACCCCGCTGTTTGCGACGCTGGGCGGCATGATTGGCCCGATCTCGGTCTATCTGGGCATCGCATATTTCCTGGGCTCGACCACGTTTGACGCGGTTGCCAATGGCTGGGCGATCCCAACGGCCACAGACATCGCCTTTTCTTACCTTGTGGGGCGGATCGTGTTTGGCGCGGGCCACCCGGCGGTTCGGTTCCTGCTGTTGCTGGCGATTGCCGATGACGCGGCTGGTCTGCTGATCCTGGCGATCTTCTATCCATCGGGCGAGCTGGCGCCGATCTGGCTGCTGCTAAGCTTTGGCGCCGCAATCGGTGTATTTTTGCTGTTCAACTGGGGTCCTCGCAAAGCAGACCGTGGCAACCAACTGCGCCCTGTTTCGACTTGGGTCCGCAAGAAACTGACCTTCTGGCCATACCTGGTTGCAGCCTGCCTGAGCTGGTACGGCTTTCAGGAAAGTGGTTTGCACCCTGCCCTGGGCCTGCTGCCCATCGTGCCAACCATCCCCCATGCGGACCGCGCCTTTGGTATCTTTGCCGAGGCCGAGACCCATCTGCATGACCTGCTGAACCAAATCGAGCATGCGCTGAAAGTGCCGGTGGAATGGGTTCTGTTCCTGTTCGGCCTGCTGAATGCCGGGGTCGAGTTTAGTGCCATTGGTGCGCCGACCTGGCTGGTTCTGGCCGGTCTGATCATTGGTAAGCCCATTGGTATCTTTATCTTTGGCTGGCTGGCCGCACGTCCTTTGGGATTGGGATTGCCGGTGGGCATGCGCCTGATCGACCTGATCGTGATCGGCTTTGTCGCGGCGATTGGCTTTACGGTTTCGCTGTTCGTGGCCTCGGTCGCGTTTGATGCGGGTCCGGTTCAGGACGCTGCCAAAATGGGCGCATTGTTCAGTTTTGCCGCCGCAGGAATCGCGATTGTGGCTGGTATTCTGACCAAAGTGACGAAACAGCCCTGATCAAATCAGGCCAAATTTTCCTATAAAACTTAGAAAAGGGCGGGTTTTCCTGCCCTTTTCGTTTGAGCAGAAGCAACAATCTTTGCATTGCGGCCAAAAAATATCCGATCTCGACACAATGCTGCCCCATAGGCTTTGTAGACCTAACGCTGGAAAGACCCCCTACCTATTTGTTTAGGGGTTAGGTTTATAGGAAGACCCATGATCGAGTTTGACAACGTCAGCAAAAGCTTCTGGACCGGAAAGCAGCGCAAGGTGATCCTTGAAGGCGCGTCTTTTCGCGTGGAGCCTGGCAAATCCATTGGCATCCTAGCGCCAAACGGATCTGGCAAGACGACTGTTATCAACATGATGGCGGGTCTGGAAAAGCCTGACGAAGGGCATATTACCCGCACCAGCCGCATTTCGTTCCCTTTGGGGTTCATGGGCGGTGTGGTGAACAAACATACAGGCCGGGAAAACGCCCGCTATATCGCGCGACTGTATGATCTGGACCCCGACTATGTCGAAGCCTTTTGCCGCTATCTTTGCGACATCAAGGAATATTTCGATATGGCCGTCGGCACCTATAGTGCGGGGATGCGGTCCCGGTTCAGCTTTGCCCTGATGCTTAGTCTGGATTTCGACATTTATCTGATTGACGAGGGCATGCCCACGACCACCGATGTGCAGTTCAACAAACGGGCCGGTACCGTTTTAAAACAGCGCTTGCAGACTTCGACGGTTGTCGTCGTCTCGCACCAGGCCACCACCCTGGAAAAATTTTGCAACTCTGCCGCTGTTCTACGGGCGGGAAAGTTGATCATGTTTGACACGTTAGAAGAAGCGAAGCGGTTGTATGACTATGAAACCCAAAGCTAGAAAATTCCGTCTGCGCCGCGGCGCCACGTCCGAAAGCCCCGAGGCAGCCCAGGAGCCACAAGCTCAGACAGGGGCGGCCCAAGGTGGCGTGGCCTCGGCCTCTGGATCTTTGTTCGAGCCGGAAGATGATGGCTTTGGCGGTATGGACTTTCGCAAAGGGGATGCCCCTAAGCAGGCGCCCCAAGGGCAGGGAAAGACACATCCCGTGCGCCCCAACCGCCCGAACCGCGGTCAAGCGCCGGCCAACCCCGCCCAAGCCGGTGGCCAGCCCACAGCCAAAGTGGTGCGCAAAGGCCGCGCCGCCGATCCGCAACAAAAGGGTGACCTGACGCCAGAACAAGAGGTCGACGCCGTCAAATCCGAAGGCCTGACCGGTCGCCAGCTGCGCATCGCGCGCCGTGTGGCCCAACGCAACGGTCTGAACCCGACATCGGATCTGGATGCGGTCCGCTTGCTGCGTGAACGTGGAATTGACCCGTTCGCAAAAGAAAACATGCTGCAGCTGGTCGCCCAGGAGAGCAAACAGCCCGCCCCAAATGGCCAGCAAAAGCCAGCAGGCAAAACGCAATTGCCACAAACCGTCCCGGCCCCTGGCGCCAATGTGCCCGGCCCGGTTGTCCCTCAGGGCATGAGCCCCGAGGCAGAAGTGGCCAAAGAAGTACGCAAAATTCAGCGCGACATCGTAAGGCGCCGCCGCAAGCGCGGCGTGCTGCTGATGATCCGCCTAATGTTCTTCGTCTTTCTGCCGACCTTCCTGGCGGGCACCTACTATTTCAAATACGCAACGCCTTTGTTCGCGACCAATTCTCAGTTCATCATCCAACAGGCAGACGCAGCGCCGTCCCCCGCTGGGGGCTTGGGCGGCGTGTTGTCTGGCGGCGGATTGGGCACGTCCCAAGACGCAGTGACCGTGCA
Organism: Paracoccaceae bacterium; assembly: GCA_006844665.1. Lineage (GTDB taxonomy): Bacteria > Pseudomonadota > Alphaproteobacteria > Rhodobacterales > Rhodobacteraceae > Dinoroseobacter. Next base: position 10,189 of record SPJP01000277.1, read on the forward strand.
AAGCTATCTGCAATCGCGGGATGCGATGTTGCGCCTGGATGCGGACCTTGGGTTCAAAGAGCATTTCAGCAGCAACGCGATGGACCCCTTGCAGCGTCTGGATGCCGACGCCACGAATGAGGCGGCCTACCGGCTCTACCAAAAGCACGTCAAAATCGGCTTTGATCCGACCGAAGGCTTGGTCAAAATGGAAGTGATCGCGGCAGATCCAGCCACCAGCCAAGCGTTTTCCGAAGCTTTGATCGCCTATGCAGAAGAGCAGGTCGACAACCTGACTCAGCGTCTGCGCGAAGACCAGATGGCCGGGGCACGCGAAAGCTATGAGGAAGCCGAAGTGCGCATGTTCGAGGCCCAGCGGCGCGTGATCGCTCTGCAAGAACAGCGCGGCGTCATGAGCGCCGAGGCCGAGGCGTCTTCGTTGATGAGCCAGATCTCGACCTTTGAGGTAGAGCTGCAGAACGAACGCTTGCGCCTGCAAGAGCTGGAAGTAAACCAGAACCCCAACCGGACGCGGGTTGCTGTAATCAAGGGCAATATCGCCCGGCTAGAGCAAACTGTGAACGATCTGCGGGGACGTATGACTGACACAGGCGGCAACGGAACGGCGTCGCTTGCGCGGGTGTCTGGCGAGCTGTTGGTCGCACAACAAGACATGCAGACCCGGACCCTGATGTTGCAGCAAAGCCTGCAGCAAATGGAAACCGCCCGGATCGAGGCCAACCGCCAGGTGCGCTACTTGTCCTTGGGCGTGGCCCCTATTGCCCCGGACGAGGCGACTTATCCAAAGGCCCTGGAAAACACGATCCTGGCCTTCATGATCTTTGGCGGTATCTATCTGATGCTTTCGCTCACTGCCTCGATCCTGCGGGAACAGGTTTCCGGGTAACGGGACCACCATAAACAAACATGCGGGGACCTTTCCCCGCATGTGCAATATCCAGCAGGGGTATGACGCGGCCCTGCTATGATGCTCAAATTCAGAAAATCTGAATGGAGCGGAAAAAAAGGGAGCACAGGGTCTTGCGGCCCCGCGTTTCTAGCCGTATCTAGCAGCGCAGTTGGGGTGTAGCCAAGCGGTAAGGCATCGGTTTTTGGTATCGTGTATCGTAGGTTCGAATCCTACCACCCCAGCCAACACTCATAACAATTTCATAACAGTACGAGTTTTCGGATTTTTGCCCGTTTATTCCGGGGCCTTTCAGGGTGTCGGGATACCCCAGACCTGGAACATGCCGTAAATCGGTGGGAAACTGCCAAAAGTCTGGAAACGGCTTTTGCGCGGTCGACGGTTGGGGGTGTTTGATGCTGCCGGGATCGCGGCGCTGGCCCAATCAGGCCCCGTACTTTCTTACAGCCTGCGGAACGTTTCTCTCTGCTCATCCCAAAGCGCGGGGATGGTCTGTCGCAGCAACCATTCGGTCGTCAGGCCAGTTGGTTGAGAACCGGCAAACACATCACGCAGAACATCCGGTGCCAGGAATGCCAGATCGACCAGCTTGTAGACCCGGTGTTTTGATACGCCCTCAGACGCGGCAATCTCGGCATAGGTTTTCCCGGCGCGATCTGAATGTTTTGAGGCAGCTGCAATATCTGGTCGTGCTTCTCGTTCTGCTCATCAGGTTCGCTGCTGGTGATGCCTGACAATTGCGTAGCAGTCGTTGTGATCTCATCCGTCGTAGCATCGCTCACGATGTTTGCCATCACAGCCGGGGTGCTCAGATGCTTGCGGAGCAGTTTGGCAACAAGAGCTTCCAGCTCAGGCCCGGGCAGTAGCCAGCCCGATGGATCTTTGGCGCCTTTACTTCGTATCAGCCGGTTTGAGACATAGTTGTCTGACGTCAGCGCTTATGGTTCCAAATAGGGCAATTTGATAAGAGAGGGTTTCTGGCTCATCGTGACCACCATGGAGTGGAAGATGAGACAGCCAACCAAGAGCCCCGGCGAGAAGATCGTCAAAGACATCAAGCGCGCCACCTGCAAGCAGTATTCATCCGAAGAAAAGATCCGGATCGTCCTGGACGGTCTGCGGGGCGAAGACAGCAT
>SPJP01000276.1 GCA_006844665.1 Paracoccaceae bacterium
CAAATCAGCAATATCGCGGTAGATGGTGCGGGGGCTGACCTCCAGCTTTTCAGCCAGCGCCCCCGCCGTCAGCAGCCGACCGCCGCGCAGATGTTGCACGATCTGAAACAGACGGTCGGCCCGGCGCATCAGCCCGCCTCAAACAACCCGATGGTATTGCCATCAAGGTCTTGCGCATGGGCAAACCGCCCAAACGGGATGTCCACGATGGGCGACAGGATCTTGCCACCCGCTTTTTGCGTCCGCTCCATGATCTCTTCCAGCTGTCCAACACATGGCAAATGCGTGATCGCTCCGCCCTTTGCCGCAGGCACGCCTTCAAACAAATGCCCGCCTACGCCGTTTGGACCGTACGCTAAAACAGCCACATCGTCAGGCCCCATCTGCGACATTGTCAGGGGCCGCCCCGTGGCAATCCCGTAAAACTCCGCCGCCTTACCTAGGTCGGTCACCGGAATTTCCACCCAAACAACAGCGTTTTGTACTTCAGTGCTCATGATCAGTCTCCATTATAGATCGTGGTGATGAGCGCTTTGTGACATACCCCTCCTGACAGCGTTCTGTCAGCATCAAACATCCGTCTCAGGCCACCTGCGCCACCCGCAACCCATCGCCCACATAGCGCCGCGGCGACAGGCTCAACCCCAGCCGCGTAACCGCAGACCAGCGCTTCTCATCGGCTCCAGACACCAGCCCGCCAATATCACAGCGCGCCTGCTTCAGACTGCGCAACAAATGCTGCGGCGATTGCTCAGCCCCGCGCAAGGTCCCGCGCCCGGTCTCATCCAGCACCCCGGTCACATCCAGCCCCAGCGCCAGTTGCACAACCTCATTGGCGCTTTTCGGCCCGGCCTGCCAACAGCAATCGCGCAACACCAGCTCCACGCCTGGATCCTTGGCAATCCCCACCACCTTGTCGGTATAGCGCGCCACAGCCTCCACAGCCGCCAACTCCGCCTTGCCAAAAGCCCCTTCCGTGATCAAAGCCGCCACCCGCTCTGAAACCTTCCCAGGCACCCGCCCCGACAAGCCCGGCACAGCCCCCGCCTTGTTCAGGCACAACCGCCCCTCCCGATCCCGGGCCGCTTCAAAGTTCAGGATATGGGTCGCCATGATTTGGCGCAAAACACTGTCAGACATCACATCCCCGCAAATTGATTCGATATGTTCCCATTTTGTTCACCCCAGCCCCGCTTTGCAATCAATGATGTTTTCACCAAGCCAAAAATACTCAAAATATCCCATTCCCCCCATCCCCGCTCTGCCGTAGCCTGCCCGCGAAGGAGACCACAGATGCGCGACGAAACCATGACAACCAGCCCGGCCCCGGCCCCAACCCGGCTTGCCGATTACACCGAACCCCACCATTGGGTCGAAAGCGTCGATCTGACCTTCTATCTGTCCCCCACCGCCACGCGGGTGGTCAGCAAAATCATCTTCACCGCCAATCCGAACAATCCCGGGCCTTTGACGCTTGACGGCGAACAGCTGCGCTTGCTCAGCGCGAAAATCGATGGCGAAACTGTCAGCCCTGATGTCACCCCAACCGGCCTGACCCTGGCCGTGGACGCCCCCCGCTTCACCTGGCAGGCCGAGGTTGAAATCGCGCCCGAGGCCAATACTGCACTCGAAGGCCTATATATGTCCAAGGGCATGTATTGCACCCAGTGCGAGGCTGAAGGCTTTCGCAAAATCACCTATTACCCCGACCGCCCCGATGTGATGGCCCCCTTCACCGTGCATATTGAAGGCGACACGCCGGTGATGCTGTCCAATGGCAACCCGGGCGTACAGGATTCGGGCTCTGCTGAATGGCACGACCCTTGGCCGAAACCCGCGTATCTCTTCGCCCTCGTGGCCGGGGATCTGACAGCATATTCCGACAGCTTCACCACCCAGTCAGGCCGCGAAGTTGCGCTGAAAATCTGGGTCCGCCCGGGGGACGAGGATAAATGCGCCTATGCCATGGACGCGCTCAAACGCTCTATGCGCTGGGATGAAACCGAATACGGGCGCGAATATGATTTGGACATTTTCCAGATCGTCGCCGTGGATGATTTCAACATGGGCGCGATGGAAAACAAGGGCCTGAACATCTTTAACTCGAAATACGTTCTGGCCAGCCCCGAAACCGCCACCGACCGGGACTACGCCCTGATCGAAGGCATCATCGCGCACGAGTATTTTCACAACTGGACCGGCAACCGCATCACCTGCCGCGATTGGTTCCAGCTGTGCCTGAAAGAAGGCTTGACCGTCTATCGCGACCAGCAGTTTTCCGGCGACATGCGCTCTCACGCCGTCCAGCGGATCGAAGACGTCTTGCAACTGCGTGCCCGCCAGTTCCGCGAGGATGCTGGCCCCCTTGCCCACCCCGTGCGCCCCGAAGAATATCACGAAATCAACAACTTCTACACCGCCACAGTCTATGAAAAAGGGGCCGAGGTGATCGGCATGCTGCGCACGATGATTGGCCCCGACGCCTATCGCAAGGGCTGTGATCTCTATTTCGACCGCCACGATGGCCAGGCCTGCACGATCGAAGACTGGCTAAAGGTGTTTCAGGACGCCACCGGCCGCGATCTGACCCAATTTGCCCGCTGGTACAGCCAGCCCGGCACCCCAACCCTGTCGGTGACCGAGGTTTGGGACGGCGACACCCTGACCTTGGACTGCCGCCAGACCCACCCCAAACTGGCCGATATGGACCCCGAGGAGTCCGCCCGCGTGATCCCTATCGCCATCGGCCTTCTGGCCCCCGACGGGTCGGAAATGATGGAAACAAAGATGCTGGAAATGACTGCGCCCCGGCAATTGTTCCGTTTTTCCAGCCTGACGGAAAAGCCCACCGCCTCGATCCTGCGGGGCTTCTCGGCCCCGGTGATCTTGGATCGCCAGATGGATGCCGAAACCCGCACCTTCCTGCTGGCCCATGACACCGACCCGTTCAACAAATGGGACGCCGCCCGCGCCCTGGCCAAGGACGCGCTGCTGGGGGCTTTGCTCCATGATAAGACTGCGCCGCAGTCTCATCTCGACGCGCTCCAATCCATGATCGCCGATCCAAGTTTGGACCCGGCCTTCCGCGCCTTGGCCATGGGCCTGCCATCAGAAGACGACATCGCCCAGGCCCTGTTCGATCTGGGCCACAGCCCTGACCCGACCGCGATCTATGCCGCCCGCGAAGATCTGGCCAAGCAGATCGCCGGGGCCCTGCACGGCACCCTGACCACGCTTTATGATGACATGGCCGTCCCCGGCCCCTACACGCCCGACGCCACGGCCGCCGGCAAACGCAGCCTGCGCGCCAAGGCCCTTGGGTTGTTGTCCCTGACAGACGGCCCCGCCCGCGCCAAGGCCCAGTTCGCATCGGCCGATAACATGACCGAAAGCCTCAGCGCTTTGGGCATCCTTCTGTCCTTGGGCGAAGGCGCAGAGGAGCTGGCAGCGTTCGAGGCGCGCTGGAACGCCGATCCCCTGGTCATGGACAAATGGTTCATGCTGCAAGTCACCCAAAGCCCCCCGGCGCAGGCCGTGGCCACGGCACAGGCTTTGACCGAACACGCCCAGTTCGACTGGAAAACCCCCAACCGGTTCCGCGCGGTTCTGGGCGGGCTTGCGGCCTCGCCCGCAGGGTTCCACGACCCATCGGGGGCGGGCTACGCATTCTACGCCGACTGGCTGCTAAAACTCGATCCTCTGAACCCGCAGACAGCCGCCCGCATGTCCACTGCGTTCGAGACCTGGACCCGCTACGACCCTCCGCGCCAGGCCCTGCTGACCGATCAGCTGGACCGCATCCTGGCCACCCTGGGCCTCAGCCGCGACATGACTGAAATGGCCAGCCGGATGCGCAATGCATGACATAGTTTACAGATACGAAAAGCGCGCCCGCCGACCCGGCACCTGGGGGCTGCTGGGTCTGGCCTTTGGGCTGGAAATTTTCGCCGTCTCGGCCAACGCCCCATGGTATTTCTACGTGATCTGGGGCGTGGCAACGGCCCTGCTGCTTTGGTATCTGTGGACCAGCCCTCAAACTGTGCTGCAACTGACCACGTCTCACCTGCACACCCGCCAGGGCGAGGACGAACATGTGTTCGAACTGTCAGGCGTCAAATCGCTCAGCTACTCCGCCCCCGACGGCAAAAGCATCGGCACATTGCGCCTGCACGACACCGAAGGCGGCGCTCATACCTTGCCGCTGGATCACATCCCGCCCCTGCGCGATCTGCGCGCGGCTTTGGCCACCCAGGACATCCCCCTGCATCTAAGCTAAAGCGTCCGAAAAACCGGGCAAATGTCACAAAAGTTTCAAATCCATTTGATCAAACCGATCCATGGATATGCAGCACCGTCTTGATGAACAAATAGCCGAGCGCGCGCCCTGGCTGTTTGCCCAGCGCCCTGGCACCGCTTTGGCGCGAAAGCTGCTGAACGGGATGCTGGGCTATACCAAGACCCTGGAATTGGCCCGTTCGCTGGAACACGAGCCTTTGGCCCAGATCATGCGACAGATGGCCCAGCTGATCGCCCGAGACGTCACCGCAACCGGGCTGGATCGCATTCCCGCCCATGGTCCCGCTTTGGTCGTGGCCAACCACCCCACTGGCATTGCCGACGGCATCATCCTGCACAGCCTGATCGCCCAGCGCCGCAGCGACAGCTATTTCTTCGCCAATGCCGATATCCTGCGCGTTCTGCCCCAGATGCAGCCCCTGATCGCCCCGGTCGAGTGGCGTCTGGGCAAACGCACCCACACCAAAACCCGCGAAACCATGGCCTTTACCCGCCAAGCCATCGACAAGGGTCAGCTTGGGGTGATCTTCCCCTCGGGCCGTCTGGCCAAGCGCCGCGGCCTAAAACTGCACGAACGCCCCTGGATGCCGTCGGCCGCAATGATCGCGCGCAAGTTTGACCTGCCGGTGATCCCGGTCCATATCCGGGCCCGCAACTCGGCCCTGTTTTACGGGTTCGATGCCCTGCACCCGACCTTGCGCGACATCACCCTGTTTCATGAGACGTTGAACAAAGGCCGCCAGCCGTTCAGCGTGACCGTGGGCGAGCCGATTTCGCCCGCCGCCCTGCCTGCCAATTCGGAAGAAGGCATAGATCTGTTGCGCCGCGCCACCCTGGCCCTGGCAGGCACCCACGCCCCCAGCGTGTCGCTGATCGAGGCCAGCCGCGCCCTGCGCTGGACCTAACCCCAGCCGCACAAGCCTAAAAACCCGCTATTTCACACAATAGCTTTGGCTGGACACCCAATCCAACATATCCGTGCGCTTGCGGGTGGAATGGAACGGGCCCCAATCGGCCGCAATGCCCCGCATCCCGGCGCTGACCACCCCGTCGCGGGGGGCCGTCACGGCCATGATCCGCACGGCGCAGGTCAAATTGGCTTCGCCCTGCTTCAACGCCGCCCCGGTGCCCGCTTCGCAGCCGTAGAAACGGGCAGTGGCGGGCGAGATCTGGACCAAACCGAACCACCGATTGCCGCCGCCGACCTCGGCCGGATCCCAGGTGCTTTCATGCTTGGCCAGGGTCGATATCAGACCTGTCCAGAACAAGGCACGCTGGTCGGTGTCTGCCTTGGGATAGGCCGGACACCATGTGTCGATATCGCCGGGCACCATATCGATCAACGGCTGACCGTGATCGGCAATTGCTGCCAAGGTGGCCGCCGTCCAGGCGTCCCCCTGGGGCAGATGATCCCAGCGCATCGTGGCCTCGACCGGCGCTGACGGGCCACTTGCAAACGGGACGGCACAGCCCCCAAGGCCCAGCGTAACACCCAAAACTGCGGCCCAAGCCTGCGTCTTTCGTGGAAACCCCATAACCCTATCCTTGCATTGCCGCCAAACACTCTACCCAGCCAGTCTGCCCGAAACGGACCCAGTTTCCCAGCTAGGTCAGCGGATATTGGCTTAGGGCCAAGATTCCTGATACACGACCAACCCCACCTGCCGGGGCGTTAGCCAGGTGATCCCCAGCATATCGCTGACAGAGTGCAGCGCTTTCAAGGTATCGCGAATGGGGGCGGTTTTGGGGCAAAGCAGCACTCACCCCCGCCGCACAATGGCTGCATTGAGCCCAATCTACAAGTTTTCTATCATGCGGCGAACGTCGGTTTATATTCACGTTTCGATGCATATGATCCTGCGCATTTTTCGGATCATGCCATTGATTTCAGGTTTTGCGAATCTGTTTTGCAATCTATCAGTCAGGTATGGAAATTCTTGCAGATATCGGACCGCTGATCCTTGGCGCGCTCCTTGGCATTGGCTCATCGGGGGCGTTCTGGTGGGTGCAATCTCACTATTGGGTGCCATCAATCAAGTTTTCAGAGGAGATCGTGGAGTACGTGCTCAAGAATGATCAGAGCTTCTTCCAGTGCGCTTTTGAAAACGTAGGAAAGCGAGAGATTATCGATTTGGACATACAAGTCCGAGTTGGCATAAAAGGGTATCTTGGAGCTACGGGATGGGCTTACCACACTGTTTCTTCTAATGCTTCGCGAGTTCCTCAGCTTTCACGGGGCAACAAAAGACGGGTGCGCGTATTCGACACTCGACAGTCAATTGAATTTTTGGACGCTCCGTCAAAGTCCCTGCGTGAAGGGATTGAAAAATGCACATCACTGAGAGATGTTCTTCAGCTTGGTGAGGACGCGGCAGTGCGCGTGCATGTGTTTGGTTATGATGCATTCAGCGGTGCTCGCAAGCATTTCAAATCGCGTGAATATAGAAAAGACAATATTCGTAAAGGCACGTTCAATGGGCTCAATGTTGTGCAAAATTCAAAGTTCTGAATCCCAAATAAACGTTTTGCGCAGCAGCGAATAAACACCGATCGGGTTTGGAGCGGACCTCCAGTTTCTTCGTATGAATGGCGGCTCCGTCCCGCACACCAGACCTGCCCCTCAGGGCCAAAACTCCTGATGCACCACCAGGCCCACCCGCTGGGGTCTTAGCCACCGGATGCCCAGCATATCGCTGACACTGTGCAGCGCTTTCAGGGCATCGCGAATGGGGGCGGCCTCGGTCCAGGACATGCCCACGACGAAAAACCGCCGTTCGTCCTTGGCTTTGGTCAGGCACAACGACGCCCGCGCTTTGACCTTTTCCACCGCCAAGGGGATGTCCGCATCGCTGCACACCGCGTCGCGCATGGGCTCTGACGCACGCGCGCGGGGAAATTCGGCGTGGTCCGGAAAAGCAATCTTCAGAACCTCGCCCGAAGCGATCATCTCGTCCAGCTCGACCTCGGCCTCGTGGATCTGGGTCAGCAACGCGCCGGCAGCGCGACTTTCAACAACGAAAACAACTGGACCAAGAATCAGCAGTCCGGACAGAATTGTGCCCAAAAACCCAATGAACATGGCCCAAAGCCTGCGTCGCACGAACACTCATCCCCTGCAAAGGCGCGTATCACCCGGCCAGACTGCCAGCACTTGTCCGCCAAATCAAACCGAAGCCCAGCCAAATTGGAACTTGTGTGCCGATTGTTCCAAAAATGCGCCCGCACGGGGCGGCCTCCCTTGTCACCCCTGCGGCGCTTGCCTAAAACACGTTCAAATGTTGCAACACCCGTCCGGCGCGGACCGGCCCAGCTGGGCTCTACCGCACGGATTCGATCTCAAGGACGCCCATCATGCTCGACCTGACCTATGACGCCCCAAAACCCAAAGTGATTTCTGGGGCGACCGGGGATTGGGAACTGGTCATCGGGCTAGAGGTCCACGCCCAGGTCTCGACCAACGCCAAACTGTTTTCCGGCGCCTCGACCCAATTCGGGGCCGAGCCGAACTCTAACGTCGCCTTCGTTGATGCGGGCATGCCGGGCATGCTGCCAGTGATCAACCAGGAATGCGTCGCCCAAGCCGTGCGCACCGGTCTGGGGCTCAAGGCGGAAATCAACCTGTGGTCCGCCTTTGACCGCAAGAACTACTTCTACCCCGACCTGCCCCAGGGCTATCAGATCAGCCAGCTCTACCACCCCATCGTGGGCGAAGGCGAAGTGCTGGTCGAACTGGGCGACGGCACCGCGCGCACCGTGCGGATCGAGCGTATTCACCTGGAACAGGACGCGGGCAAATCCGTGCATGACATGGACCCGAACATGTCCTTCGTGGACCTGAACCGCACCGGCGTCGCGCTGATGGAAATCGTCAGCCGCCCCGACATCCGCGGCCCCGAAGAAGCCGCCGCCTATGTCGTCAAGCTGCGCCAGATCATGCGCTACCTGGGCACCTGCGACGGCAACATGCAAAACGGCAACCTGCGCGCCGACGTTAACGTCTCGGTCTGCCGCCCCGGGGATTACGAAAAATACCAGGCCAGCCAGGATTTCGACCATCTCGGCACACGGTGCGAGATCAAGAACATGAACTCCATGCGCTTCATCCAGGCCGCCATCGAACACGAGGCCCGCCGCCAGATCGCCATTCTGGAAGACGGCGGCAGCGTGGTGCAGGAAACCCGCCTCTACGATCCCGACAAGAACGAAACCCGCTCGATGCGGTCCAAGGAAGAAGCCCATGACTACCGCTACTTCCCCGACCCCGACCTGCTGCCCCTGGAAATCGAGCAATCCTATGTCGACGATCTGGCCGCCGCTCTGCCCGAACTCCCCGACGCTAAGAAAGCCCGCTTCATCGCGGATTTCGGCCTGTCGGATTACGACGCCAGCGTCCTGACCGCCGACACAGACCCCGCCCGGTTTTTTGAGGCCACAGCCGAAGGGCGCGACGGCAAACTGGCCGCCAACTGGGTTATTAACGAGCTGTTCGGCCGCCTGAAAAAGGACGATCTGGATATCACCGACAGCCCGATCAACCCCGACCAGCTTGGCGATATCATCGCGCTGATCACCAAGGGCGATATCTCGGGCAAGATCGCCAAGGACCTGTTCGAGATCGTCTACACCGAAGGCGGCACCCCCGCTGAGATCGTCGAGCAGCGCGGCATGAAACAGGTCACCGACACCGGCGCGATCGAGGCCGCCGTGGACAAAATCATCGCCGAAAACCCCGCCCAGGTCGAAAAAGCCAAGCAGAACCCGAAACTGGCAGGCTGGTTCGTCGGCCAAACCATGAAAGCCACCGGCGGCAAGGCCAACCCCAAAGCCGTCAACGAAATCGTGGCCAAAAAACTGGCGGAGTAACCAACCCGCGGCATTTTGCGGGGGGCCACCCGGCCCCCTCACCCCCCGGGACAAACGCATCACGCGCGGCACCGCCGCGCTGCGCCCGACCCTCCCTGCGGGAGGGCGCATTCGCACCCCCCCAAGGCTCAGGCGCATCGCTCAGCACTCTAGTGCCGCTGCATCGCCAATATCGCGTAGAACCCGGTCACACATTGGTTCAGCTCCGAATGTTCTCCAGCAATGTCCCGCGGTTGTTTGAGTAGAAAAGGCCATATCCACCGCCTTGGGCAGAATTCACATTCCTATACAGATCCAAGTATTCATTCCCATGATGATGACCAGCGCTGTCGCGAGTCGGAATAATTACGATCTTATCAACATTCTTTACACCGTCCGCGTATCCAATCTCCCACGGACACCATCGGCTTGAAGCCGAGTTCGCTGTCGCTAGATAAAGGAACCAATCAAAGCGTTTGATCTTGTCCTTGATCTTTTGTGCTGTCTCACGATTTGGTTTCGATGGCATCGCCGTGTCTTCCCAGTCGATATAAACGAGCCAGCCCTTGGACTGAAGAAACCCCTGAAGACCTTTTGCCAACGCCGAATCTTTGTGACTATGAGAGAGAAAAGCTGTTTGTTTTCCTGCTTGTCGCGCTTCCTCAACTATTCGCTCCGACTTCCTAATCTCGGCCCGGCTGGAATAAGCAAGAATAGAAAACTGATCGATCATTGCTATCTCCCTACATCATAAGCAGCTTGCCGTACCCAGGACGAAAAATTGGCTCCGCCATTCTGGGTCTTGTAGCAGTACAGCCCAGCGTAACGTGACAGCTTGATCAAACTGGCGTCATGCGGCTTCAGCCACGTCACTGGAAGATCAATAGCCTGAGTGTAGTCGTCATACTTCGCCCATTTCCCATTCTTCACTTCCGCAAGTCGAATGATTCCACCAACGTTATAGACTCCCATGAAGTCGAGCGGATTGGGCCCTTCGAGTGAAACGTTACCTTGCGGGTTTCCCATGAGATTAATCTTGACAGCTAACAGCCCGTTCCCTTTTACCACAGATCGTGCCACTTCGTAGCGAACCCACCGTCGCTCAAATGTTTCTGCGCCAACGAGAACACAAGTCACAGAAGTGTTTTTAATACCCTCCCGGATAAGTCTTTTGAGAGAATTATCCCCTGTTCGCCTAGAGCTTTCCCAAATGCTTCCATCAAAGAAACCTTCTGACTCACGTGTGTTTTCGTGGTGGTAGCGCCATGAGTTGCGGACTTGATTTACTTTCCAAATGTCGTTCTGGTAATGGAAGGAAAAGAAGACCCTACGCTTGGACGTTTGATTGGGCAAAGCCCCAAAGATACTCGCCACTTACACCCCACAAAAAATCAAAATCGCGACCGCGCCTAAAGGCAGAATAATTGCCAAATAAAACCAGCTCACCGACCACGAACGAGCTAGCCGCAGAACTGAAGGCGTCTCCTTCATGAACGCGGTTGCTTCGAGGCTATATGCTTCAACCTCTTCTCCCTTCCGGACATGATCGTAAAGCTTCCGGTAGGCTCGCTCGAGGCGCAAATATTGCGCTTCCATGAGCCAAAAAACAATCATCGGCACTGCGGCCGCAACAGCATAATATAGCGAAGGCGTTTGCACAGTGGACATGACAGCCACAGCCGCACTCCCAAAAGTCGCAGCGAGTGCTTTAAGGGTAAATGCGTTTGCCCCCATCCTTGAAATAACGCCTTGCAACATGGCGAGGTGCGCTATTCGAATGCTCTCGTCTTGGACTTGGCTATCGTCCATTCAAATCCCTCGTTCTTTGTGTGCATGTTCAATCTCAGATTGCACTAGGCTTCACTGTACCTGAACAACCTAAGATATCCAGCGAAAGTCGCTAGCCATGAAGTTTGCTTCAGAAATCGATCTGAGTTTTTGACGTTGGCTGAAAACGACGGCCCCCACCCCAAAACACCCAAGCCACCAACCGCAAAAACCCCTCTGTTCCCGCACCGACGCAATACCGACGTTTTACCGACGTGATACAGACAAGGGGTTCGGGGGCCTTGGTTGGATTGCCACAGCGCGGGCGCCGCGACCAAGCAGACGCTATACAAGCGTCAAAAACCTCTCTAAGCGGGCGTCTTGACCGCGATCCCGCACTCCTCCGTCCGAAAGCCGCTCCCTTTGCTCGCTCCACTCTCCAAAGCCTTAGAAGCCAAAGGCTACGAAAGCCTAACCCAAGTCCAAGAGGCCGTCACCAACCCAGAATTGGCGGATCGCGATCTGCTGGTTTCGGCCCAGACCGGGTCTGGCAAGACCGTCGGGTTCGGCCTGGCCATTGCCTCTACCTTGTTGGAAGATAAAGACTTTTTCCCGCCCGCCGGCGCACCCCTGGCCCTTGTGATCGCGCCGACCCGCGAACTGGCCCTGCAGGTAAAACGCGAGCTCAGCTGGCTATATGCCGAAACCGGGGCGCAGGTCGCGTCCACCGTGGGCGGTATGGACATGCGCGACGAACGCCGCAGCCTGGAACGCGGCACCCATATGGTCGTCGCCACCCCCGGCCGTCTGCGCGACCACATCCAGCGCGGCTCGATTGACCTATCAACCGTGCGCGCCGTGGTGCTGGACGAAGCCGACGAGATGCTGGACCTGGGTTTCCGCGAAGACCTTGAATTCATTCTGGAATCCTGCCCCGAAGACCGCCGGACCCTGATGTTTTCGGCCACCGTGCCGCGCCAGATCGCCAGCCTTGCGCAGTCGTTTCAAAAAGACGCCGTCCGGGTTTCAACCACCGAAGAACGCTCGCAACACGCCGACATCACCTACCGCGCGATGCCCGTCACCGACCGCGACGCCGAAAACGCCATCATCAACGTGCTGCGCTACTACGACGCCCAGAACGCCATCGTTTTCGCCAACACCCGCGCCATGGTGAACCGCCTGACGACCCGATTCTCGAACCGGGGCTTTTCCGTCGTAGCCCTGTCCGGCGAGCTCACCCAATCCGAACGCGCCAACGCCCTGCAATCCATGCGCGAC
>SPJP01000272.1 GCA_006844665.1 Paracoccaceae bacterium
CCCTGTAACCGACCAGTGGCTGTCGGAAGGCCCTGACCTGACGGACCTGCCCCAAGCCCTGAAAGACGTAACCCTGGTCGAAGCGCCTTCTGCCCGGATCGAGGCTCAAGCCATCGCCTTGGTTCTACGCGAGGCCGCCGAAAATGGAACCTCAGCCGCGCTGATCACCCCTGACCGCATCTTGGCCCGACAGGTCACCGCTGCACTGGACCGCTGGCGTATTGAACCCGATGACAGCGCCGGGCGCCCCTTGACCCTATCCGCCCCAGGCCGGTTGTTGCGACAAGTTGCAGATCTAATAGGTCGGCACATCGACGGCGAAGCTTTGATCACTTTGCTAAAGCACCCGCTCACTGCAACCGGGGGAGAAGATCGAGGCCCCCACTTGCGCCTGACCAGAGAGCTGGAACTGCATTTGCGCCGCAACGGCCCCGCTTTTCCTGACGAGGATATGCTACAGGCTTGGGGCAATGCGCAAAAGGACGACCGCGCCGCCATATGGGTACTTTGGCTAACGGGTGTATTGCATGCCCTTGACGCGGCTGATGAAAAGTCCCTTCCGGATATGCTGGCCCAACATGTTGATGCAGCGGAACTGATCGCCAAGGGCCCGGAACCCCTTTCCGACAGCGGCGAGCTTTGGTTGAATGCGGCCGGTGAAGAAGCCCGCAAGATGATTGATAAGATCGCTTTGCATGCCGATGCCGGTGGCGATTTTAACCCGCGCGAATATTCCGATCTGTTCCAGAGCATCTTAGCGAACGAGATCGTACGCATCAAAGAACCAACGTTTCCTAATATCATGATCTGGGGCACGCTAGAGGCACGGGTCCAGGGCGCAGAAATGGTGATTTTAGGCGGGCTGAATGATGGGGTTTGGCCCAGTCGCCCATCGCCCGACCCGTGGCTGAACCGCAAGATGCGCCAAGAAGCAGGCCTTTTGCTACCCGATAGGCGCATTGGACTGCAGGCCCACGATTTTCAATTGGCTGTGGCCGCAAAACAAGTGGTGCTGACCCGCGCCACACGCGACGACGAGGCTGAAACCGTGCCGTCGCGCTGGGTGAACCGGATATCGAACCTGCTAACCGGTCTGGGTGGTGAAGCGACCGAAGCGTTAGAGGCCGCTAAAACGCGTGGCAAGGCTCTGGTCGCCTTGGCCGAGGCGATTGACCGCCCCGGGGATGACCAGCGCATTCCCCCCGCGCCCCGACCGTCGCCTTTGCCACCCCTGGCCCATCGCCCAGAACAACTGTCCTTCACTGAAGTCGAACGCCTGCGTCGAGATCCTTACGCAATCTATGCCAAACGCCTGCTGAACCTTTCGGCAATCGACCCCTTGCGCCAATCCCCCGACGCCCGCCTGCGTGGCACCTTGCTGCACGAGGTCATGGCTCGTTTCACCACCCAGACTATGAACAAGCAGCCTTCTGAGGCGGATTTGATGACTGCCGCAGATCAAGTTATGGACGAATCCGTTGTTTGGCCCGCTGCACGCCGTCTGTGGCGCGCCCGGATCGCGCGGATCGCGACACCTTTCATCGCCCAAGAAACCCAACGCCGCGCCTCGGGTCGTGTGCTTGGGGTCGAGGTTGACGGAAGCCTGACAGACGATACCGGAATGCGTCTATACGGCACCGCCGACCGGATCGACCAGCGCCACGATGGCACGCTTGTACTGTATGATTACAAGACTGGCGACCCGCCCAGCGCCGATCAGCGCAAGCATTTCAACCGCCAATTGCCGCTAGAGGCCGCGTTGGCCGAGGCCGGGGCTTTCAAAGATATCGACCCGACGGAGGTTCACGAAATTGCCTATCTGGGGCTTGGCCGCGGGTTGAAAACTGCTGGCACCTCGAAAGAAGCAGAACCAGATTTTATCGCCGAAAGCTGGCAAGCCTATCAGTTGTTGCTGTCGCATTTTCAGGATCCGGACTATGGCTACCTGTCACGTCGCGCACCGTTTCAGCAGGGTATTGCCGGGGATTATGATCATCTTGCCCGCTTCGGAGAATGGGATGGCAGCTCTGATCCCGTGTCGGAGAAGGTCGAATGAACAAACCTGATCCCGCCACCCTTGCACAGATGCGCGCCGCCGATCCCAGCCTGTCGACCTGGCTGTCTGCCAATGCAGGCAGCGGCAAAACCAGTGTGCTGATCGACCGGGTGGCCCGGTTGCTGCTGCAGAACGTGCCCGCCGACCGGATCTTGTGCCTGACCTACACCAAAGCCGCCGCGACAGAGATGCAAAATCGCCTGTTCGAACGACTGGGAGGCTGGGCGATGCTGGAGGATGCCGAACTGGCAGCGCGTCTGGACAAGCTCGGCCTGGAACGGATCACCAACACACCTGATCTGCGCAAAACCGCCCGAACCTTGTTTGCCCGGGCGATCGAAACCCCGGGCGGTCTGAAAATCCAAACCATCCACTCGTTCTGTAGCGCGTTGCTGCGCCGTTTCCCACTAGAGGCCGGCGTCGCCCCTGCATTCGTCGAAATGGATGATCGCACCGCCCAGCGCCTGCGTGCTGATATTTTGGACGCAATGGCAGGTGGATCAAACCAGGACGCATTCGACGCAATCGCCGCCTATTTAACCGAAGACGGCGTTGAATCTCTGGTCCATACAATTTCCTACAACCGCCAAGCGCTGGGCCAGGAATTCGACCGGGACGCCTGCCTTTCGGCCTTGGACGCGGAACCGGGTCTGACCCGAGACAATTTGCTGGCAGATCTGTTTGATGGCTCTGAATCCGATCTCTTGACCTCTGCCGCACAAAAGATGGCGCTTGGATCCACCACCGACGTCAAAGCAGCGGCTAAACTGACCAACATGTTGGCAGAACCCTTTGGCATGGGGTGGCTAGAAACACTAGAAAGCCTGTTTTTGTTCGGCGCCACCGCTAAAACTCCGTTCGCCGCCAAGATCGACAAGTTCCCAACCAAAGCGACCCAGGGCAAACTTGGCGCAGATATGGACGCTTTGAACGCATTGATGGAACGGGTCGAGGAAGCCCGGCCCAAACGACTTGCCCTTGCGGTCACCGACAAAACCCAAGCGCTGTATCAGTTCGCCAGCGCCTTTCTGCCAGAGCTTGCCCAGCAAAAAACCCTTCGGGGCACCCTGGATTTCGACGATCTGATCCTGAAGGCACGCGCCTTGCTGACCGATCCCGGCGTTGCGCAATGGGTGCTGTTTCGGCTGGACGGCGGGATCGACCACATTCTGGTTGACGAGGCGCAGGACACCAGCCCCGTGCAATGGGATATCGTCCAATTGCTGGCGCGTGAATTTGCCAGCGGCGACGGCGCGCGCAGTGACGTTCACCGTACGATTTTTGTCGTCGGGGATCCGAAACAATCGATCTATTCGTTCCAAGGCGCTGATCCCCAAGGGTTTGAAGATATGCGCAGCTATTTCGCGGATGCTTTGGAACAGGTCGATCTACCGTTTCAGTCGCGCGAGCTGTTGTTTTCGTTCCGCTCATCCTCGGCCATTTTGCGCGCGGTTGATACCACCTTTGGCACGACCCCCCATGACGGGTTCAAAGACACTTCCGAACACACTGCGTTTTTCCGTGATTTGCCCGGCCGCGTTGATCTTTGGCCAGTTGTACCCAAAGGGGAAGCGCCAGAAAAAGCAAAGTTCGAGGATCCGGTCGACGCCCCCAGCCCCGACAAGCCTGATCTGGTGCTTGCCCGCCGCGTTGTCAGCGAAATCACCGATATTCTAGCCCGTGGCACGCAGATTACAGATGCCAAAGGCAACACGCGCCCGCTGACGCCTGGCGATTTTCTGGTGTTGGTGCAACGCCGCAGCGACATGTTCCACGAAATTATCCGGGCATGCAAAGAACAGGGGGTTCCGATCGCCGGGGCTGACCGGTTGCGGATTGGCGGCGAACTGGCGGTGAAGGACCTGATCGCGCTGCTTAGCTTTGCCGCAACGCCCGAAGACAGCCTGTCATTGGCGGCGGTCCTCCGCTCTCCCTTGCTTGGTTGGACCGAGGCGCAGCTTTATGCGCTGGCCCATGATCGCAAGCAAAAATACCTGTGGTCAGAACTGCGCGATCAGGCCGAACAGCACCCTGAAACCCTGTCATTCTTGATGGATATCCGCGACCAGGCTGATTTTCTGCGCCCTTACGAGCTGTTGGAACGCTGCCTGACCCGCCACAATGGCCGCTTCAAATTGCTGGCCAGGCTAGGGCAAGAGGCTGAGGATGGTATCGACGCCTTGCTGGCCCAGGCGATGAGCTACGAACGTGGAAACGTGCCGTCGCTTACCGGGTTTCTTTCGTGGTTTGGTGATGACCAAAGCGATCTGAAACGGCCCATCGACAATTCATCAGACGCGTTGCGGGTGATGTCGGTGCATGGTTCAAAGGGGTTAGAGGCCCCGGTGGTGATCCTGCCCGATTGCTCTAAACGCCGCGCACCCAATGAATCAGGGCTTATCCAGCTGGAAGGTGGCCCCTTGGTCTGGCCTGTCGCCAAAGCCCAAGCCCCCGAAGCTTTGGTGACCGCATTAGAAGCCCGCTCAGCTCGGTTAGAGGCCGAGCGCATTCGCTTGCTTTACGTGGCTATGACCCGCGCACGGAACTGGTTGATCGTTGCTGGGGCTGGCGATGTCGGGGAAGGGCCTGACAGCTGGTATTCCCGGGTCGAGGCTGGATTGCGCCATGCCGGCGCCGGGCCGCTTACGTCTGATTTAGGTGAAGGCTTGCGTTTTGAGGTTGGTGAATGGCCAGACACGACCGGCGCCGCCGCAACCCCTATCGCTAAAACCGCCCCAAAACGCCCTGAGTGGATGAACGCACCTGCCGCCAAGCCCACGCCAAAACCTGCGCCTCTGTCCCCTTCAAAACTAGGCGGGGCAAAGGTCATGCCCGGCGTATTTTCCGACACCGCGCTTGACCAAGAAGACGCCACGACCCGCGGCACCGAAATCCACTGGCTGCTTGAACACCTGCCCCAGATTGACCCCGTGCGCTGGGATCACATCGCCCAATCCCGCAATGTGGACGCCGATACCATGGCCGAGGTCACCCGTGTTCTGCAAACCCACCCCGATCTGTTCACTGCCCCGACAGCCTTTACCGAGGTGGACGTCACAGCCGCGTTGCCAGAGTTGAAAAACCGCAAAATGTTGGGAGCAATCGACCGGTTGATCGTGACTGACAGCCATATCTTGGCCATCGACTACAAATCAAACGCCGAAACCCCACCAGAGCCAGAGCAAACGCCTAACGGTTTGCTGAGGCAAATGGGGGCATATGCAAGTGCCCTGTCTTTGTTGTATCCTGACCATATTGTAGAAACCGCTATTCTTTGGACTCGCCCTGCAGAATTGATGCGCCTGCCCCACGATCTTGTGATTGCAGCACTCCAAAACGCTTCATCTGCTTGACGGTCCTTGTCAGGGTACCTACCTGACGATTTAGATCTTTTGTGCAGGAGCAAACCAATGGCCACTGTAGCCGTAACCGACGCAACTTTCGAAGAAGAAGTCACCAAATCCAGCGTCCCTGTGGTCGTTGATTTCTGGGCCGAATGGTGTGGCCCTTGCAAACAAATCGGCCCCGCTCTGGAAGAGCTGAGCGCCGAGTATGGCGAAGATATCAAAATCGCCAAGGTGAATGTCGATGAAAACATGTCGACTGCCGCTGGTTTAAACGTACGCGGCATCCCCGCCCTGTTCGTCTTTAAGGACGGCGAAGTTGTGTCCAACAAAACCGGTGCGGCCCCAAAAGCTGCGCTGAAAAGCTGGATCGACGGCGCGATTTCCTAAGAAGGCCAGCCCTGCTGCTTTAACCGAGCCAACAGGCGTTCCGAAAAATCGGAACGCCACATATTCAAAGACTGCATCTGGAAAAACCAGAACAGATAGCGCGCAAAATCAGGCTCTGGCCCGTTGATCGTTTCATAGGCGGCGCGCAGTCCTTGTTTTGGCACAGACCCCGCGATGTGATGAAAATCGATCTGCCCGAACAAAAGCGCTGGTTTCGAAAGAAAATATCCCATCAAAGCCACGCTTGAGTTCTGTGTCGCTATATAATCGCATCTGGGCAGCAGATCTTGCATCGATGCGTCAGACAGTTCGATCCTGCCTTCTTCGACCAGCCCGTTTACGCGGGCAAGTTCTGCGTCCGAATAGACCTCGCGCGGGTGAAGCGTCGCGATCACCTTTCGCCCTTCGGCCCGCTGCGCCACGGTTTCCAGCATCCGCAAAGGCGAGGCCGACTGAAAACTGCGTTTTTCTGTTAGCACCCCCTGTAAAGGGACATAGATAAAACCCTCGGAACGAGCAGCCTCTAGCCCTAGACGTTTACGCCAGAACGTCCCGAATTGTGCGGCCCGTTTCGGATCAACCGTTTCAGGGTCAAACTCAGTCTTCGCCACGTCCCATTCCCAGCGTTTTGCCGAGGCTTCCAGTCGCCAGAACGGTTCCAAATAGGCCCGCCGCATGGTCAAAGACCGCCCGTGAAACGGCTCGTCCTCATAAAACAGCGCATATCCCGGGCGTGCAACGGATCGCAGCTTTTGGCCAACTGCATCGCTGGTAACAGAAACCTGCCATCCTGCGCCCTCCAAAACCTCCACCACTTGGGCAAGAAACGGGTTTTTATCGCGTTTTAGCTGCCACACCAGCAGCTCGGTAAGGTAGAGGGTCACGATCTTCGTCATAGCGCTTTGGTAATCGGCACGATCCAGCCCGACAAGGCACAGCCATTGCAGGCCGGCAAATCCGTCGCCATATGTAGCAAAAGAGCGGAGACCCAAATGGCTGAAAATGAATTTCCCGGATGGCACGGCACAACGATTATCGGTGTACGCAAAGGCGGCAAGGTTGTTGTTGCCGGTGACGGACAGGTCAGTCTAGGGCAAACAGTGATCAAAGGCACAGCGCGCAAGGTTCGCCGATTGTCCCCCGGCGGCTATGACGTCGTTGCCGGGTTTGCCGGATCGACGGCCGACGCCTTTACTTTGCTGGAACGGCTAGAAGCCAAACTAGAAGCAACCCCCGGCCAACTGGCCCGCGCGAGCGTCGAACTGGCAAAAGACTGGCGCACCGACAAGTACCTGCAAAAACTAGAAGCGATGCTGATCGTGACCGACGGGACAGAGCTGTTCGTGATCACCGGTGCAGGCGATGTATTGGAACCCGAACACAACGTCGCTGCGATTGGATCCGGTGGCAACTACGCCTTAGCTGCGGCGCGTGCGATGATGGACAGCGACATGGACGCCGAAGATCTTGCCCGCAAGGCCATGGGGATCGCTGCCGATATCTGCGTCTACACAAACGGCAAGCTGACAGTCGAGACGATCGGATGACCCTGTCCAAAGACGATATTCGCGCCTCGGTCGCGTCCGGAACGATCACCGAAGCCCAAGCGGCCAGCATTCTTGCACAATCAGACGCCAGACGCGGCGTTCGCGAAAACCTGGAAGGACTGGACGAGCCATTCGAGCTGTTCAAAGGCTTTAACGAGATTTTTATTGTCGTTGGCCTTGGCATTCTGTTTTCTGGCTGGTTCGGCGTGACCGGATTGGCTAGTTTGATGGGCGGTCAAAACAGCAGCTCTGGCACATTATTTGCAGTGACCGCCATGGGGATAATCGCTTTGCTGGCGCGCTATTTCACCCT
Organism: Paracoccaceae bacterium; assembly: GCA_006844665.1. Lineage (GTDB taxonomy): Bacteria > Pseudomonadota > Alphaproteobacteria > Rhodobacterales > Rhodobacteraceae > Dinoroseobacter. The sequence goes on from SPJP01000272.1 coordinate 7,651, forward strand.
GAAACGCCGCATGGTGGCCCCATCTATCGCCCTTTCGCTTATGTTTGCGACTTCTGCTATGCAGTTCGGCTTTGGGGTGGGCAATATTTTATCCACCCAAACGCCAATCGTCTGGGCCACGGCAAGCTGCGCTGTAGCCCTTTGGATGTTGCTCTTTTGGGGAATTTTTCGGGTGCCATTTGCCCTGCTTCTGGTGGCGCTTTCCGTTTTTGCAACGACTTTCTGCCTAACACTCGTCGGTGGCGCGTCCCTGTCTGACGCGCGGCAAATGTTTGTTCTGTCCGGAACGGGCCCGTTTTCCTTGCTGACGATTGCTTTGGGCCTGATCGGCCTTGGCATAGCCTTGCACTTTGACATGAGCGATCCGCACCGGGTTACGCGGCGGGCTCAAAACGGGTTCTGGATGCATATCGTAGCCGCGCCGGCCATCGTTAACACCATCGCAATCACCCTGTTTCAATCAGACAGCCCCGGCGCCTTGCTGGTTTTGGCTTTGTTTTTAGTCGGAATGTCTTTGTTTGCCGTCATCATCGACCGGCGCTCGTTCTTGGTGGCCGGAATTGGCTACATCGTGGCACTGGCCTTCACGTTGGTCGAAGGCAATGTTTTCTTTGTCATTATTCTTCTTGGCGCTGGTTTGGTGTTTTTGGGCGCGAAATGGGAATCCATTCGCTGCACGCTAATGTCCGCATTGCCGAACTTCCCTGGCAAAACCCGCCTGCCCCCTTATGCGAAAGACCTGTCATGACCGACCTCACCCCCCGCGAAATCGTATCCGAGCTTGATCGCTTTATCATCGGCCAGAACGACGCCAAGCGCGCCGTCGCGGTCGCCCTGCGCAATCGCTGGCGTCGCAAACAGCTGGGCGATGATCTGCGCGACGAGGTCTATCCAAAGAACATTCTGATGATTGGGCCAACCGGTGTCGGCAAAACGGAAATCTCTCGGCGGTTGGCTAAACTGGCCAAGGCCCCGTTCCTGAAGGTCGAGGCAACAAAATTCACCGAAGTGGGCTATGTCGGGCGCGATGTGGAACAAATCATCCGCGATTTGGTTGACGCCGCGATCCTTATGACCCGCGAAGATATGCGCGAAACCGTCAAAGCCAACGCCCATGAAGGGGCTGAAGAACGTGTCCTGGACGCTCTGGCCGGCGAAAGTGCCCGTGATGCGACCCGTGACATGTTCCGCAAAAAGCTCCGGTCTGGCGAGCTGGACGACAAGGTGATCGAGTTAGAGGTCGCCGACACGTCCTCGCCCATGGGCGGTTTTGAAATCCCCGGCCAACCCGGCGCGATGGGCGGCATGATGAATATCGGGGATATGCTGGGCAAAGCGTTCGGCCCCAGAATGACCAAAAAACGCCTGACGGTCGCCGCAAGCTACGAATTGCTGATCGATGAAGAGGCGGACAAGTTGCTAGACCAAGAAACCGTCACTCGCGAAGCTATTCGGGCGGTGGAACAGAACGGAATCGTGTTCCTGGACGAGATTGACAAAGTGTGCGCTCGGTCCGATGCCCGCGGCGCCGATGTGTCCCGCGAAGGGGTCCAGCGCGATCTGCTGCCCTTGATCGAAGGCACCACGGTCTCCACAAAGCACGGCGCGGTGAAAACAGACCACATTTTGTTCATCGCCTCGGGCGCGTTTCACATTGCCAAACCGTCGGACCTGTTGCCGGAACTGCAGGGCCGCTTGCCCATCAGGGTAGAGCTTAGCGCCCTGACAGAAAACGATTTCGTGCGCATCCTGACGGAAACCGATAACGCGCTTACCCGCCAGTACACCGCCTTGATGAAAACCGAAGAGGTCGCCGTGACCTTCACCGATAATGGCATCGCGGCCCTTGCCAAAATCGCGGCCGAGGTGAACGGATCTGTCGAAAACATCGGCGCTCGTAGGCTGTACACAGTGCTTGAACGGGTGTTTGAAGAACTCAGCTTCGCTGCCCCTGACCGCGCGGGCGAGAATGTGACAATCGACAAGGAATTCGTAGAAAAAAACCTGGGCGAGCTATCTTCCAATACCGACTTGTCCAGATATGTGCTTTAGAGGCTTATAAGCCCCTTTTGAAAGCCCCCGATGCCACCTTTCCATCGTTTGCGTAGCTTCAAATGAAGCTGGGCCCCTTCATAAGTGAAAACGCTCCATGGCTGGCCGTTGGCGCGCTGTTGTCGTTTATGTCGTGCTTTGGGCAGACCTTTTTCATCGCGACATTTTCTGGCGACATCCGGGATGAATTTTTGCTTTCCCTCAGCGAATGGGGCGGCATTTACACCCTCGGCACTGGGGTTTCAGCGCTCGTGATGTTGTTTGCAGGCGGGCTTGCAGACAGGTTTCGCATTCGCACGATCAGCATCGTGATAGCGGTTTTGCTAGCTTTTTCCTGTTTCGCCATGGCCGTTAACCCCATTGCTGGCCTGTTGCCCTTGGTGATTTTTGCCCTGCGCTTCACTGGGCAAGGAATGATGATGCATGTAGCCCTTGTGGCTATGGCCAGATGGTTCGTAGCCACGCGCGGCAAGGCCTTGGCCTTTGCCACCGCCGGTTTTTCGTTGGGCGAAGCCACCCTGCCCCTAAGTTTTGTTTGGCTTAAAACCCATCTGGATTGGCACACTTTGTGGGTTGGGGTCGGTGTCTTTTGCCTGCTATCAATCCCCGTTCTGCTGGTCCTTTTGCAAACCGAAAGATCCCCACAATCTATTGCCAAAGACAGCACAAGTGCAGGAATGGACGGCAAGTTCTGGACCCGTAGACAAGCGCTTTCGACCCCGCTTTTTTGGTCCATCGTACCTGCAATCGTGTTATTTCCCGCCTTTGCGACGGTGTTTTGGTTTCAGCAAGTTCACTTCGCCGAGGTTAAGGGGTGGGAACATCTGTCCCTAGTCGCTGTTTTTCCTTTAGGCACTGGCGCGTTCATGCTCTCGACCATCGCCTACGGAACAGCGATCGACCGGTTCGGCTGCGCGCGCCTGATGCCCATCTATTTGCTGCCGCTGGCCTTGGCCTTTGTGCTGCACTGGTACGCGCCGTCTGTCGCATGGTCTGCACTGGGCGTTGTGTTGATGGGTATTGCGGGCGGCGGCCAGGCAACGTTACCCGCCGCCTGCTGGGCCGGGTTCTTTGGCACACGCCATATTGGGGCGATCAAGGCAACAGTGGCAGCGCTTATGGTATTTGGATCCGCCATTGGCCCCGCCATGTCGGGCTGGTTGATTGACGCAGGCTTTGACCTGCCTGCTCAGTATCTGGTGTTCGCTGCAGCATTCCTAGGGGCATCAATCATGATGATCCGCCCGTTAAAAAATGCGGCTTCTCGGCTACCTATTGCGGCGTAGATAAACATAGTATGCCCCGCCGCCTCCATGGCTTTGATGGGCCTGCACAACCTGCATCACGATCTGACTAAGGGGCGGCATCGACAGCCATTGGGGCACTTGATGGCGTAAAACGCCGTGTCGCACGGGGATAGGGCCGCCTTCGTCCTTTTGTTTGCCTTTGCCGGTGATCACCAAGACCAAACGTTTGCCTTCGGAATGGCTGCGCAAGATGAACCCAAGCAGCTTGGGATGCGCAGCGCTTAGCGTCAAACCATGCAGGTCGATCCGGCTTTCGGGCGACATTTTCCCGCGCCTTAGCTTGCCAAAACTTTTATTATCCATTTGCACGGGCTTTGCGGCCAGATGATCCACGATGGAAGGGGCAAGCGCATGGCTTGGCGCTTTGCCCTGTGCCTTTTGGCCTATCGAAAACGAAGGAATCGGGTCTGGCTGGGGTTTGACCTTTTTGGTTTTCTGTGGCGCGACCATTTTCGGCACCGACACAGTCTTGCGTTCAGGGTGCAAGGGGGTCGCCGTGTCGCGCACCTTTTGCCACAGCTCCAGATCCTCTGGGCTAAGTCCCTTTTTCCCGCGCCGCGCCATTAAGTTCCGCCTGTAATCCGTCGTGCCAGTTCTGTTGGCAACAAGGTTACCATGCGCCCGCTCTCTGTGACTTGCCCGGCGCAGAGTCCAGCCTCTGCGCCCGTTCCAAAGAAAATATCCGCCCTTTGCGGTCCTTTGATCGCCGAACCGGTATCTTGGGCGACCATCAAGCGGTGCATTGGGTTCGGGTCAAGCTTTTCAATCCAAACCGGTGCCCCTAACGGGGTGGAACCTGGATCAACTGCGATAGACCGACCCGCCGTGACCGAACAGTTCATCGTTCCAAGAGGGCCCAAATCTGCGGGTATTTCCGTGACTTCGCGAAAAAACACATAGGACCGGTTGTGGTTCAGCAAGGCAAGCCCTTCGATCGGGTTTTGGTTGACCCAGTCTGAAATTCCCTGCGCCGTCACCT
>SPJP01000274.1 GCA_006844665.1 Paracoccaceae bacterium
ATGGGATCGACAAAGTGTCCATGTTGGTCGCCGACACGCCGTCAAACGCGCCCGCAGTATATTGGTTGATCGATTCCACGTAATCGTTGATCTGAACGATCTCGACATCGATGCCGTATTTCTCGGCCCACTTGTCCATGATGCCGCTGTCTTCCAGATAGCCCCAGGGCATCCAGCCTACATAGATGGACCACGCCAGTTTGAATTCGGTTTTCTCTTCGGCGGCGGCAGGCAGAGTTGCTGCCGATACGAGTCCGGCCGAGAGCGCCGCAGCGGATAGAATGTTCTTGAGGATCATGACTTTCACCGTTGTGCGTCCCGCCTGCATTTGAATGCGGCTTTCCCACGCAGGCGGAACAAGAGTTGAAGCGCGGACAAAGCCAGCGCAGTAGCCTCCCGGGATTTTGCCCCGCCGTGTGCCTCTGCGGATTTTGCCGCCTAGGTGGCGCTTCTTGGACCAGTCCTTGGTGTGTTGACCAAGCGGAACCCTAAGCGCCCTGCACCTCAACTACGAAACAACGGGATTCGTATTTCAACGCGCTTGGCCGAAAATCACCCGCCCTGCCGGGCCCTGCCAAAGGAATAAGCGTGGATTCTGCCCCTTTGCCCATTAAATGACCCCGGATCAGACCATCTGGCGGGGATATGGCGCCTGCGCGGCCGGGGAATCGCTGGTCAAAGGGCGGCGGATAAGCGGCTGCGAAAATACCGACGTAATACCGACGCGATACAGACGTTTTACAGATAGTGGATTTCAGGGGGAAAGAGTGCAGTTTGCTGCGGTTGCATAGTGCCGATAAAACACTCTTTCCCTGCGGGTCTGCCCATTTTTTGGGCGACACGCTTTGGATTGCCTGTCTTGGCGGCAGGGCGCTGGCCAAACCCGTCTGTAGCCTTCTTAACGGGATCCGTGAAAAGCACGGTCAAAATTCTGGTGGTCGAACCCGACCCCGACAAGGCTAGGGACATCATTGATGCCCTGACCGATGGCGGCTGGTCTGATGTCACTGTTATCGCAACGGCCTCGCAGTTGGACCGAACCGTCCAGCAGCAGAACCCCGATATCATCCTGATCGACCTGGCCAATCCCGACCGTGACACGCTGGAACATATCAGCCTTGTGTCCGACCCCAAGGCCCGCGCCGTGGCGATGTTCGTCGATCATACGGACGAGGCGATGACCCAAGCCGCCATTGCCGCTGGGCTAAGTGCCTATGTTGTCAATGGGTTACAGAAAGATCGGATCAAGCCGGTTCTGGAAACGGCGATTGCCCGGTTTCGGATGCTGTCCAAGATGCAGTCCGAACTGGACGCCGCAAAACAAGCGCTGTCCGACCGCAAAACCATCGACCGCGCCAAGGGCCTGTTGATGCGGGCGCGCGGTATTTCCGAAGACGAGGCCTATACCCTGTTGCGCAAAACCGCGATGGGGCAGGGGCGCAAAGTCATTGATGTAGCGACCGCCCTGGTCACAACGGCAGACCTTTTGCGATGACGTTAACCCATATTGAATGCGGGTATCTGCCCCTTGTCGACAGCGCGCCGCTTATCATCGCCCAAGAACTGCGCTTTGCCGCCGAAGAAGGCCTGGACCTGTCCTTGATCCGCCAGCCCTCGTGGTCCGCCCTGCGTGATATGCTGGCCCTGGGGCACATAGATTTCGCCCATATGCTGTCGCCCCTGCCCATCGCCATGTCCCTTGGTCTGGGGGGGATGCCTGCCCAGATTGATGCCCTGATGGTCCTGTCTGTAAACGGCACGGTGATCGGGGTGTCGGCGGATCTAGACGCCAAGATGCGCGCTACAGGTTGGGTAAACAGCTTTGACGACCCCAAGATCGTGGGCCAGGCGATCTTTGCGGCCACATCCAATAGGGTGCGGATCGGGGTGCCGTTTCCGTTCTCGATGCACCGGATGCTGCTGGATTACTGGCTGGCGCGGGACCCGAATTTTGACGCGGACCGGGTCGAAATTATCACCGTTCCCCCGCCCCAGATGGCCGCCGCTGTAAAGGCGGGCGCTTTGGATATGTTCTGCGTGGGCGAGCCGTGGGGCACCGTGGCGGTTCAACAAAGCGATGCAGTTTTGGTGCTGCCCAGCCGGGCAATCTGGCAGTTCGCGCCGGAAAAAGTCCTGGGCGCGCGCCGTGGCTGGGTCGAAGAAAATCCGGGTACCTGCCACGCGATGATCCGCGCCGTCTATAAAGCTGCCACATGGCTGGAAAACCCCACCAACACACCCCTTGCGGCCGAAATCCTGGCCCGCACCCAGCATTTGGATTTGCCCGATCACGCGATTGACCCGGCGCTCAGCGGTCTGGTTGTCACGAAAAAAGGCGATGCCCCGCTGCAAACTGACCGGTTCTTGGTGTTCCACGAAGGGGCCGCGAATTTTCCATGGCGCAGCCAGGCAGGCTGGATTGCCCACCAATTGGCCAAATGGCACGGGCTGGACGCCGCGCAGGCCAGCCAGACCGCCCATGCTTGTTTCCGCCCCGATATCTACCGCGCCGCGTTAGCGCCCTTGGGCGTAGACATGCCCGGCGCGTCCCAGAAATGCGAAGGCGCATTGCACCACCCAACAGCGGTCGCCTCGACCCGGGGAAAGATGATTCTGGGCCCGGATACTTTCTTTGACGGCGCTGAATTCGACAGCGCCCAGGAAAATTAGCCCAAAAATTAGGCAAATCTGGCAATCGCCCCAATTTTCTGATGTTGCAGCTGCAGCAAGATTGAAGAACCCCACCCCATGACCCAAACAAGACCCAGGACAACGATGTCCGAACGGCCACCGAAGATGATGGCCTGAGAATTTCAGAGCAAAGCCGCTCGATTATGCATGCACCTCCTCCCGCATGTGATAATCGCGCGGCTTTTTTGCGTTCTAACAGGGAAAAAACAATGAAATCGTTGAAATGGCTTTTGGCCTCCACCGTGCTGCTAACCGGCCCCGCTGCTGCGGAAATGCTGGATCTAGAAAAAGACGAGCTGAAGTTTGGCTTCATCAAGCTGACCGACATGGCCCCCTTGGCCGTCGCGTATGAGCTGGGCTATTTTGAAGAAGAAGGCCTGTTCGTCACTCTGGAAGCGCAAGCGAACTGGAAAGTTCTGCTGGACGGCGTGATTGACGGCCAGTTGGACGGCGCCCATATGCTGGCAGGTCAGCCCCTGGCTGCGACCATCGGTTACGGTACCGAAGCCCATATTATTACACCATTTTCCATGGATTTGAACGGCAACGGCATCACCGTTTCCAACGAGATCTGGGAGCAGATGAAGCCAAATGTTCCAACCATGGAAGACGGCCGTCCGCAGCATCCGATCAGCGCCGCTGCCATGGCCCCTGTTGTTGAAGACTACAAAGACCAGGGCATCCCGTTCAACATGGGCATGGTTTTCCCAGTTTCGACCCACAACTACGAAATCCGCTATTGGCTGGCCGCCGGTGGTTTGCAGCCAGGCTACTATTCGCCTGACGACATTTCCGGCCAGATCGGCGCAGATGTTCTGCTGTCTGTGACACCTCCTCCTCAGATGCCTGCCACAATGGAAGCTGGCACAATCTACGGCTATGCCGTGGGCGAGCCTTGGAACCAGCAGGCCGTGTTTAAAGGCATCGGTGTTCCGGTCATCACTGACTACGACATGTGGAAGAACAACCCTGAAAAGGTCTTTGGCATCACGGCAGAGTTCGCCGAAGAAAATCCAAACACAACCATTGCTTTGACCAAAGCGTTGATCCGCGCCGCGATCTGGCTGGATGAAAACGAAAACGCCAACCGCGAAGAAGCGGTCGAGATCCTGTCGCGTTCCGAATATGTTGGCGCGGATGCCGAGGTTATCGCGAACTCTATGACCGGGTTCTTCGAGTTTGAAAAAGGCGACGTTCGCGAAGCCCCTGATTTCAACGTGTTCTTCCGCTATAACGCGACATACCCGTTCTATTCCGACGCCATTTGGTACCTGACCCAGATGCGCCGCTGGGGCCAGATCGCAGAGCCAAAGTCCGACGAATGGTTCTACGAGACAGCCAAGGATGTGTACCGTCCTGACATCTATCTGAGCGCTGCAAAACTGCTGGTCGAAGAAGGTATGGCGGACGAGGCTGACTTCCCTTGGGACAGCGATGGCTTCAAAGCACCTACCCCTGCCGAAGATATCATCGACGGCATCGGCTACGACGGACGTGCGCCTAACGCTTATCTGGAAAGCCTGCCAATCGGCTTGAAAGGCACCCAGACTGTCGTCGGCAGCGAAATCGTCGAGTGATCTAAACACCAGTGCACCGCGATCCGTCGCGGTGCACTTTTCCACCCCTTATACCCCTGCCCCAATACTTAGAACGAGGCCATTCAGATGACCGCAATTGACCCAGAAACCCTTGATCGCGAAGCGCGCCGCACCCGCCGTTTTACGTTGATCAACAAGGCCGACGCATGGTTTCAAGTGCTGGGTCTTGGTTGGCTGACCCCTGTGCTAAAGGCGGTGGCCGGCGACAATCCCAAAGCTCAAGTAGGCGAGATTTGGCGTCTGCTGGGCGTGCCTTTGTTGGCCATTGCCCTGTTTCTGGCCGCTTGGGGCTCGTTGGCGCCCAAAGTTCAAACCTCGCTTGGGGCTGTGCCCGGGCCGTCGCAGGTTTGGGAACAAGCGATTAAGTTGAACGAAGACGCCGTGCGCGAGCGTGAAAAAGAAGCCGCATTCTATGACCGCCAAGATGTGCGTAACGCAAAGCTGGTGGCTGATGGCCGGGCCGAGGACGTTAAGCACCGGGTCTACACTGGCAAGCCGACCTATTATCAGCAGATCTGGACCTCTATTAAGACAGTGTTCTTTGGGTTCCTGATCGCGTCTGTTTTTGCCATTCCGCTTGGGATCGCGGCGGGCCTGTCGCAAACCGCAAACGCCGCCCTAAACCCGCTTATTCAGATCTTTAAGCCCGTGTCGCCCTTGGCCTGGTTGCCGATCGTGACGATGATCGTGTCGGCGGTGTACGCCAGCAATGACGGGATGTTTTCCAAGTCGTTCCTGATTTCCGCGATCACGGTGACACTATGTTCCCTATGGCCCACCTTGATCAACACCGCGCTGGGCGTCAGCAGCATCGACAAAGACTTGCTAAGCGTGTCGCGGGTTTTGAAAATGAACACCTGGACCAAGATCACCAAGCTGGTTTTGCCTTCGGCCCTGCCGTTGATCTTTACCGGATTACGCCTGTCCTTGGGTGTGGGCTGGATGGTTCTGATTGCGGCTGAAATGCTTGCGCAGAACCCCGGTTTGGGCAAGTTCGTGTGGGACGAATTCCAGAACGGTTCTAGCCAATCGCTGGCCAAGATCATGGTCGCAGTCTTCACAATCGGTATCATCGGCTTCTTGTTGGACCGCGTTATGTACGCCCTGCAATCGATGTTCACCTTCTCGGCGAACCGGTGATCGGCATGAGCATCCTAAAGTTTGAAAACGTAAACAAAGGCTTTGGGGCAGGGGCTGCCCGGGCCGAGGTTTTGAAAGACATCAACCTAGAGGTCAAAGAAGGCGAGTTTCTGGCGATCCTTGGGTTTTCCGGAACCGGTAAGTCTACCCTGATGAACCTGATCGCGGGTCTGGAAATGCCAGACACTGGGACCGTGGAATTCAAAGGCGCGCCCATCACCGGGCCGGGGCCGGAACGGGGCTTGGTGTTTCAAAGCTATTCCCTGATGCCATGGTTGACTGTCGGCGGCAATATCGGCTTGGCCGTTGATGCGGTGTTCCCGAAACTGTCCAAAGCTGAACGGCAGGACAAGATCGACCATTATGTTGGGATGGTTGGCCTAAGCCACGCGATCGCACGCCGCCCGGCGGAGCTGTCAGGCGGTATGCGCCAGCGTGTTGCCGTTGCGCGGGCCTTGGCGCTGAACCCGGAAATGCTGCTGCTGGACGAACCACTGTCTGCGCTGGATGCACTGACCCGTGCCAATCTGGCTGACGAGATTTTGGACATCTGGGAGCAGGACAAAAAGACCTGCATCCTGATCACAAACGATGTGGACGAAGCCATCCTTTTGGCCGACCGGATCATTCCGCTGAACCCTGATGGGACCTTGGCAGATCCGATCACCGTGGACATCCCGCGTCCTCGGGACCGGATGGAAATGAACAGCCATGCAGGGTTCAAAACCTTGCGGGCCGATGTCACGAAATACCTGATGGATGTGGGGATCGCCGCCAAGGTTGAAGAAACCAAAAGCCTGCCGGATGTGACCCCTATTCACGGCACACCTGCCGCGGTGGCCAAGGCGCAAGAAGGCATGATCGAAGAGCGGTTCTTGGATTTTTCCATGCTGCACAAGGTCTACCCGACCCCAAAGGGGCCGTTGACCGTGGTCGAGGACTTTAACCTAAAGATCAACAAGGGCGAGTTTGTCAGCCTGATCGGCCATTCGGGCTGTGGTAAATCCACCGTGCTGACTATGGCCGCCGGGTTGAACGAAATTTCCAAAGGGGCGATCCGCTTGGACGGTCGCCATGTGGAAGGCGCCGACCCTGAACGCGCGGTTGTGTTCCAATCGCCAAACCTGTTCCCGTGGCTGACTGCCAAGGAAAACGTGTCGATCGGGGTTGATAAGGTTTATCCCAAAGCGTCCCGCGCGGAACGCCAGGATGTGGTCGAATACTATCTGGAACGGGTCGGCTTGGGTGACAGCATGGATAAAATGGCCTCGTCCCTGTCCAACGGGATGAAACAGCGCGTCGGCATCGCCCGTGCCTTTGCCCTTTCGCCCAAACTGCTGCTGCTGGACGAACCTTTCGGCATGCTCGACAGCCTGACCCGGTGGGAGCTGCAAGAGGTCCTGATGGAGGTCTGGTCGCGGACCAAAGTGACCGCGATCTGTGTCACCCATGACGTGGATGAGGCGATCCTATTGGCTGACCGGGTTGTGATGATGACCAACGGGCCTCAGGCGACAATCGGTAAGATCACGGATGTGAAACTGCCACGCCCCCGGACCCGCAAAGCTCTGTTGGAACATCCGGATTACTACAACTACCGGCAAGAGGTTCTGGATTTCCTGGAAGAATACGAGCACGGCGCCAAGCCCAAGACCCCAGCCCCGAAACCCATAGCAGCGGAGTAAGAAAGATGAACGACGCCCAAATCCAACTGGTGCAGGACAGCTTTGCCAAAGTCGTACCGATCAAGGACGCCGCTGCCGAAATTTTCTATACGGACCTGTTTGAAACAGCACCCATGGTGAAGCCCTATTTCGCGAATACCGACATCAAGGACCAAGGGGCCAAGCTGATGGCAACCTTGGGCGTGGTGGTCAACGGGTTGCGTGATCTGGACAAAATCGTGCCGGTTGCGCAGCAGCTTGCCATTCGCCACGTGGATTACGGCGTGAAGGCCGAAGACTATGACAGCGTCGGCGCATCGCTTTTGCGGACGCTGGAAAAGGGGTTGGGTGACGGGTTTACCGACGAGGTCAAAGAGGCCTGGGCCGTCGCCTATACAACGCTGGCTGGCGTGATGAAAGACGCGGCCTATCCCGAAATCCCTGCTGCCGAAGTCATTGAGGCATCAGCGAAAAAGCCATTTTGGAAGTTCTGGGCATGACCAAGAAATTAATCGTTGTCGGGGCTGGCATGGCCTCGGGCCGGATGCTGGAACTGCTGGTTGAGGCAGGGGCTGACTACGACATCACCCTGATCAACGCAGAGCCGCGCGGCAACTATAACCGCATCATGCTGTCGCCCGTTTTGGCTGGCGACAAGACCTACGAAGACATCATCACCCATGATGAGGCCTGGTACGCCACTCACGGCATCGCCTGCCGCTTTGGCGAAAAAGTCGTGGAAATCGACCGGGACGCAAAAACGCTGACCACGGATGCGGGCGACACGTTGGCTTATGACAAGCTGGTGTTCGGGACAGGGTCTAACCCGTTCATGATCCCTTTGCCGGGCCACGATCTGGAAGGTGTCATTGCCTACCGTGATCTGGAAGACACCTGCCGCATGATGGATCTGGGCGAAGGCAACAAAGCCGTCGTGATTGGCGGTGGTTTGCTGGGGCTAGAGGCCGCCGCAGGCATGGCCGCCCGGGGCGTCGATGTGACCGTGGTTCATATCATGGGCCATCTGATGGAACGTCAGCTGGACGAGGCCGCAGGGTACCTGTTGCGCAAAGCCCTGGTCGACAAAGGGATTACCGTTCGGTGTCAGGCGAATTCCAAGGAAATTCTGGGGCAAGACGGCCGGGTCAAAGCCCTGCTGCTGGATGACGGGACCGAGCTGCCTTGTGATCTGCTGGTTATGGCCGTGGGCATTCGCCCGAATGTAGCCCTGGCCCAAGCCGCCGGGCTGGCTGTTGGGCGCGGCATTCATGTGGACGACCAGATGGTGACCTCGGACGCGGATGTTCTGGCGGTTGGGGAATGCGTTGAACATAACGGCGCGATCTTTGGCCTTGTTGCGCCGCTTTATGATCAAGCCAAGGTGGCGGCGGCCACGTTGATGGGCACGGATGCCAGCTTTGTTCAAAAGGAACTGTCGACCAAGCTAAAGGTCACCGGGTGCGATCTGTTCAGCGCCGGGGATTTTGCCGAAGGCGAGACCCGCGAAGACATCGTGTTCCGTGATCCGGCCCGGGGGGTGTATCGCCGCCTGGTTCTGGAAAACAACGTGATCGTTGGCGCTGTGATGTATGGCGATACCGCCGACAGCAATTGGTTCTTTGGCCTGATCCGCGACAAGACCGATATCTCGGAAATGCGCGAAACCCTGATCTTTGGCCCTGCTTACCAAGGGGGAACCCCTCAGGACCCGCTCTCAGCCGTTGCAGCCTTACCGCCTGAGGCGGAAATCTGTGGGTGCAACGGCATTTGCAAAGGCCAGATTGAAGACGCGATTGCCGCAGGCGCAACCGATCTGGCGGCCGTGCGCGCGGTGACCAAGGCGTCTGGGTCCTGCGGGACATGCACGGGCCTTGTGGAACAGGTTTTGGCGGTAAGCCTGGGGGATGATTTCGTGATCCCGGCGGCGGCGTCGATCTGTGGCTGCACGGACATGACCCATGAAGACGTCCGCCGGATGATCAAAAGCGCCAAGCTAACCTCAATGCCTGCGGTCTGGCAGGAATGCGGATGGAAGACATCCTGCGGCTGCCATGTGTGCCGCCCTGCGCTGAACTTTTACCTGCTGGCCGACTGGCCGCTGGAATATCGCGATGATCCCCAAAGCCGGTTTATTAACGAGCGTAAGCACGCGAATATCCAAAAGGACGGCACGTTTAGTGTGGTGCCGCGCATGTGGGGCGGAATCACTACCCCGGACGAACTGCGCGCCATCGCGGATGCGGCCGATAAATACATGGTCCCAACGGTCAAAGTGACCGGTGGTCAGCGGATTGATTTGCTGGGGGTCAAGGGCGAAGACTTGCCCGCCATTTGGTCGGATCTGAACAAGGCAGGAATGGTGTCTGGGCACGCCTATTCCAAGGGTTTGCGGACGGTTAAGACTTGCGTCGGAACGGATCACTGCCGCTTTGGCACCCAAGATTCCACCGGCCTCGGCATCAAGCTGGAAAAGACGCTGTGGGGGTCCTGGACGCCTCATAAGTTGAAACTGGCGGTGTCGGGCTGTCCCCGAAACTGTGCCGAAGCGACCTGTAAAGATATCGGCGTCGTTTGTGTGGACAGCGGCTATCAGGTCAGCATCGGTGGTGCCGCAGGCATGGACGTGCGCGAAACCGAGCTGTTGATCCAGGTCGCGACCGAACAAGACGCGATCGAGGTCATTCAGGCCGTCACCCAGTTGTACCGCGAAAATGCCAAATATCTGGACCGGATCTATAAATGGATGGCCAAGGTGGGCCTGGATTGGATCACCGAACAGATCGAGGATCTGGACAATCGCGCGGCCCTTGCTGAACGGTTCGAGCTGTCTCAATCCATCTATCGCAAAGACCCGTGGGCCGAACATTCCGCAACAAAGGCAGAAAGTTACAAGCCTTTGGCCGATTTCACCCTGGAGGCCGCAGAATGACCAATTGGATCGATATTGCCGCGCTTGATGCGGTGCCGGTGCGCGGCGCGCGAATGATTAAAACCGCCCATGGTTGCATTGCGGTGTTTCGAACCAGCACGGACGAGGTTTTTGCCCTGGACAATGCCTGCCCGCACAAACAAGGCCCCCTGGCCGAAGGGATCGTGCATGGCAAGGCGGTGACCTGTCCGCTGCACAATTGGGTGATCTCGTTAGAAACGGGGCAGGTGCAGGGGGTTGATGAAGGCTCTGTCGGCACCTATCCCGTTCGGGTCGAGGCGGGCCGCATTCTGGTGGACCGGACCATGCTGGGGCATAAGGCGGTCGCATGACGCTGACCAAGACAACATGCCCCTATTGCGGCGTGGGCTGCGGGGTTCTGGCGGGGGCAGATGGCACGATCAAAGGCGACCCGGACCATCCGGCAAACTTTGGGCGCTTGTGTTCCAAAGGCACGGCTTTGGGCGACACGATTGATCTAGAGGGCCGGTTGCTGACGCCTCGGGTCGCGGGCAGCCCAGCGGGTTGGGACAGCAGTCTAGATCTTGTGGCCTCGAAATTTCGCCAAGCGATAGAGACACACGGGCCTGACAGCGTGGCGTTCTATGTATCGGGCCAATTGCTGACCGAGGATTACTACGTCGCCAACAAGCTGATGAAAGGGTTCATCGGCTCGGCCAATATCGATACCAATTCGCGGCTGTGCATGGCGTCGTCCGTTGCGGGGCACAAGCGGGCCTTTGGTACGGATACGGTGCCCGGCACCTATCAGGATCTGGAAGACGCGGATTTGGTTGTGCTGGTCGGGTCGAACCTGGCCTGGTGCCATCCGGTTCTGCATCAGCGGATTGCGGCGGCCAAAGCGGCGCGGCCCGATATGCAGATCGTAAATGTCGATCCCCGCAGAACCGCCACTTGCGCATTGGCCGACAGCCATTTGCGGATTGTCCCCGATGGCGACATCGCCTTGTTCAACGGGCTGTTGGTGCATTTGGCCGATAGCGGCTCGATTGATCTGGCTTATGTGCAGGACCATGTCCAAGGCTGCCACGCTGCCGTATCCAAGGCGCGGATGTCGGATCCGTTGGAATGCGGGGTTCCGCAGGACCAGCTGGACGAGTTTTATCAGCTTTGGGCCCGGACGAAAAAGGTTGTGACGGTCTATTCCCAAGGGGTGAACCAATCGGCTTGCGGCACCGACAAGGTGAACGCGATCCTGAATTGCCACTTGGCCACGGGGCGGATCGGCACGCCGGGATGCGGGCCGTTTTCTGTGACCGGTCAGCCCAACGCCATGGGGGGCCGAGAGGTCGGCGGACTGGCCAATATGCTGGCCAATCATCTGGACATCGAAAACGAAGACCACCGCGCCCGGGTTCAGGATTTTTGGGAAAGCCCAACGATCTGCGCGGCGCCGGGGCTGAAAGCTGTGGATCTGTTCCAGGCTTGTGCGGACGGCCAAATCAAGGCGCTGTGGGTGATGTCGACCAATCCGGCTGTCAGTATGCCCGACAGCTCTAACATTGCCCAGGCCATTGAAAACGTGCCCTTTGTTGTGGTGTCCGACATCATGGCTCGCACTGATACTGGCGATTTGGCGGATGTTGTTTTGCCCGCCACTGGCTGGGGCGAAAAGGACGGGACAGTTACTAATTCTGAACGTCGGGTGTCGCGTCAGCGCGCGTTTCTGCCTGCCCCCGGCCAAGCCCGCCCCGATTGGCAGATCATCTGCGATGTGGCCGCGCGCATGGGTTGGGCGGACGCGTTTGCCTACAGCTCCCCGGCCGAGATTTTTGCCGAATACGTCGCACTTTCGGCTGGTTCCCAAGATTTCGCCCGTGATCTGGATCTTAGCGTTTTTGCCGATGCCGATTACGCCAATTTGATCCCAACCCAGTGGCCCCGCAACGATCACCGCTTTTTCGCAGACGGGCAGTTCTTCCATGCGGACGGCAAGGCAAGGAT
>SPJP01000273.1 GCA_006844665.1 Paracoccaceae bacterium
AAGGGCAGTACTGGTGCCAATAAGGCACGGCAAAGCGCACGCGTCAGGCGCGGCGTCGGTCTTGTCGGAGATCGGTCAAACTTTGCATGGGGACCAGCTAGCGGGTTTTGGCGGGCAAGGCGAGGCCTGAGGGGATTGCTGCGGGGTGCAGAGAAGCCCGTGCCATTTGCGCAGCAAAGGGCAGCGCCCGGACCGCGCCCACGGGCAGGGCGCTTCTCGCCCACCCCTCGGCCCGGGCGCGGTATGGGATTTCTAGGGTAAGAGCAAAGCTAACCACTCTTTGGCGGCCGCAAGAACGGCTTCAATTTGAAAGATGTAAGCAGCGATTGATGCAGATGTTATTCTAGCACCCCATTTGCCGAACTCCTTTGCATATTCGGTTGCAGCTGCGTCAAGTTTGCCCCCAGTCCATTTCCCACAACTGGCAAGGATGGCGGCAAGCTTGGAAATAGCGGTTTTGACTTTTTCGATGTCAGGCACGTTTGCCTTTGTTTGCTTTAGAAGCTCTTTTATCGCTTCCCAAACTATTTCGAGCGGTTTCGAAGTATCTGGCAGGTCATCAATCGCTTCAGGCGGGTTGTTGTCCCCGATTCCGCCGCGTGTTGCAAAACTTCGCGCCAGATCAGCCTCGATGGGGATCAGTTCTTTCTTGAGTTCAAAGCGCGCTTCAATTTCCCGGATAGCATCCGCAACCGCCGCGGGCCCCTTGGCCCAAACATCATCCGGGATCAGCGCGACTTGGGTGGTTAGGTCCCAGTCCAGCGGTTGGCCTGTCCATAGCCCGTGATACCAGCGCACCCAAAAGCCCCAGATGGGATCGTCTTTGTTGGCAGCTTTATAGTCGGCCCAGCTTTGGGCCAGTTCTTGCACGGCCGCGTTGTCTGGCCAGAGAGGGCGGTCAAAAACCGCAAAACAGGAAGCGAGGGCAAGCCCTGCATCGCCCTGAGCGGCGGAGTAGGCGGAGCGAGCGGCGGAGCCGGTGGAGCGGCTGGCGGAGTAGGCGGAGCGGGCGGCGGAGAGGGCGGCGGAGCGGGCGGAGAGGGAGGAGTCGGCGGCGGATTCGGCGGCGGAGCGGGCGGAGAGGGCGGCGGAGCGAGCGGCGGAGCGGGCGGCGGAGCGAGCGGCGGAGCGGGCGGCGGAGCCAGCGGAGCGGTTGGAGGATAGGGCGGCGGAGGCCAGTCTTTCCTTCGTGGCCGTTTCGGCGGCAGGACACACCGCCGCTGCCGACGAAACGCATATCGCGCGAAAATATGCAAGACGCCAAATCAAAACCTTGCCAGACCGCGCTTTCGGCGCGAAATTGCCCATCAATGCTGGCAGGACCCGCAGGCTGGACCGGGCGGCGACGGTGATGCCGACCTCGACAGGGTGTTTTTCAAACCACGCTTCGACTTCATCTTCGTCAGAAAAATCGGGTAACTCGTCCATCAACACCTCTTAAACCCATCTGTTCGCAGCCTAGCGGCACGCCCCCGCTTGACCAACCCCCAAATCCTGCGCATATGCCTGCTATGACAGAGCTTTCGAACATCCGTAACTTCTCGATCGTGGCGCATATTGACCACGGGAAATCCACGCTTGCTGACCGGCTGATCCAGCTGACTGGCACCGTTGCTGCGCGCGATATGAAGGCGCAGTTGCTGGACAGTATGGATATCGAGCGCGAACGCGGCATCACCATCAAGGCCAACGCGGTGCGGATCGAGTATCCGGCCCAGGACGGCCAGACCTATATTCTGAACCTGATCGACACCCCCGGCCATGTGGACTTTGCCTACGAGGTCAGCCGCTCGATGCGGGCGGTGGAAGGCTCGTTGCTGGTGGTGGACGCGACCCAGGGGGTCGAAGCGCAAACCCTGGCCAATGTCTACCATGCCATTGAAGCGGATCACGAAATTGTCCCGGTCCTGAACAAGATCGACCTGCCCGCGTCCGAACCCGAACGCGTGTGCGAACAGATCGAAGACGTGATAGGGATTGATGCGTCGGACGCCGTGCATATCAGCGCCAAAACAGGCGTCGGCATCCCGGATGTGCTGGAAGCCATCGTCACCCGCCTGCCTGCCCCCACCGGCGATCTGGACGCGCCGCTGAAAGCGATGCTGGTGGACAGCTGGTACGACACCTATCTGGGCGTGGTCGTGATGATCCGCGTGATCGACGGGCAGATCAAAAAGGGCGACCGCATCAAGATGATGCAGACCAACGCCGTTTATGGAATCGACAAGCTGGCTGTGCTGCGCCCGGAAATGCAGGACATCCCCAGCCTTGGCCCGGGCGAAATTGGGGTGTTCACCGCCTCGATCAAGCAGGTGCGCGACACCCGCGTGGGCGACACGATCACAACCGAGCGTAAGGGCTGCGACGAACCGCTGGACGGCTTTATGCCTGCCCAGCCGGTGGTGTTCTGTGGCCTGTTCCCGGTGGACAGCAACCAGTTCGAAGACCTGCGCGACGCGATCGAAAAACTGGCGTTGAATGATGCGTCGTTCAGCTCGGAAATGGAAACCTCGGCCGCCCTTGGGTTCGGCTTTCGCTGCGGCTTTCTGGGCCTGCTGCACCTAGAGGTGATCCGCGACCGGCTAGAGCGCGAATATGACATCGATCTGATCACGACCGCCCCGTCTGTGGTGTACCATATCTACCAGCGCGACGGCTCGATGACCGAGCTGCACAACCCCGCCGATATGCCTGACCCCGCGACCATCGACCATGTCGAAGAACCCCGCATCAAAGCGACGATCCTGGTGCCCGACGAGTATCTGGGCGACGTGCTGAAGCTGTGCCAGGACCGGCGCGGCATTCAGGAAGACCTGACCTATGCCGGGCCTCGGGCCATGGCGGTGTATGATCTGCCCCTGAACGAGGTCGTGTTCGATTTCTACGACCGCCTGAAAAGCGTGACCAAGGGCTATGCCAGCTTTGACTACACGATGGTGGGTTACCGCGAGGACTTTCTGGTGAAAATGCAGGTGCTGGTCAATGACGAGCCCGTGGACGCCCTGTCCATGATGGTGCACCGCGACCGGGCCGAAGCCCGGGGCCGCGCGATGTGCGAAAAGCTGAAAGAGCTGATCCCGCGCCACATGTTCAAGATCCCGATCCAAGCGGCCATCGGCGGCCGGGTCATCGCCCGGGAAACCTTGTCCGCCATGCGCAAAGACGTGACCGCCAAATGCTACGGCGGCGACGCGACCCGTAAGAAGAAACTGCTGGAAAAGCAGAAAGCGGGTAAAAAGAAGATGCGCCAATTCGGCAAGGTAGAGATCCCCCAAAGCGCGTTTATTAGCGCTCTAAAAATGGATAACTAGTTATCCATTTTTAGAGCCAGTGCGCGAAAGCGTCTTGCCCGCAAGGCGCGCAGCGGCACCCGGTAGCAAACTGGGCGCGGCCTTGATGCGTGCATATACTCAGCGCTTACGGCCCGGATCTGCCAACACGGTATTTTCTGTTTCCCATCCCTGCCGTTTGGGCGCACAAAGATGGGTAAGCAAAGAAGGAGCCTGCCATGTCTGTTATGCCGTTGGGGATTGACCCGAGCTTGTGTTTGATCGGGGATGTTTGGGGGCCGTGTGCGTCGGGGCAGGTTTTGGCGCTGCACAACCCGTCCGATGGCTCGGTTCTGTGCCAGATTGCCCGGGGCGGGGCTGTGGATGTTGATGCGGCTGTGGCCGCTGCAAGGGCTGCGCTGGACGGGCCCTGGGGCCAGATGCCCGCGTTTGAGCGAGGCCGCATCCTGACCCGGATCGGGCAATTGGTGTTAGAACATGTCGAGGAGCTGGCCCAGCTAGAGGCCCTGGATGTGGGCAAGCCGCTGAAACAGGCCCGGGCCGATGTGATCGCGTTGGCCCGCTACATGGAATTCTACGGCGGATCGGCCGACAAGCTGCACGGCACGACGATCCCCTATCTGGATGGCTACACCGTCTACACCATGCGCGAGCCTCATGGCGTGACCGGCCATATCATCCCGTGGAACTACCCGATGCAGATCATCGGACGCTCGGTCGGGGCGGCGCTGGCGGCGGGCAATGCTGCTGTTCTGAAACCGGCCGAGGAAGCTTGCCTGACCGCCCTGGCCTTTGCCGAAATCGCCCAGCGCGCTGGCCTGCCTGCAGGCGCTTTGAACGTGGTGCCGGGCCTTGGGGCCGAGGCGGGGGCCGCCTTGTCGGGCCATCCGGGGGTGAACCATATCTCGTTCACCGGGTCGGTTGGGGTTGGCAAGATGATCCAGGCGGCGGCGGCCCAGAACGTGGTGCCTGTAACGCTGGAACTGGGTGGCAAGTCGCCCCAGCTGGTGTTCGAGGACGCCGATCTGGACGACGCGCTGCCGTTCTTGGTCAATGCAGGGATCCAGAACGCGGGGCAGACCTGTTCGGCCTCCTCCCGGATCTTGGTGCACCGCAGCCGGTATGACGAGGTTTTGGCGGCAATGGCGGATCGCTACAGCGCACTTCGCGCCGGGCCTGCGCTGGCTGATCTGGATGTGGGGCCGCTGGTGTCGCTGCGTCAGAAGGAGATCGTCGAAGGCTTCTTGGCCAAGGGGCATGATCTGCAGATCGCGGCCCAGGGCCAGGTGGTCGATGACGCGCCTGAGGGTGGTGCTTACGTGCCGCCGACCTTGTTCGCTGGTAGCTCGGCCGATCACGTGTTGGCCCAGGACGAAATCTTTGGCCCGGTGCAGATCGTACTGCCGTTTGACGATGAAGACCACGCGGTCGAGATCGCCAATGGCACAGCGTTTGGCCTTGTCGCCTCGGTCTGGACCAAAGACGGCGCACGGCAGATGCGTCTGGCCAAGCGGTTGCATGCGGGTCAGGTGTTTTTGAACAATTACGGCGCGGGCGGCGGGGTAGAGCTGCCCTTTGGCGGCACCGGCCTGTCCGGCCACGGGCGCGAAAAAGGGTTCGAGGCTTTGTTTGCCTTCACCAGCCTGAAAACTGTTGCAGCTCGCCACGGCTAGGCCCAAGGTTTAGTCCAGAAAGCTGGTCACTGCGTCCAGAAAGGGGCCGGGGGCCTCGGCGTGCAGCCAGTGGCCAACGCCGGGCAGGGTGTCGAACTGGGCGTTGGGGAACAGCTGGATGATCTTGGCATGGCTGTCCGGGGTCACGTAATCCGATGCACCGCCCGCCAGAAATTGCGTCGGTCCAGTGAACTGGCCGGACACCTCGGGGAAGCCAAGGATCAGGGGCATTTGGTCGGCTAACACGTCCAGGTTCAGCTTCCACCTTTTGGGATCAGCGCGCAAATCCAGGGATTGGATCAAAAAGGCGCGGACCCCTACTTCGGGGATGGCGGCGGCTAGGGCTTGGTCGGCGTCTTTCCGGCTGGTGATCTGGGACAGATCCAGCGCTTGCATGGCGCGCACCAAAGGCATTTGCGTGTGGCTGTAGGCCGTGGGCGCGATATCGGCGACCACAAGGCGCTTGACCAGTTCTGGTGCGGTCAGGGCCAGCACCATCGCCGCTTTGCCCCCCATGGAATGGCCGATCACATCCACCGAGCGACCATGGGCGCGGATCACGTCCGCCAGATCGCTCGCCAGATCGAAATAGCTGTGGCCGGGCAGATGGGCGCTGTCGCCGTGGTTACGCATATCCACCGAAATCACCGTCCGCGTCGCCGATAGCTTTTTCGCAATCACCCCCCAATTGCGGGCCGATCCGAATAGCCCGTGGACGATCAGAACGGGGGGCAGGGCGCTTGGGGCCTCTAGAACAGTGGTGGATAGCATGGGGTTACTCCGGAGATGTGGGGTCTTGGTTACTTTGATGCAGGGAAAAATGCGACGGGACGTTGTGGCGCGGGGCGGGTATGCCTAAGGTGCGCCCATGTCACTGCCCTATGAAGATCTTTTGAAACAAGTCGATGTGCTTGCCGTAGCGATGCGCAAGCGGCTGGAACTGCGCGGATCCGATCCATGGAGCGTGCTAGAACGGGGCCGCAGCTATCTGTCGTCCCGTATGCAGGACGAGCTGGATTATTTTTTAGAAGCCCGCATGATGGCCAACCACCCGAAACTTGCGATGCAAATTGATATGCAGCGTATTGAAGGGGCGGTGCGCAAGATCGACCTGCAATTGCGCAAAATTGATCTGCCGCGCAGACGGCGGCTGCGCAATTACGGGATCGCGACGACCATTGCGTTGAACCTGGCCTTTGTGATTGCTGCAGTGATCGCTGTGGCGCGCTGGCGTGGTTTGTTCTAGCCCAGCTTATCCCAATGCGAAAAAGGCGCGCCCCGAAGGACGCGCCTTTGCGGGCGGGGACGTGGCCCCGCCAAATTAAGCCTGAAAATTTACAGGTTTGGGTAAAGAGGGAAGCGGTCGCATAGGGCCTGAACCTCGGCCCGGACCTTTGCTTCGACGGCGGCGTTTCCATCTGGGCCATTGGCGGCCAGACCATCGACAACCTCGACAATCCAATCGGCGATCTGGCGGAATTCCTCCGTGCCAAAGCCACGCGTTGTGCCCGCGGGCGAGCCCAGACGAATGCCGCTGGTGATGGTTGGCTTTTCGTCGTCAAACGGGATGCCGTTTTTGTTGCAGGTGATGTGGGCGCGGCCCAAAGCATCTTCGGTCGCATTGCCCTTGACGCCTTTGGGGCGCAGGTCGACCAGCAACAGGTGGGTGTCGGTGCCGCCCGTGACAGTGCCCAGACCGCCTTTGATCAGCTGATCAGACAGGGCTTGGGCATTGGCGACAACGCGGTCGATATAGTCCGAAAACTCGGGCCGCAGGGCTTCGCCAAAGGCGGCGGCCTTGCCTGCGATCACATGCATCAATGGGCCACCCTGAATACCGGGGAAAATGGCAGAATTGATTTTCTTCGCCAGCGCTTCGTCGTTGGTCAGGATCATCCCGCCGCGCGGACCGCGCAGGGTCTTGTGGGTGGTGGTGGTCGCGACATGGGCGTGGGGGAAAGGCGACGGGTAGGCGCCTGTGGCAACCAGACCGGCGAAATGGGCCATGTCCACCATGAAATAGGCACCAACGCTGTCTGCGATTTCGCGGCACCGTTCAAAATCAATGATACGCGGGATGGCAGAGCCACCGGCGATGATCATCTGGGGTTTGTGTTCTGCTGCCAGAGCCGCCAGCTGGTCATAATCCAGGGTCAGGTCGTCTTCGCGAACGCCGTACTGCACCGCGTTGAACCATTTGCCCGATTGGTTCGGCCGCGCGCCGTGGGTCAGGTGACCGCCGGCGTCCAGGCTCATACCCAGAATGGTGTCGCCGGGTTTCAGCAGCGCTTGGAACACACCTTGGTTCGCCTGAGAGCCAGAGTTCGGCTGAACATTGGCAAAGCCACAGCCAAACAATTGCTTTGCCCGGTCGATCGCCAGATTTTCCGCGATATCTACATATTGGCAGCCGCCATAGTAGCGGCGCCCTGGATAGCCTTCGGCGTATTTGTTTGTCAGCACCGAACCCTGTGCTTCCATCACAGCAGCCGAGACGATGTTTTCGGACGCGATCAGCTCGATCTCGTTGCGCTGGCGACCCAGCTCCGATGTCATGGCTGCGAACAGCTCTGGGTCACGGGTGGTCAGTTCTTCGGTGAAAAAACCGGAATCTGTTGGGGCGGCGCACATGGCGGAATCCTCTCGGGCGTTGTGTTTGGGGCTATTTATGTCATTCGCGCGCTGCCGGGAAGGTTCGAAAAAGGCATAATGATCATGAGGACCGTCATATCTTTTGTATATATCGCCCAAGTTTTCATCGACGGCGCTTGCGTTTCCTATCGTGTCAGTCAAGTTTACAGATCTGGAACCAAAGGGCGAGTGGATGCAGGAACGGACCAAGTTTTGCTTTCTGGCAAGCAATGCCCCTGTGGCGCAGGATGCGCGCCGGGCGTTGAGCGACCGCTACGGTGCCGTCGATCTGGGCGAGGCGGACGTGATCGTGGCCCTTGGGGGCGACGGGTTCATGCTGCAAACCTTGCATGGCACCCAGAACATCCCAGCCCCGGTTTACGGTATGAACTGCGGAACGATCGGGTTCTTGATGAACGAATATTCCGAGGTCGCGCTGATCGAGCGTCTGCAAGCAGCCCAGGAGGAGGTCATTCATCCCCTGCGCATGCGCGCGATTGCTGCCGACGGGACCGTGACCGAGGCGCTGGCGATTAACGAGGTGTCCCTGTTGCGCGCCGGGTCCCAGGCTGCAAAGCTGCGGATCAGTGTCGACGGCAAGGTTCGCTTAGAAGAACTGGTCTGCGACGGGGCTTTGTTGGCCACGCCTGCGGGATCGACCGCCTATAATTATTCAGCCCATGGTCCCATCCTGCCCATCGGTTCGGATGTTCTGGCCTTAACCGCGATGAGCGCATTTCGCCCCCGTCGCTGGCGCGGGGCCCTGCTGCCCATGGCCGCAAAGGTGCGGTTTGACGTGCTGGAATCGGGCAAACGCCCGGTCATGGCCGACGCGGATTCCCGGTCCAGCCAATTGGTCGTTTCGGTCGAGATCGAAAGTGAGCCGTCCATAAGCCACCGCATTCTGTTCGATCCGGGCCACGGGCTGGAAGAACGCTTGATCAGCGAACAATTTACGTAGGCTCTAACCCGCTTACGTATGCTCTAACCCGCCGGTTTTTGCCAGCTTTCGCGTTTGCGGTAGATGGTCGATGGCGACAGATCCAGTTCCCGGGCGGCTTTGGGGATCGATCCTTTGTTGCGGGTTATACATTCCTCGATCACCATGCGTTCGATTTCGGCCATAGTGCGGCCTTGGAACAATTGGCGCAGTTGGCCGGACTGCTCCTTTGGGGGCTCTGGCGGGATGTCTTGCAGATCATCACTTGCGACGTCGTCCAAGGGCAGCATGTTCATCGTCACTTCGGGGCCGCTGTTCAGCACGACCACGTTGCGCAACACGTTCTGCAATTGGCGCACATTTCCAGGCCAAGGCATCGCCTTTAGCCGTTCTTGCACCACGGGGTTCAGGCGCGAAAAGCTGTTGCCCTCTTCCTGGTTCAACAGTTTCAGCGTGTGGCGCGCGATGTGGATGATGTCGTCGCCCCGGTCCCGCAGGGGGGGCAGGTGGATCGGTACGACTTGCAGGCGGAAATACAGGTCTTCGCGAAAACGGCGGTTGCGGACTTCGACCAAGGGATTGCGGCTGGTTGCGCACATGATCCGCACATTGATCTTCTTGGCCCGGGCCGCCCCGACCGGCTGGATGGTCGAGGTTTGCAAGAACCGCAGCAGCTTGGTTTGCAGGCTCAGGTCCATTTCGCAGATGTCGTCCAGAAACAGAGTTCCGCCATCGGCGGCTTCGGCGGCCCCAATCTTGTCTTCGACAGCGCCGGGCAAAGAGCCTTTCAGATGGCCAAAAATCTCGGATTCCAGCATGTCTTTTGGAATTGCCCCGCAGTTGAGCGGCACAAATGGCATGTCTGAGCGGTTAGACAGATTGTGAATGGTTTGGGCGCAGATTTCTTTGCCCGTCCCACTTTCGCCGGTGATGAACACCGTAGCCATGGACCGGCTGACCGAGCGGATGCGGCTGTACACGTCCTGCATCGGGGGGGAAACGCCAATGAATTCGCCCAGCTGTTGGGTATCTGTCGGGGAATCTGTCTTGGCGGGTGGCGGCAGGCTGTCCTGGACGCCCGCACTGATCGCGTTTTCGACCGAGGCGACGAAGCGGGTTTCGTCGAATGGTTTCACCAAAAACTCAAACGCGCCATGGCGCATCGCCTCGACCGCTTTGTTGATGGATCCGTTGGCGGTGATCACGATGACCTTTGTATCCGAATTTGCGCGCAGAATGTCCCGCATCAGGTCCAGCCCGTCGCAATCTGGCAGCATCAGATCCAACACCACCACCTGGGGGGACAGTCGCTGGAATGCCTGCATGCCGTCTTGGCCGTCAAGATGAGCCGACACGCGCATCCCGGCGTTTTGCAGCACGGATTTATAGACCAGCTGCAACGAGACGGTGTCTTCGATCAGCAAGACCGGTGGGCGTGCGGCTGTCATCATCATCCGTTCACCTGGCTTCGTTTTGTTTCCAGATGCGCCAAGATCACATGCATCGCTTCTGCGGCTTGCAGGGAATACGCAGTCATGGCGGTTAAATCGCCACGGTGGGCGGCGGCGTTCAAAGTCTTGGCCAATTGGTACAGGCCCTGGGCCCCGATTGCGCCCGCAAGCGAGATCAGCACATGGGATTCCGCGCGGATGATCGCCCTGTCGGTAACTTCGGTCGTTTCGGCCAGTTTTTGTTGAACGCGGCCCAGGTCAGAAACCAGCCTGTCCAGCAACTCTGCCGCGTCTGTGGGGCCAGCGATTTGCATCAGCTCGTCTATCCGGGCTTCATCCACTTGGCTTGGGTCTTGCGGAGCGTCTTCGTCGTAAACGGCGTCGGTCAGCGACTTGCGGCTGACGGCTGCCATATATTCCACGATGGCTTGGCCGAACCGAGAGATTTCCAGAATTGGTTTGGCGATGATCCCGTCTGCCCCGGCATTGAAAATCGCATCACGGTTGCTTTTCAAAACATAGGCCGTCAGAGCGATCATCGGCATGGTGGCCTGAGGCCCGGGCTTGGCGCGAAAGGCGCGCATGACCTCGATCCCGTTTAGCTTGGGCATTTCGATGTCGATCAAAGCCAGATCAAAATCTTCACGCTCTAGCCAATTCAGGGCTTCGACTCCGTCAGGCGCGATTTCGTATTCAGCGCCTAGAATGGTCAGCATTTGGCCAGCCAGCAGCTGGTTGGTTTCATTGTCCTCGGCCACCAGCACCTTTAGCCCTGTCAGGCTGGGCAAGTCCTGGTCGACAGTATCGGGGCTGGCCAAATGCCAAGCGGTCAAAGGCAGTCGCAGTTCAGCCCGCGCCCCGCCTTCTTCGGTATTCATAACGTTCAAGTGACCGCCCAAAGTGTCTGACAGTTCTTTCGCGATACGCAGGCCAAGACCGCTGCCGGGTTTGGCGGATTGTTCGGGCCTGCCCGCATATTCGTAAAGCAGTTCCAAGGCAGCGTCGGAAAAACCGGGCCCGTCGTCTTGTACAGTGATCACCAAATCGCCGTTAGCGTGTTGGCCGACATGCATCTGGACGCCGGTTGGTCCTGCATATTTCAGCGCGTTGCTTAGCAAGTTTCCAACGATCCGGTCCAAGGCGATACGGTCGGTGCTGATAACCTGCGGAATGTCGTTGGCGGTTTTCATTGTGAAGCCGATACCAAGGCTTTTTGCCCGACCTCTCCACCTTAGGCCCAGATCATGGACAAACCGGTAAAGGTTTAGATTGGTATGGGTAGGGGCCGAGGGCACGTTGTCGTCGATATAAGACAGCGCCTCTTCCAGCAGCCGCGCCAGAACCTCGCCCGAGCTGCGAACCCGGTTCAGCTGCGCACGGGCTTCGAACGGCAAATCGTCTGGATCGACAAGCCGAAGCCCGCCGATCACATCAGACATGGCTGCCCGAATGTCGTGGTTTAGCAACGACACCCTTTCGGACGGCGCCAAATCTGCGTTCTCTGACCCGTGAGGGATGCCTGGTATCAAACTTGCCGTATCTTTCATTCAACTGATTATTTTGGGTGGGGCCCAGAATTACTCGTGTTGGTTGTAAGATACGGCTTAAAAGGTCCTCACGTAAACCTGACTAAAAGGTTAGGTACAGCGCGTTTCGCAAGTCGAAACAATACCCTAGATTACCTAGGGTCAGGACCCACTAATCCTGCACTGTTGGTTTGACAGATTTTTTGTCTGGCAAGGAACAGAGACGCAGGAATAGTGGTTCTATTTCAAGGCTCTGTGACGCCGTCAGGCGGAAAATCCGTCAAATCCGTAAGGACGCGAAATCCTCGTCATCTCAGCGGCTCGATCCGCTTGAAAAGTGAACCACACTGATCTG
>SPJP01000279.1 GCA_006844665.1 Paracoccaceae bacterium
ATGAAATGGCCACCGCCCTAGACCAATTGATAAAGCTGTCAGAGGGCGTGGAAAACGGCCAGATGCTCTACACCATAACCGATTTCGCAATGCCAAGCCTGGGGGCCTTCGGGGTCGAATTCGCCCGCTTGCCCAAACTGTTCGGCATGGTTTCAAAATTCGACAGATGCGCAGTGCTTTCTGATGCAGGCTGGATCCGCACCGCAGCCGAGATTGAAGGCGCATTGCTGCCCGGCCTGACGATCAAAAGTTTCGAGCTTGACGGCACAGAAGCAGCCGAAGCTTGGCTGGCACAAGCGGCCTAGACCGGAACCAAATGGTTGTCCCATTGGATATCCCGGTGCGCAATTTCTGCACTGCTTGTTCCCGATAGGCTGCGCACCAGTCCGGTGCCCGAGGTCACGACAAACCCGTCGCCATAGGCCGCAACACCGCTGACATCGGCGATTTCCGTCGCGCGCGTCATCTGCCCAAGATCCGCGTCATAGATCTGCGCCACCCCGCCACGGGGCGAGGTCACAGCGACCTGCCGCCCACCCGGGCCAAAGGCAACACTGCCGATATAACCTTGCAACTGGCGCAGATGTTCCTGTGGCGCTTGGGCCAGCACAATCGGGCCGCCGCGCCGGTGGATGCCCAGCATCGGTTGCACGGATTGCGCGCCCTGCCACTGCATCCCAAACGCCACATCGCCTGCGCCATTCACCGCCAGATGCCGGATCGAGTTTTTGTGTTGTTCCCGCGGAAGCTCTGCAATCTCAATAACTTGGCCAGATGCAAGATAAGCCAGATTGGGCCGCATGGTCGGGATGTTCAGCTTGGTGCGCCCGGAATCCGGATGCGTCTCGATCCCGCCATTGGCTATGGCCAGAATATCGGTCCCGGGCAGGCGCTTCAGCTCGTGGGGCCCAACACCGCCGCTGTCCCATTCATCGACCCGTTGGTAGCCCTTTGCCGTATCCCAAACGCCGATTTTGCCCATTCCGGCCTCATAATCGTTCTCGGTGGTAAACAGCAGGGTGCCATCGGCAGAAAAGCAGCCATGGCCATAGAAATGCCGCCCCTCGGGCGCTGTGATCTTGGCGATCTGGGCCCCTGTGCTGCAGTCGATCACCAGGGCAAAAACCCCCGGGCGCCGGGCAAAGGCCACGGCCTCGGGGCGCGTGGGGTGGGCTGCCGCAGCATGGCCTCGGGCGGGCAGGGGGATCTGGAACCGAACCGATAAATCCCGGTCAATACCGCAAAGCCGGTAGCTCCCATCCGGACGGGCAGCAGCGGCCAGAAACGCAGGCGATCCGGCATCAGCCCAGCTTGGCTTTACGGTCAGGCCCGCGGCCAACAATCCCCCCAGAAACTGGCGGCGTCCCGTTGCAATCCCGGCCATCTTAATCGCCGTCCAGCGCGTTAAAGCCCGCCGCCACCCCAAGGGTCGGGCCCAAAGCGTCGCGCACCACATCTCGGATCTTGCCGACCGCTTGCTGCACAACCTCGACCTTGATCCGGGATTGGGGCACCGAAACCCCGGCAAAGATCGGATCATCCAGCTGGTCCAGCAAGCTTTGCGCCCGGGCAAAACTGCGATCCAGCTGGTCTGCCAATTCCGCGTCCTCGCCTGCCAATCCCAGCGCCAGATCCTGCAGGCTGACAAGGCTTAGCGCCACATGGCGGGCGGATCGTCCTGATCGCCAGCTTTCTGCGCGCTTGGGGCGCGGGCGATCAAATGTGCCCAAGGGACGACCCAGCCGCGTATCTGCAGTAAATTCCAACCCCGTGGACAAGGCTTTGAACAGCTCTTGCATGACCTCATCCTGGGACCGGTAAGGGCCATCTGCCCGGGGCGTCAGCAATTCGCGGGCATAGCTGTCGCGCCAATCGGTCCAGATCGCAGCGCTGGTGGTGGCTATGTCCTGGGTGATGGTTAGGATCAACTGGCACTGCAGGCTCGGGTCCCCAAACTGTGACAAGGCCTCGTCGTAAATCAGGAACTCCAGCGCGTAGAACCCGCGCGCGGCGATAGACACCTCGGTATAATCCGTGGGCGATGAAATCGCAGGATCGCTGCTGGCCAGCAACCCGGTCAAAGACCGCGGCGTCGCCCCTCGGCTGTCTGGCCAGAACGCCAAAGCAAAGGCCCGATCCTGAACCTCGGTCGGGCCAAACCGCAAATGGCTGGCCGCAAGCCAGGCATCAAACGCCTGCCCGAACGCAGCTCGCAAAGCACCCGAGGACGGCACACATTCCGTTTGGGCCGCTTCCGCCAAATGTGAGCTTTTTTCCGCAAGACTTTGAAATCGTGGCAAAATATGTGCGCTCACGATGGCATCAACAGCCGAGGTCTGCGCCGTGCTGGCCAAAGGTGTCAGGGCCAGCGCAAGGCCAAGGGCCAAGCTGCGCCACGGGGCGGGTTCAAAGATAGACCAGGTCATAAACTCTCCAGGAATTTCAGCAATGCGGTGCGGTCCTCGGCTGGCATCTTAATCACAGCGTCGCGTTGGGATTGCGCCTCGCCCCCGTGCCATAGGACCGCTTCTAGCAAGGATCGCGCCCGCCCGTCATGCAGGAAATAGCTGTGTCCGCTGACCTGCTGGGTCAGACCAATACCCCATAGCGGCGGGGTCCTCCACTCGGTGCCCGTGGCCCGCGCCTCGGGCCGGTTATCGGCCAGCCCGGGGCCCATGTCATGCAGCAACAGATCCGTATAGGGCCAGATCAGCTGAAAACTTTGCGCGGGCCGGTCGGCCAGCCGGTGGGTCACGTAGCTGGGCGTGTGGCAGGCCGCACAACCCGTGTCATAAAACAGCTGTTTGCCCCGCAGCACCTGCGGATCGTCCAGATTTCTGCGGGCAGGCACGCCCAGGTTGCGGCTGTAAAAGGCAACCAGATCAAGGCTTTCTGCGTCGATCTCAAACTCGCGCACGTCGCCGTCACCATGGGGGGCATCCCGGCAGGCAGCCTGCGCCACCGTGCATTCGCCGCTGCCCAAAGGATGCAAAGGCGACGATATGCCGATATCCCCCGCAAAGGCCCCGGCGGATTGTTCCAGCACCGTGGGATTGCCAGCCTTTAGGCCAAACCGCCCCAGCATAGGCTGTTTATAAACCGCAGACCAAACCACATTGGCCCGACCCGAGATCCCATCCCCATCGCTGTCCTCCGCATCCGCATGGGCCAGTATGTCTGCGGCAGGAATGGCTTCCAGCAGACCCAGCCCAATCATCTGCGGCGCAACCCGGGGGCTTAGCATCGCATCCGGATGCAGGGGACCGTAGCCCAGATCGACGGCTTGATAGGTCGGGTCGCGCAAAGACACCACGGTGCCATCAGCCAAGGTCACAGGGCGTTCTTGGTACTGAATATCCAGCCGGTATTCGGCGGCATGGCCCTGCACCGCGAAATCTTGCAGCTGCGTGCCATAGGTCGGGTCGGGCAGGGTGGCGATATAGTCTTTGATCTCGGGGATTGCATCCTCGGGCGCACCGGGGATCGACACCCGCAGGAACATCGAAATCGCGTTATCATCCGCATTTTCCGGCGGATGGCCGCGCCCGTCTTTGATGTGGCAGCGCTGGCAAGACCGCGCATTATACAGCGGCCCCAACCCATCCGAGGCCAGGGTCGACGAAGGTGCCGACACCCACAGCTTGCGAAACAGCCCGTTGCCCAGCTTGAAATTCAGCTCGTCTTCGAAACTGATATTGCCCGAGGGTTGGGAAAACGCATCCGCCGTGCCTGTCACCCGCACGGTTGCCGCCCCGCCGGGACGGTCCTCAAATCTTTGGGGCGCGGTAAAATCCTGCGGCGGCGCAGTCACGGCCTTGATACGCACGGCCTCATCTTCGGTCCGGGGCAGGGTGTTCAGGTGCGGATCCCCAAGCGACCAGACTGCCTCATCTTGCCCCGCAAAGGCGCCGGTGCCCAGTGCCATGGCAACAAGGATATATGTGCAGGTTCGAAAAGCTTGGCTAGACATGTTTAGTACCGGTTTTGGCGACCAAAGGGGCGAAAGGCCCCGGGGGCCATGGGCCTGCGCGATGCACAAACCCATTCCACCAGGACCTGACGGGACAAGTAGCTTGTCCTTACTGGAACACAGCGTTCGGATCATCCAGGCTATCTGATCCTTCAAAGGCGATCTGGTCCAGACCCAGGGTCACAACCGCCCGTTCGATGGATTTGGTCTGATCAATCAATGCGTTCACGCCGCCCATGATCAAAGCCTCGCCACCCTTATTGCCCCGCTCTAACATCTGGTCATAGGCAAATCCCGCCTCGGCCGACGCCTTGATCCGCCCCAGCGCCTGCAGTGTCGTGCTCAGCTTTCCGCGCAGCTCTGCATCCAGATCCGCATCGGCGGCCTGCACCATATCTGACAAGGACGCTCCCGAAACCAACGTGCCGTCGACCCGCATATAGGCCCCAAGATAGACGTTCTGAACCCCCAGCCCATCGTAGTAGTGGCTGTTATGGGTGTTATCGGAAAAGCAATCATGCTCTTCTTCGGGATCGTTCAGCATCAGGCCCAAGCGCATCCGCTCGCCCGCCTGCTCGCCATAAGATAGCGAGCCCATGCCCGTCATCATCGCCGCCAGCCCGGCGGTTTCGTCTTCGAACAAGGTTTCGCGGGCCGCACCTGTTTTGGTCCATTGCGCTGCCATCCATTCCAGATCGGACACCAGCAGATCGGTAGCTGCTTTCAAATAGGCCCCCCGGCGGTCGCAATTGCCATGAGTACAGTCCGCGCCGGTGGCGTAATCGGTCCAGGCCCGTGCGCCAGCGCCAGGGGCGTGCCCGTTCAGATCCTGGCCCCATAACATAAACTCAATCGCGTGATAGCCGGTGGCGACATTGGCCTCGACCCCGTCGGCCTCGTGCAGGGTGTCGGACAGCAGTGTCGGCGTGATCCGGGTCGCGTCGATTTCGGTGCCCGACAGGGTAAAGACCGGGCTTGCCACCACATTCAACGCGGCAAAGGCATTTTCATCGGACGCGCCACCATAGCTGGCATCCACATAGTCGATCAGCCCTTCATCCAATGGCCAGGCATTCACCTTGCCCTCCCAATCATCCACGATCGCATTGCCAAAGCGGAACACCTCGCTTTGCTGATACGGGACCCGGGCGGCAAGCCAGGCCTGCTTCGCAGCCGCCAGCGTCAGGTCTGAGGGTGCCTCGATCAACGCATCCACAGCGGTTTGCAGATGCTGCGCCGTGATCAATGCATCCCCATAAGTGGCCAATGCAATATTGGCATATGTGTCCAGAATATCGGCGCTTTCAACGGCAAGTGCGGGCGAAGACAGGGTTAAAAATGCAGCACTGGCAAGAAGATAGGGGCGTTTCACGATGGTGTCCTTTGGTCGAATGTTAGATGTGGTTTGGCAGGCTAGGCCCAAAGCGGCAGCCCATTGGCGCGCGCCTGCGTTCATTTCGTCAAGATCAGCTTGCCCGACCGCGTGATCCGCAGCCGGTAGGTTTGGCCATCCAGCACGATCTGCGCCAGCTCTCCACCTTGGGTTAGATCCCGCGCGTCAAAGGTCGGCAGAACGTCCGCTGTCAGGCTTTTTGTAGGTACAGAATGATAGCTCATGTCGCGCCCCCGCGCTGCGCCACAGATGGCAAAGGGCGGTTGGTCAGCGAATAAGGGCGGGGCAATAGGGGCATTTTAGGTATCGTCACAGGTCAGTCCTCACATGGATCACGTGTCGGGCTGGCCCAGTAAAACTAGGGGTGGCTTGACTTGACTAATACCTGAGCGAATCCATCGGAATTGTCAATCCGACAATTTTAGTCAGGTTAATTTTTCCGCAAAATGGCGCCCGTGCGGAAAAGATCCACGCAGAAAAGTCAGATCATTTACATGAACTTCTTGCAGTATCGCAATGAAAACAAAAGAAAACTATTTCCACTGAACCGGATTTATATAGACCATCGCGTCTTCCGCGCTGACCATCACTTCGCCGTCCTGAATGTTGACCTGCAACTTCATTGACCGGCTGGCCAGCTGCGCCAAAGCCTCGGAATCGGTCTGGGACAGGTTCACCACCTGCAGATTATCGAACCGGGTGGTGCTGTTTTTGATCTTATCCCACCACATGTCCGACGGGTTGCCGCCATAGCTATATATGATCACCTGTTCAGCTTTGCCGCAGGATTGGCGCACCAGCTTTTCACTGGGCATCCCTAGGGCGACCCACAGCTCCAGCTCACCGCTCAGGCTTTTTTGCCAGATATCCGGCTCGTCATCCGTGGACAGACCCTTGGTCATTTCCAGCTGCTCATGGGCGTTCAACGCAAAGGCCAGGATCCGCACCATCATGCGTTCATCGGTTTCCGACGGATGCTTGGCCACGGTCAGCTTGTGGGTCTCGTAATAGTGACGGTCCATATCCGATACGGACAGCTCGACTTTGTGGATAGTGGCATTTTTCGCCATGACGTTCCCCGGAATAGCGGTGCCCGTTTCCCCTAGTGCGTTTGGGACCCGCGCGAAAGCCCATAAGGCGCATTCCCGCCCATGTCCCAAGACGCTGGCGTCACAACAGTGTAGGGTAGGGGCATACGTGACAGGAAGAGGACGCCCCACCATGACCACACCCGATCAAAAACTGGCCCAGCTCGGGCTAGAGCTGCCCGCGCCGACAAAGCTGCCCAAAGGGCTGAGCCTGCCGTTTTCCTTCGTCAACATCCGCGGCGATCGTTTGCTGTTTTCCGGTCACCCAAAACAGGGTGCGGATGGCAGCCTAGAGGGGCCTTATGGCGTACTCGGCCATGATCTTTCAACCAACCAGGGCTATGACGCGTCCCGCGATATTGCCCTGTCCGTTCTGGCCAATGTCAAAGCTCAGATCGGCGATCTGTCGCGAATTGTCGGCTGGTCCCGCGTGTTCGGAATGGTCTCCTCGGCCCCAGGATATACCGAACAGCATGTCGTCATAAACGGGTTCAGCGATCTGATAATCGAGGTTTTCGGCCCCGATATCGGACGCCACGCACGATCGGCCATCGGGGTGCAAGGCCTGCCCATGGGCTTCGCGATCGAGATCGAGGGCGAGATGTTGATCAAGCCCTGATCAAGCCCTGATCCGCCCCCGTTCTGGGCCTGTCATCCCCGGTCGGTTGCCATATTTGGTACTGATCGGTAACAATGGTCATCAGCAACAGCCGGTCCCAAAGCGTCAAGCGATATATCCCTGAAAATCATGAGCCAAGACACCCAAAAACCGCCCCGAGGCCGCCCGCGCAAAATGGACAACACAGCCGTGTTGGATATTGCGATGAATGCCTATTGGCAGGCTGATCCGGTTGACATTTCTGTCAATAAAATCTGTCAGTTGGCGGGTATTTCTAAACCATCTCTCTATCGAACATTCGGCAGCGAAGATGGATTGAAATCCGCAGCACTAGATCGCTATGCGGCCCAGGTTCTGTCTCAGATCTCGGCCATTCTGCTGCAGGGGGCCAATCTGCGAGACACACTGGACGCGTTGATCGAATTTACCAGCACAGACCCGCGCATGACCACGGGCTGTCTGTTTTACAAAATGCGGTCAGGCAAACACCGGCTAGGGCCAAAGGCGTTGGCCAAGGTGGACCAAATCGATGCCGTGGCCCGGGCAGTCTATGGCAGCTTTTTGCAAGCCCGCCGGGATGCAGGCGATTGGCCCGGCCCCGTTTCGGTAGAGCTTGGCGCAAAATATCTTAGCGAACAGATCGCCCTGGCCTTCACCCATCGCGCCTCAGGCCTGGACACGTCAGCGGTGCGCCAAATGCTGGACCTGTCTTTGTCCATTTTCCAGCCTGTAGCGTCCAAACCCCAAAGCTAAGGGCCACCCGTTTCCGGGCGACAGACGTTATCACCAGACCCTCGATTTAAATGTCTTTCCGCAATGCCTGAAACTCGGCTGCGATAGAATCGACAAACCGCCGGACACGGACCGTTTTTCTAAGGTCAGAATGCAGCAATAGCCAAAGATACTGACCGGCGGTGATTTCTGTTCCGGGGACGCGGGTTAGGTTCGGAAACAGCGTTTCGAACAGCACAGGCATATGTGCCATCCCAACCCCAAGCGACACCAGACGCGTGCGCATATACCCGTCCGAAACCTCATGGCGCATATCCGCGTTTGGAAAAGGTTCAAGGGACAGGCTGCTGTAGGACGGCCCCTGGGCGGGTTGTCCAATCCATGTCAAACCCTCGCCCTTGGGCCCTGCATTGGGGAAAACTTTTTCTAAATAGGCCTCGCTGGCGAACACACCCAGATCAAACTGCAGCAACTTTCGCGCAACCACATCGTCGGTCACGGTTCGGGCGCCGCGCAGGGACACGTCAGTCTCGTCATCCGGAATCGACTCGATGTCCGAGGTCAGGCGCAGCTCGACGTCGATGTCGGGATAAAGATCGCTAAACCGCGCAATCATCGGCGCAACAAAGCTATACGCCAATGTAGGCGAGACGGAAAATCGGATCTTGCCCGCCTCGCTGCGGTCCAGCCCTTCAACGCTCTTGCGCGCGGCAATCACCTGACGCTCCACCGCTTCGGCCTGGGGCAACAGCGCCTCGCCAAATTCAGTCAGCGCGAACCCGCGCCGAGAGCGCTGGAACAAGCGCACGCCATAGCTGGCCTCTAACGCCTGAATATTGCGATTCACCGTTCCGTAATTTGCCCCGATCAGCTGCGCCGCAGCCCGCAGGTTCCCCGCGCGCGCAACCGCCAGAAAATGGGGCAGAAGCTCCCAGTCGAATGTCCGCATGTTTCTCTCATGTAACGTGGTGTTATATTTGTTTCATATCAGGCCGGGCGCTTGGTTGCTACAACCCATCAAAGCCCCCACCCATGGGGCAAGTATTTTCTGCAGGAGTAGAGCTATGAAACGCTATCACCCGGTTCTGGTCGGATTACATTGGCTGGTTGCCGCCATGATCCTGATCGCCTTGTTTATCGGCGGCCCAGGCCTGACCGCCTTACAAAACGACGACCCCGCCAAGCTGTTCGGCCTGACCGGTCACATGATCTGGGGGCTGGCCATCGGCGCGTTCATGGTCGTGCGATTGATTATGCGTCTGGTCGCCAAGGCCCCCCCGGCGGCCGATGCCGGGCATCAAGCGCTGAATCTTGGCGCTCGGGCCGCGCATATTGGGCTTTACGTCCTTGTGCTGGTCATGGTTGCCAGCGGTATCGGGCTTGCCGTCTCGGCCAATCTGTTCCAGATCGCCTTTGGTCAATCAGGCGCGCCACTGCCTGCGGATTTCGCAGTATTCCCAGCCCGTTTTGTCCACGGGGCCGTTGCAACCTTGCTGATGATCCTGATCGCCGCCCATATCGCAGGCTGGGCCTATCACCAGTTCTATCTGCGCGACGGGCTGATCCGCCGGATGTGGTTCGGCAAACGCATGTGATCGGCCGCAGGCGCCCATAACCAACACCGACCAATTGGCCCGGGCAGGACACAAACCTGCCCGGGCCGCAACATGCCATCAAAATACACCGACCAGTCATCGGCCCTTTCCGCAAAGGCACTTTCCGATGGCTCTGGTAAGTTCGCCAGCGTTCTGCAAAAGTCGCGCATAGACTGAACGAAGGCCATCACTTCCATGCTCCGCGATATTTCTCTTCCCGCAATTTCCATGGGATTGCTGGCGGCATTCGTCGGGTTTTCCGCGTCGTTTTCTATTGTATTGGCGGGGCTGACCTCGATGGGGGCCAGTGACGCCCAGGCCGCAACGGGGCTGTTCTTTGCGTCCATCGGCATGGGGATCTGCGGCGTCTGGCTGCCCGTCGTCACGCGTATTCCGGCCGCTGTGGCCTGGTCCACGCCGGGGGCTGCGTTTTTGGCGGCAACAGCTGCATTGCCCGGCGGCTTTGCCGAAGCAACGGGCGCTCTGATCTATTGCGCGGCTTTGATTGTGCTGACGGGGTTCATCCCAGCCCTTGGAAAGATCGTCGCCGGTATCCCGAAACCAATCGCAAACGGCTTGCTGGCCGGTGTCCTGCTAAAGCTGTGCCTGGCACCAGCCTTGGCCTTGGGCACTGTTCCTGTGTTGGTCCTGCCGGTGTTGGTGGCTTGGCTGGTCGGGCTAAGCTGGAACAGACTGGCCGCCATGCCCTTTGCGGTGATCGCCTTCGTGATCGTTCTTTTGTTTACCATCCATGCCCCAGAGGGTCCCGCACAGGCCAACATCACGTGGCTGCCGGCTTTTGCCCCCGTCACCCCGGTCTTCACGATTTCATCGTTCTTTTCCATCGCCTTACCGCTGTACCTGGTGACAATGGCCGGCCAAAACATCCCCGGTTTCGCGGTGTTAGAGCTCAACGGCTATCCGGTCGACCGCCAACCCCTGATCCGCAAGACCGGCCTGGTCAGCCTTTTGGCAGCGCCCTTTGGCTCGGTCCCGGTCAACATGTCAGCGATCACAGCAGCTATGATGGCGGGCGAGGATGCAGGCCGCGATCCGGCAACCCGCTACTGGGCGGCGATCACCTGTGGGCTGGCCTTTATTGTGATTGCTTTTGCCGCCGCCTTGGTCACGTCATTGGCCAGTCTTGCGCCGATTGCCCTGATCACCGCCGTGGCCGGTCTTGCGCTGATCCCCGCTTTGATCGGCTCCGTGTCGGGCGCATTCAGCGACAGCGCGCAGCTCGAGGCCCCGGCATTGACCTTCCTGATCGCGGCCAGCGGCATGACGCTGTTCGGGGTCAGCGGCGCGTTCTGGGGCGTGGTTGTAGGCGCGTTGGTCTGGATGTCAAAGACCCTGACCCAACCCAAAGCAGATCCCTGACCCAAACCCGCGCAGCAACACGCCGCTCAGATCACTTGCCCCGAATAACCTCGACCGCCGTGTCGATAAAACTGCGCACCGTCATGGGGACAAAGCTTTGTTTGGGGTAGGCAAAGACGGCCCGAAACGGCTCGGTCTGATAGTCGGGCAAGACTTGCACCAAGTGCTCCGGGGCAGGGCTGCTTGCTATGTCAAACTGCGGCAGCAGCCCGATGCCAAGACCCCGTTGCACATAATGCCGTAACGTCTGGATATCATCGACCTCCAACCACCGTTTTGACGTCACCGAAGTTTGGCCTCCATCTGGGCCGAAAAGATCAATGCCGCGTTGAAAATGGCTCAGCCAGATCAACCGGTGCTGGTCCAGATCCGCCAGCTGCACCGGGGTGCCATGATCAGCTAAATAGGCCTGGGACGCCCAGAACGACATGCGCCCTTGGGTCAGTTTCCGAACAATCAGGCTGGAATCCTCTAGCGCACCGACCCGGATCGCCAGATCTATTTTGTCCCCCACCAGATCGGCAAAACTGTTGGTCACACGCAGCTGCAGTTCAACCTTGGGATAGCGCCGCAGATACAGGTCCAGAACAGGCGGCAACACGATCTGCGCGATATCCGGGGGCGCGGTCATACGCAAAATCCCCGACGGCTCTATAATATCGTCCCGAAGCGAGGCCTGCGCTTGCTGGACAGCCTTCAATGCCGGGGCGCAATCCGCATAATATCGCGCGCCAGCCTCGGTCAGGCTGATCTTGCGGGTGGTGCGCCGAAACAGCGTGACCCCTAATCTTTCCTCCAAACGCGCGATCTTGGCACTGACCGTGGTGGTCGGCATGCCAAGGCGCTGTGCGGCCCGGCTAAAGCTTTTGGCGTCTGCAATTTCCACAAACACGTCCAGACCATCCAGTGGGTTCATCGCTCGGCCCTTATTCATCCCATATTCAGGATAGTTATTACATAAAATCCTAT
>SPJP01000278.1 GCA_006844665.1 Paracoccaceae bacterium
CTGGCGAACCCCAAATCGCTGCAGGTCAGCGCCTTTTTGGATAACAATCCCAAGGGCTTTGGCCTGATGCAGCGGGCC
The DNA here is from genome assembly GCA_006844665.1 of Paracoccaceae bacterium. Lineage (GTDB taxonomy): Bacteria > Pseudomonadota > Alphaproteobacteria > Rhodobacterales > Rhodobacteraceae > Dinoroseobacter. Next base: position 79 of record SPJP01000278.1, read on the forward strand.
CGTGAATTCAGTGACTTCGCGGATCTAGAGGCGCTTTATCATCGCCGTCCAGGTGTCTGGATCGAACCGCTGGAAGACTGGGGCTCAGGCACGGTTTCCTTGGTCGAGATTCCAACCCCGTCAGAGATTTACGACAATATTGTCTGTTACTGGCGGCCAAGCGACGGTCTGGACGGTGGGTCCGAAAACACTTTCCGCTACCGCATCACCTGGGGCGAAGACACCACCTATGGCAAGGGGGTCGAGGTGCTGAACACGATGATCGGCGCGGCTTTTGAAAACAACGGAACCATCATTGCCATCGACTTTGCCCCGGGCACCGATGTCCCTGATGATCTAGGCGAGGTAACAAAGATCATCCAAGCCAGCGCGGGCGAGGTTTCAGACGGTGTGTTGCAGCGCAACCCAGAAACCGGCGGGCCACGGCTGGCCTTTAAATTCCACCCCGGCGACGCAAAACTGATCGAATTCCGCGCCCAGCTGCGCCTGAACGATGCGCCCCTGTCCGAGGTCTGGTTGTATCGATGGACAGCATGACGCCTTACGCCTTTTCACATATGCCCAAGCCTGCGCGGCTTGCGATGTCACCGCAAACCTTGTCAGAGGCCGCAGCGCCTCGGATGATGCAGAAAACCGTGCAAAACTCGGGGCTTTTTTGGCGGCTCGCTGCCTTTATTCCGACCATCGTTCTGACCGCGCTTTTGTGTATTTCGATCAACCGCTATCTGGCCTTGGGCGGCGTCGCCGTTCTTGAAGGCGTGGCCCTTGCCTTGGTGGCGCTGACCTTCACCTGGCTGGTATTTTCGGTGAATACGGCCTGTCTTGGACTGGCGCGCTTGGCCTTGGTTCGGTCAGCACGCCCTGCGGCCCAAAACGGGCGCACGCCAATGGATGTCGCGCTGTTGATCCCGGTCTATAACGAGACAACGTGGGACGTCTTTGGAAACGCCTCGGCGATGCTAAAAGAACTGTCTTCAAAGCCGGGCGATCACCGCTACACCTTGTTTATTCTCAGCGATACCCGCGATCCCGAACTTGCCGCGCTAGAAGAACGGGCCTTCGCGGCGCTTCATGCAGAACAAGCCCCACAACAGCGGGTTTACTACCGCCGACGTCTGCTGAATTCCGACAAAAAGGTCGGCAATATCAACGACTGGATCGAAAACTGGGGCAGCGCCTACGAGGCGATGGTAATCCTAGACGCCGACAGCCTGATGAGCGGCGTGGCCATCGTGCAATTGACGGATGCCTTGGCCGCCGATCCAGACGCTGGCTTGATCCAAAGCCGCCCGATTGTGATCGGCGCGCAAACGCTTTTTGGCCGCGTACAGCAATTCTCAAACTCGGTGTACGGGTGGCTTTCCGCCGAAGGGATGGACAGTTGGGCGCAGCAAGAGGGCAACTATTGGGGCCACAATGCAATCATCCGCACCCACGCCTTCGCACAAAGCGCGCGCCTGCCGTACCTAAAGGGGCGACGGGGGGCCGAGCATCTTATTCTCAGCCACGATTTCGTCGAAGCGGGTATGTTGCGCCGCGCCGGCTGGGCGGTTCGGTTCTTGCCGCGGGTTGATGGCAGCTATGAAGAAACCCCGCCAACATTGATTGACCACATTCTTCGCGAACGGCGCTGGTGCCAGGGGAACATGCAGCACCTGTGGCTTTTGGCGACGCGCGGGTTCCATATGATCTCGCGGTTCCATCTGTTGCAGGGAGCTTTGGCCTTTCTGATGTCACCCGCCTGGCTGGCGGTGGTGATCTTTTGGTTCTTCATGGGCGCAAGCCAAGAAGCCCCGGACAGCTATTTTTCGTCCGCCAACCCGCTGCACCCGATCTGGCCGATGGTCGAACAAAGCATTGGCTGGTTCTACATGCTGTGTGTCTATGGGATGCTATTGTTCCCAAAGCTTTTGGGCGCGATCGTTTTCGGGCTGCGGCGGCGCACCCGCGCGGCGTACCGGTCGAACGTCATGCTGGCGGGCTCCATGATGTTCGAACTGGTTCTTTCGGTGCTGTATGCGCCTATTATGATGGTGCAACACACCCTGGCGACCGGCTTTGCGCTACTGGGGCGCACGAATGCGTGGGCCCCACAAAACCGAGAAATTGCAAGCTATAGCTGGATGCAGACCCTGCGCTTTCACTGGATCGAGACTTGTTTCGGCGCAGCTTTGTTGGGCGGAATATTGTTTTGGAACGTCTCGCTTCTTATTCTGCCCATCGCGATAAGCTTGGCCGCAGCCGCGCCGCTTTCCAAGCTCAGCGCCGTGCGTATTGATGGGATCGCACCGCGCATGTTGCGCCTGGATACGCCCCACACATTGATCGAACCGCGCATCGTCGGCTCGGCACGCAGCGAACGCGCCTGGATGAAGTCATTGCTGACCGAAGCGAAAGCGGATGTTGTCCCGGCAGAGTAATCGGACCCAGGGGCAGGGCCCTTTAAACCTTTGAAGCGCGCAAGCGAAAGATAATCGGAACCGCCAGCGCCAAAAGCACCGGCGCAAAGGCCCGGTAGGTCACCAGGGCGTTAAAACCGATAAAGGACAGCCAGCTGCCGTTAAACAGCAGCAGGCTCTCTTCGATGCTCGACCCGGCAAACCCGTTTGCCGTGCTCACCCCAGCCTGAATGGCAAACAGCAGCACAGCCGCGCCCAGGAACCCAAACACACCCCAGCGTTTGGGTAAAATTGCACCCAGGACGAACCCAGCAAGTGTCGTTGCGATTACCAGCATAATGTGACCCCCCTTTTCTTTGTCATCAAGCGGGCGGCAAGCCCTCAAACCACTCGATCACCATTTCAGACCATCCTCTGGGGATCGAGTGGCCGCCAGTGTGCAGCGCAAACTCAAGGGCAGAGCCTTCTTCGCAACGGTCCCAGGCGCGGCGCATGAACGGGCCTTCGGTGACATAGCGGTCCGCTTTTAGATGCACGCAGCCGTTGGTTTGACGCCAAATCTCCATCGCATGAAAAACGTCGCCTTGGGCAAGGGCACTCGGGTCATCAGACGGCATGTCGTTCACCACGCGCCCTTCAAGGGGCACGGTTCCGTCCTTCCAGCCGTGGGTGTGCAGCATGCGTACAGGCCCCGCGCATTCAGTGGGGTGCGGGCGCCAAAAATTGCCCCCGACCGGCGCGTAGGCGGTGAAACTGTCGGGCGCAAGGCACGCGGTATAGGCTGTCATAGACCCACCGATGGAAAACCCTGCCAAAAAGACCTGGTCGGCACGCAGGTTCAGCTTTTGCATCGCATCATCACGCACGGCTTGTAGATGCGCGATCTCTGCGCCCTGATCCGCCCGGGGGTGGAACCGCCAACTGCGCCCATTGCGCCCTTCGCGCGGGATGCCATCTGGCGCAACCACGGCATAACCGCGTTCTAGGAAGGTATTCACCATGCCCGTGTTCTTCAGCGCACCGGAACCGCTGGCGCCCCAGCCATGGATATAAACAACGGCCCCAATTGGGTTTTCGGGCGCGGCTAGGTAATAGTCTCGGTCTCCGACCGGGCAAGGGGTATCAACGGAACATGCCTGCGCGGCACCTGTGCCTGTCCCCGCAGCAAAAAGTAGAACTTGAAATAGGCGGCGCATTAGGCTGCTCCCGTGATTTGCTCAGTTAACTTTATAAACGGCCAGACCGCGCCCTAACCAACCGGGCCCGGCGGCAGAGCCCAACATACCCTCTGGGATGTCGATGATCGGGCCGATCCCGGCGGTGTCCAACTGTCTGGTCACCCGCGCCGACCGGACGCCACGGGCGCAGATCACGGCAACGGGTTGCGACGTCGATTGGCGAAGGGCGACAAGCTGTTCGACAAAATCTGCCGCACGCATGTCGATCGTCACCGCACCCTCGCCAACGCCTGTCCTTTGCCATTCATCTGGTCTGCGAATATCCACCAGCAAGATGTCACCCCGCGCCGCAGCGCTTAGCGCTTCGGCCGGTGTCATTGTGGTGGCTGTCTCGGCGCGCAGGCGGCGGACGCGATAGGTAACAATCGTTGCTCCCGCGCCGAGCGCTACAGCGCCACCAAGCGCCAGGAAGTGTCGGCGAGAGAGCTTCATTTCAATGTCACCTTAGTTGCTTGGCGCGGCTGACGAAAACTGCGGGATAGTGCTGCTAGACGCACCGTTGCTTTCAATTCCGGGCCAGTTTCCATCCGCCAAAGAGATGTTGCCAGGGATGTCTTCTTCCCAGAAACCCACCACGTTTTTCGTGATGTTCAGATAAAGCTGGCCGTCAACGATCCGCCACAGATTGGGGTTCGCGGGGACTTTGCCGCCGCGCGATACGCCGTAGGCGCAATGGCCATCAAAGGCGGGCACGTATTTTTCAGGGTCAGCAAGGAACGCCTCTCGGTTCTCCTCGGACGAGAACGCCCATTTTGCGTCATTGTATTCGGCTGTAAAGCTGGCGATGCCAGGTACGCCTTCTGGCTGCGGCGTGCCAACAGGGGCCGCTTCAAGCCCGAAATAAGCGACAACGTCATAACCGGATACAGCATACCCCGTCTCGTCAATATATTGCTCGCCTGCGAAAGCGAAGGTGGTGCTGGCGATCAAAGCCGCAAATGCGATGCGCAATTTCATAAAAAGTTCCTCTCAACAAATTCGGTGTTTCTTGCCGAAAGATGTACCCGAGAAATTTCGCGCCGTGCAGGGCCTAAGGGCCTTGCTCGCGCATGTGTGAATAAGCGTGTTCACGGTTTGGCGGATATTGATGCTGCCACGCTGAACATCTGCCCCATGCATATTAAACAGATCCCTTCTTCCATGCAGAAGCTGGCCGGGGAGGGGCGGACGAACAGGCGCCCGTAGGGTCAGGACCCTAGTCCCAAGGATCCTTTTCCAGAACTTCGTCCGTGTGCTCGCCAAAACTTGGCGGAGGCCGACGATAGGCAATGGGCGTTTGCGAAAATTTCAACGGGTTGCCGATCATTTTGACCAAAGCACCGGTGGCGCCATGCATTTGCTGTACCATCATTTCGCGGGCAGCGACCTGTTCGGTTTCAAACACCTGATCGACGCGGTTGACTGAACCGACCGGAACGGCGCGTTCTTCCAGCCCGGCCACAACCTGCGCCGCGCTCAGCGCGCCAAAAGCAGGCTCCAGCACCGCGTTCAGTGCTTCACGGTTTTCAATGCGGGCGGGGTTGCTGGCAAAACGCGGATCACTGGCCAAATCATCCAAGCCCAGGAACTGGCACAGACGCTGAAACTGGGTGTCGTTTCCACAGGCAACAATCACATGGTCACCGGCGGTTTCATAAACCTGATAGGGCGCGATATTCGGGTGCCCGTTGCCGCGCCGCTGCGGCACCTGGCCAGAGTTCAGATAATTGGTGCCCTCGTTGATCAACCACGCGATTTGGCTGTCCACCAGGCTCAGGTCGATATGCTGGCCCTCTCCGGTTTGATCGCGGTGGCGCAAGGCTGCTAGGATGCCAACGGTCGCGTACATCCCGCACATGACGTCAGCAATCCCAACGCCGACCTTCATCGGCTCGCCGTCTGGCGCGCCGGTCAGGCTCATGACCCCGCCAAAACCCTGTGCCATCAGGTCATATCCGGGCTTTGAAGAATTCGGACCGGTTTGGCCATAGCCCGAGATCGAGCAATAGATCACCTCGGGATTAACCTCTTTCAGGCAGGCGTAATCCAAAGAGTATTTCTTAAGCCCGCCGGGTTTGAAGTTTTCGATCACAATATCGGCCTTGGCGGCCAGTTTGCGGATCGTTTCTTGGCCCTCTGGTGTTGCGATATCAACAGCAACGGACCGCTTGTTGCGGTTCGCACAGATGAAATAAGCGCTTAGGTCGGTGGCCTCGCCGTCCTGGCCTTCGGCATAGGGCGGACCCCAGCTGCGCGTATCATCGCCCTGTGTGACGGGGTTTTCGATCTTTAGAACGTCAGCTCCAAGATCGCCCAAAAGCTGCGTACAAGTCGGACCGGCAAGGATGCGGCTTAGATCCAGCACCTTTAACCCCTCAAGCGCCATTGCCATGTCCTGTTCCTCGTTTTGTTCTGATGTAGTTTCGTTGGTTTTAGATCTTGCCGTCATAGGCTTGTGGCTCGATCTCGGCGGCGATGACGGTAAAGCTATCGGCTGCTTGCGCATCTTCTAATGCTTTGCGCAGGCCAGCGCGATCCTTGACCGTAACACCATTGCCCCCAAAGGCGCGCCCAATTGCCGCAAAGTCATGCTTGCCAAAATCTACGCCCGTATTGCGCATCTGCCGCCCGCGTTGTTTCAGCTCAATCAGCGCCAAGCTGGCATCAACAAAGACCACGAAGATCGGGTTGCCGCCCAGCTCTGCAGCCGTTGCCAATTCGCCGTTGACCATCAACATTCCCGCATCCCCCGAAAAGGACACGACCTGCCGCTCCGGGCAGCGGAGCTTTGTTCCAATCGCCATCGGCACGGCGCAACCCATGGTGCACAGCGCACTGGATTGAATAAGCGCGCGGGGCTCGTAACAGTCCCAGATTTGGGACAGCAAAATCCGGTGGGCTCCGGAATCGGCGGTTGCCAATGCATCGCGGGGCAGGGCCTTGCGGCACTCGTCGATCACCGCTGCCGGTCCCCAATCCGTGTCGGTGGGGAAATCCTTGGCCAAGGCGGCCTTCAACGTGTCGATTTCGCCGTCTTCCCACGTGGTTCCAGCCGCTACGCCGTCGCGCAACGATGCCAAAGTGGCACCAGTATCTGCCACGACGCTCAGGGTCGCTTGATGCATGTAATGGGTGTTCGGTACGGCGGTGATATCAATCACGTTCGTCTCAGCAGGGTCCCAAACCTCGCGCCAACCGGGGCGCATTTCAATCGGGTCGTAGCCCACGCAAATGATCAGATCCGCCGATTGCACGAATGGCAGAACATGTTTGTCGTTCAGGGGCGACAGGCCCGCGCCACCCAGCGAAAGCGGGTGATCTTCGGCAAGAATCCCCTTGGCCTTGTAGGTGGTGATCAAAGGCACATTATAGGTTTCGCAGAAGGTCTTGATTTCAGCACCAGCCTTATCGGCAACCGCATCCAGCCCCGCGATCATCACCGGGCGTTTGGCGGCCCCTAGCCAGGCGCGCGCCGCGTCAAATGCGGTGCCGGTCGCGGGGATATTGGCCACGGGGGTCGCGCGGCGGCGGGGGGTAATTGCGACTCGCTGATCGGCGACCGAGATTGGTACGTCGATATGCACCGGACCCGCGCGGCCATCCAACGCAATGCTTACAGCTTTGTCGGCGATAATGTCTGCGCTCTGCGCCGTCAGGCAGAAGGTTTCCTTGGTGATGCTGCGAAAGACCTGACTGTGGTCGAACACTTGGTGGGTATAGGTCAGCGCCTCATCCGCATCGACACAGCCGGACAGAACGATCATTGGAACCCGGTCTTGCAAGGCATTTGCAACCACATTGACGCCGTTCACCACCCCAGGGCCCAAGGTCGCGACAAGAATGGCTGGCGCACCGTCACGGTGATGCACGCCTTCAGCCATAAAGCCCGCGTTGTTTTCGTGCTTGCACAGGATGAACTTTATCCCGGCCTTTTCCAACGCATCGACAATGGTCAGAACCTCGCCCCCCGGCATCCCAAAGGCATAGCGGCATCCTGCCTCAAACAGTCGGGCCGCAAGATGGTCAGCGGCGCGCGCCGTATGGAAGGGTTTGGGCATAGAGGTCTCCGTTGCGCCGAAAATATCCACGCGAATACAGGGTTAGATTTCGGATATAGCTAAGCGCGGGTATACTCAACCTTTGGCACGCTTTGCGTAACCATCTCGTGATTGCAGCGTCTTGATCCCCAACGGTGCCAAAATCTTAGCATCCACCGCCATCATGCTCTTTTTAAATTCAGCTTCTTGATACGGTAATCCAGCCGCGCACGGGTCAGCCCCAGTTTTCGCGCCGCGGCCGAGATGTTCCAATCGGTTTCCAGCAATGCGTTGCGGATTGCTTCCAGCTCTACCTCTTCCAAGGTCCGGGCTGCATGGACGTCGGCCAGGCTCTTTGGGCGGTAAACATTTCCATCCTCGCCAATCCGGCGAGAGATACGGGGCGCGTTTTCGATGACTGAAAAAACATGACTGATTTCAATCTGACCGCCGGGTTCTGCATAGATCACGCCCCGTTCAATCATGTTGGACAGCTCGTGCAGGTTCCCCGGAAAATCATAGCGCAGCAGCATGTCAAAAACCGCACCAGACAGGCCTGCAAGGGGCTTTGCGTGACGCGCCAAGTGGGTATCAAGGAAATTCTGGATAAGCGCAGGCAGGTCGTCGCGCCGTTCGCGCAGGGGCGGGATCTGAATGGGCAGCACCGACAGGAAATAGTGCAGATCTGACCTGAGGGCTCCGTTTGCAACAGCGTCCGTGGGCGACACACTCGACGCCACGACCATGCGCAAAGGCTGCCGCTTGCTTGGGGTGGCCTTTAGATATGCCGCAAGCTTGGCCTGAATGCTTTGATTGAGCGTCACAAAGTCATTCAAAAACAGGGTTCCGCCCTTGGCTTGATCCACATATCCGCCTTCGCACAGAAACGGATCAACCTGGGACGCGCCGCTGTTTTGGTAGGCCGGACAATTGACAGAGATAAATGGCCCAAGTGGGTTAGGTCCGCGCTGATGCAGGTGTTTGGCGAAATACTCTTTGCCGGCTCCGGCCTCGCCCAGCAGCATCACGGGTTCTGAAAACGCGACAACCTTGTCGACCAAACGCTTTGCCCGTTGGATCGCGGGGGATTCCCCGATGATGTCTTCTTGGCGCGCGCTTTTTAACGGCGGCTCCATCGGGATCGACTTTGGCGGCTGCCACGGTTTGCTTTTCTTTTTGGGACTGTCTGTCAGGCCAAACAGACGCAGTTCCGGCACGTCATCGCCCCAGCTTTCAACGTCTTTGCCCACCACCACGCAGCGCTGGGCACCTTGGCCCACGCATTCGATTTCCCGAAAGATCACCGGAAACCCAAGCAGGGCAGTGGAATAGGCGCTGGGCACGGCAAGCTGCATCCAACAGACCGGGCAATCACACACCCCGAAAGAGCGAAGATGTTCCGCGCCTTCAACACTGTCGAACCAGTAGAACTCTCCCAAATACTCTTTTTTGGCGACATCAAACTCAAAGCGTTTGGTGATCACCTTGGCATATCCTTCCATAGTGTGAAGGCGCGGCCCGGCGGCCAGGGCGGCCGTCATGTCGTTTTGGGAAAACCGGGTCTTGACCAATTCGGCCAGTTTCATGCCTTCGTCCCAGCCCACTTTCATGCAGAATTCCCGGGTGCGGTCCATGCCGATTTCATGGATCATCTGGGCGCGCAGTTTTCCGAAGACCCGGGTTTGCATCAAAACGATGCGTTCATCGCTTAGCCAAATGCGCCCATCCCCAAGGGCAAACTGCAAGGCACCCGCCAGGTCGTTCAAAGTGGGGGGCGCGCCTTCGTCAAGCCGGTGACTGTCCCCGCGCGCCATGATCATCGGGGCCTGCTTTGAAGCGTCCATCAACGAGATGCGTTGAGGAGCTTCATCATTTTGTGAATTGTATTTTGACATTTCATAAATTTATGAAACTATCATGCGCTCGCGCAACGTTAAAAAAATGTTTATTAACAGAAGATTAACAAAAAGTTTTTTATGTGATGAAATTTTTCTCGTAAAAATGATCCGTCTGAACAGAAATCAACCCGAGGAAAAACGATGCAAGAGGCAGGGAGGCCGTTGACCTGCATCGTTGGAAATTTTGGGAGGATACCATGGACGGAAATCACACGTCGTTTCTGAATGAAGCCGCTTGGAGCGGTAAGATTTTTGTAGGCGGTTGGGCCGACGCAGCTGGCGGCACGCAAGCGGTAAGCGCCCCGGCGGACGGGGCCCATGTCGGCACAATCGGCAAAGGCACTGCCGCTGATCTGTCCACCGCCGCTGCCGCCGCCGCACAGGCACAACCCGCTTGGGAAGCAACAGACCCAAGCGAACGCGCCGCGATTTTGAACAAGGCCGCCGACCTGCTAGAGGCCAATGCAGAAGAGCTGATCCCATGGATCATCCAGGAAAGCGGTTCGATCCCACCGAAGGCTGGCATCGAAATCGAACACAGCGCAGGGTTTCTGCGCGCCGCAGCCGAGGCCGCAACCCAAACCCCCAATGCAGGCCTGAAATCGGTTGACGGCCGCGAGGCGGAAGAAGAATTGATCCGTGTGGCCCACGGCGTTGTCGGCGTCATCTCGCCCTTCAATTTTCCGCTGATCCTGTCCATTCGGGCCATCGCAGCTGGTTTGGCAACAGGCAACGCAGTGGTGCACAAACCCGATCCGCGCACACCGATCACTGGCGGCGTGATGATCGCGCGCGCCTTTGAAGAAGCGGGCTTGCCTGCAGACCTGTTGCACATTGTACCGGGCGGCGCAGATGTCGGTGTTGCCATGTGCGAAGATCCGAACATCGCTATGGTGTCCTTCACCGGCTCGCCTGAGGTAGGATCCAAAGTCGGCGAAGCCTGCGGGCGCAATCTGAAGAAAGTACAGCTGGAACTGGGCGGCAAAAACGCACTGGTCGTTTTGGACGATGCGGATCTTGATATCGCCGCCTCTAACGCTGCTTGGGGCGCTTGGCTGCACCAAGGCCAGATCTGCATGGCAACGGGGCTTATCCTTGCACCGGCGTCAAAGCTGGACAATTTGGTCGAAAAACTGGTGACGAAAGCGCATCATTTGCCCGTGGGCAACCCCGCGACCGAGCAATGCGCCCTTGGACCGTTGATCGTCGAAAGCGAAGCGAAACGTATCGAAGGCATCGTAGAAGATGCCGTTGCCAAAGGGGCCACCCTACATGTGGGGGGCAAGCCCAATGGAACGATGTTCCCGGCGACTGTCTTGTCAGGGGTCAAGCCCGGCATGCGGGCCTTTGAAGAAGAAATCTTTGGTCCTGTGGCCGTAATTGTCGAATATCACGATGATGCAGAAGCGGTCGCTCTGGCCAATATGACGGAATTTGGCCTGGTGGCCGCTGTCATTGGGGCCGATGTCGCCCGGGCACGCAGCCTTGGGATGCAGCTGAAAGTTGGCCATCTGCACATCAACGACCAAACGGTAACGGCCTCTCCGCTTGCGCCTTTTGGCGGGCGCGGCAAGTCGGGCAACGGGGCACGGATTTCGGGTCCGGCCATTTGGGAAGAGTTTACCCAATACATGTGGGTCACCACCAAACCCGCCGCGACACCTTACCCTTTCTAAATCCAACCCCGGAAAATCGGCTTGGCACCTGCCCTTAGGGGCCGGGGCTAGGCCGTCATTACAGCCTTCAGACCCCTGACGGAGACATACCAATGAGCCTACTAAATAAAACCATCGTTATCACCGGCGTTTCGTCAGGGATCGGAGCAGAAGTGGCCCGCACCGCCCGGGCGCAAGGGGCCCATGTGATCGGCGTTGATCGCAATGATCCGGCCCTGTCTGTTGACCAGTTTATCCGAGCTGACCTGGGCGAGACCTCTGCCATTGACGATCTGGTCGCGGCATTGCCCG